>CAZVSA010000019.1:0-18974 GCA_964629955.1 uncultured Luteolibacter sp.
TATCAAGCCCGCCAACCTCCTGCTCGACGCCGCCGGCGCCCGTCTCTGGATCGCGGACTTCGGAATTGCCCGCCCGGCAGGCCACTCCGCGCCGGACCACGCCGTGCATGTCGCCGGCACGCCCGACTACATGGCTCCCGAGCAGATTTCCGGCGGGGAATCCGGCCCGCGTTCCGATCTCTTCAGTTTCGGCACCCTGCTCTACCGCTGCGCCACCGGCCGCCTGCCCTTCGCCGCAGCCACCCCGGATGGCGTCATGCGCGCGGTCGCGGAATCCGAGCCCCCGCCCGCCGCGAAGGCCGAACCCCGCGTCCCCGCCTGGTTCAGCCGCCTGATCGAAAACCTGATGGCAAAGGACCCGCGCCAGCGCCCTGCCAGTGCCGCCGCCGTGCTGGATGCCCTGGAAAAACGCAAAGCCCCCCGCGGCTTTCCCCGCCGCCCTGCCCTGATCGCTGTCCTGGCGCTCGCCGCCGCAGCGGCAGCCGCGCTCGCCACACGAAACCCTTCGGCAGCCCACCGGCTGAATCTTTCCCTCGCCGGATCGCGCCCTTTCATTTCCACCAACCGCCTTGGAACTTACACGAATCTCGCCGATGCCGTCGCTGCCGCGAAAGCCGGCGACACCATCGAAGTGCTTGGCGAAGGCCCGCACCCGCTCGCTCCGCTCCGCCTGCCGCCCGGCAAGCCGCTTGTCATCCGCGCCGCGCCCGGCGTCCGGCCCGTTTTCCGCGCTCCCGATGCCTCGGCGGCTTCCTTTCACATCGAAAGCCCGCTGCGGCTGGAAGGCCTCACCCTCCTGCGCAGCGACCCCCGCCGCCAGGCCGAACCGCTCATCGACCTCGCCGCCGGTTCGCTGACCCTCGATGGCTGCACCCTGAACATCGCCATGGGAGACTCCTTGCGTGACGGGGGGCACCCGATGCTGCGCCTCGCGCCCGGCACCCTGCTGGAAGCGCGCCACAGCAGCCTTTTCGCGATCGGAACAATGGCGATCCGGATCGAGGGCGGGGGAGGGGACCCCTGCCGGATTGTGCTGGATCACTCGTCCCTCACCGCCATCCACGGCATCGGCATCGGCGGACCGGTGCAGGTGGAGCTGGACCGCTGCGCGGTCTTCAACGAATCCTTCCTCTTCCATGCCGGAGGGGAAACCCTGCCGGACATCCGCTGCCGCAGCCGGGCCACCGCCTTTTCCATCCGCCACGCGCTGCTGCATTTCGCCAACGCGGAGGTTTCCTCTCTTCCCGGGCGGGTGGCATGGGAAGGCGAGGGAAATCTTTTTTTTGAAGGCGGCACACTGCTGTTGACGAGGCGCGACGAAACCCCCGTCGCGGATCTCGGAGTGTGGAAAGAGCTTCCTTTCATTTCCGAATCCGGCGCGCGCGCTCCGTTTCCCGGCACCGATCTTTTCGAGCGCCACCGCTGGCACATCGAAGCCTACACCGCGGAAACCGTCGCCGCCGAACTGAACCGCATCCTCGCCTCCCACCCGGGCATCGGACCGGAACGGCTCGGACCGGAGGCCCCGTAAGCGACCAACCATTCTCGATCTCCGGCATTTTTTCCGATAGATACAGACGCCCCCGCACTATCCCGCTTCATGAAACGCCTCCTCCTGCTCGCATGCGCCTTGTGGATCACGGCCTCTCCCCCTGCCTCCGCCGCCACCGGCGGTCCGGATGCGGATGGATACCGCTGGAAGGATTCCCTCGAATCCGACGGCCCCGCCTATCAATGGATCGAAATCCACTCCACCGGCAGGAAGGTCATCTCCGGCGGTGACGACGTTTCTTCCCGTGCCGCCCCGCCGCTCGGCATCGGCGAGCCGGTGAAGCTCGACGTGCCATGGCACTACCGCGGGGAGGTCATCCGCGAAATCGTCCCGTCGAGCAACGGCTACCTCTCCACCGCCTGGGGGGATACCGGGGCCGATGCCACGCCCGACTGCCCCCTGCCCGCCGTTCCCAGCCACACCACCGACCCTGCGGAGGATGCGCGGATCTATGTTTATCATGCTGATCTGGAGCACTCGAACTCCGGCTTCGCGGGCGTGTACTACCAATACTTCCACCGCAGCCCCCACTCCCATCACCCCGGCGGCGTGCATGTCTTCCAGTGGCACCTGATGAAGCGGAAAACCCATCAGGCCACCTTTACTTTCCAGGTGCTGCTTTTCGACACCGGCGACATCCTCATGCAGTATCAGGATGCCAGCCCGGTGGCCGGCGGATACACGATCGGCGCCCAGAACCACGACAGCACCACGGCGTTGACCTACTCCTGCGGCGGCAGCCGCTCCATCTCCGCGGGCCGCGCGGTGCTCTTTGAACCGGCGATTTACTGGGTGACCTCGCTCGTCGATGTCCCGGCCGGCGGCCAGACCCTGCGCCAGGCATGGAACAGCCATGTCCAGTATCCCGATGCCACGGCAAGGCGCGACGTCTCGCTGAAGGTGAAATTCCTGCCCGCCCTCAACGGACAAACGATCACCCTCACCCAAGGCCCTTTGCTCTGGGAAGGCATCGTCGTCATCGACGCCTCCAACCTGCCGGACGGCATCACCATCAGCGGCAACGGCCAGCACACCATCTTTGAGAGAAAGCTCGGCGTCGCCGACTCGAACGGCGTGCACGGCTGGGCCGCCATCCGCTACTTCCACGGCACCCGCCTGAATTTCACCGCCACCCCGCGGGTCTTCAACATGAACATGGACCGGCTCGCGATGTACACGTATTACCCGGAGTTCTTCAGCTACCGCACCCTGCTTCTCAACGAATGCGGCTTCCGGGACATCGAGGCGGAAGCGGAAGAACCCCATCTCCCCGGTTTCGCCGGGTACAACAGACGGGATCTCTCTCCCTCGCTCGCCATGCTCAACCCCGCGGGGTGGGTCGCCTGGCGGGACTGCACGGTGGAAAACAGCCGCATGCGCCACGCGGTCAATCTCGACGACGGCAATGGCGTCAGCGGCATCCCCGCCGCTCCGGGGCGTGCCCTCACCTTCCTCGGTTGCGAATTCCGCGACAACACCGCCCCCGCCGCCGATACCGCCCATCCCACCCTCGTCCGCTGCGGCTATTTCACCCATCCATTCACCCCGTTGCTCCTGCCGGAATTCACCATCGACGGCTCCACTTTCAAAGGAAACGCCCACAGCGTCCTCAACCTCGAAACCGCAGGCACCAGGCAGCGGCTCATCCGCAACTCCACCTTCCACGGCAACACCCGCACCCCTGTGATCCTCAAAGGCGGCCCCACCGGAAACGAGACGCTTGCGATCGAAGGCTGCACCTTTTCCGAAAACGAGGGCGGCGCGCTGAGCATCGACCGGATGCGCGCCACCGTGGTGAACAGCACCTTTTCCGGCAACTCCGGCGGAGCCTTCTCGGCGCTGCGCGTCGGCCCCACCTCAGGGGTTTTCCCCAGCGAACTGCGGATCGCCCACTCGACCTTCAGCGGAAATTCGTCCTCCGGCGACGGTGCCGCCGTGCTCATGGAAAGCGGCGCCTGCCTGGTGGAAAACACCATTGTTCACGACAGCTCGAATACAGAGCCCGGCATCTCGCCGAACTTCGCCACCGCCGGCAGCGGCAGCTTCCAGCTCTTCCACGGTGGCATCCTCGTCCATCCCGCCGATGCCGTCTGGGGCTTCATCTCCACCTCCGATCCGCTCCTCGGAGCCCTGGAGAAAAACGGCGGCCCCACCGCCACCCACGCCCCGCTTTCCGGCAGCCCCGCGCTCGATGCCGGGGACACGGTCAACCCCATCGTCCCCCTGCCCGCGACCGACCAGCGCGGCGAGCCGCGCGTGCAGGACTCCGACGGCAACGGCACCGCGAACCTCAGCATCGGCGCGGTCGAGTCCGCCATTCCGCTCATCGTCACCACTGCGGTGGATGAAACCAACAACCCCGCCACCCTCTCCCTGCGCGAAGCCGTCGCCCAGCTCGGCACCGGCGGGCGCATCACCTTCGCACCCTCGTTGAACGGCGCCACCATCACCCTAGGATCGACGCTCCTGATCAACGTCCCTGCGGAAATCGATGCCAGCAATCTGGCCGCCGGCATCACCATCCAGCGCACCGGCGGCGCGGCGCTCCGGATGAACCAGGCGCATACCCTCATCCTGCGCAAAATCTCGTTCCAGAAATCCAACCCCGCCATCCTGCTCGAAAACGGCGCGGGCCTAACCCTCCAATCCTGCCGCATCGCCGAATGCATCTCCACCGAAGCGGGTGCGGGACTCCGCGCCTACGGTGGCGGGCGCGTCGCCATTCTCGACACGAATTTCGTCTTCAACGAAGCCACCGGCCACGGCGGCGCGATCTACTATCAGGGAAACGGCGAGCTGATCCTGCGCCGCGCGCTCATCGCCGGAAACCGCTCGGGAGCCGATGGCGGCGGCATCTTCACCGGCGCGGGCACCCTGCTGACCGTCGAGCGCTCCAGCATCGTCCGCAATGTCGCCCAGGGCGCCGGCGGCGGCATCTCCACCGGCGGCAGCGCGCAATTCGAGCGAGCCACCATCGGTGACAACCGCGCCCTGAGCGGCATCGGGGCCGTCGCCCTGACCACCGGCTCCCTCTCCATGAACCACTGCACCGTCATGCGCAACCGCGGGACCACCTCCGGCCACCACGCCTACCCGGGGAGCCATTACGATCACTGCATCATCGCTGAAAACCGGATCACCACCGGCATCTCCAACGGCAACTTTTCCCAGAGCACCGGCGATTACAATCTCTCCGACACTCTCCTGATGGATCACGAATTCACCGGGCCGAACTCCCGCTCCGGCATCCCCGTGCGCCTTTCCCCGCTCGGCTGGCACGGCGGCCCCATCCCCACCTACACGCCGCTCACCCACAGCCCGGCCATCGACGCCGGACACCCCGCCGATGGCGTCCTGCAACGCGATGGCCGCGGCTTCCTTTTCCGCAAGGACGGCAATGGCGACGGCATCACCCGCTCCGACATCGGCGCGGTCGAGGCCTTCAAGCCCGTCGTCGTCACCACCACCGCCGACCAATTCCACACCCCGTCCGGCCCCCAGGTCTCGCTGCGCGAGGCGATCCGTGACTGCCCGCCGGGCGGCAGGATCACCTTCGCCCCCTCCCTCAGCAACGCCACCTGCACCCTCGGTGCGCTTGGCGCGCTTTCCGTGAACGGCAAGGCCGTCACCATCGACGCCACCAGCCTGCCCCGGGGGGTCAAAGTCTCCACCTCCGGCACCGCCCGCCTTTTCAACGTCACCGCCAGCGGCTCGCTCTCCATGCATGCCGTCTCTCTCACCGGTGCGGACACCACCGTGGACGGCGGGGCCGTTGTGAACAACGGCCGCCTCACCCTCTCCCGCGCGGCGATCTATGGCAATGTCTCGTCCAGCTCGGGCGGCGGCATCTACCACCAGGGCGTCGATCTCATCCTCGACCACTGCACCTTCGCAAACAACCACAGCCTCGCCGCCGGCAGCGCCCTGCGCGCCGCGGGTGGCGGCCCGGTCATGCTCTCGCACTGCACTTTCCAGGGAAATAGCAGCAGCCTGGGCTCCGCCGTCCATTTCCCGGCGGGCACCCGGCTGGAAATGACCCACACCGCCCTGGGCGGAAACATCCGAGGCGGCTCCGTGCCTGACAACTTCACGGCTGCCGGCATCTTCACCTCATGGGGCTGGAATGCCTCCGACACCGTCCAGCCGCAATTTACCGGAACCGGCGATCTCCAAAACCAGCCGCTGGGACTCCAAAAACTCGACGACCTGGGCGGCTACTCCCTGGTGTGCGACCTGGCCTCCGGCAGCGTTCTGATCAACGCCGGCAGCCCGTCCTTTACCACCGGTGTGCGTGGCGAGGACCAGCGCGGCGCGCGCAGGATCATGGGCGCCGCCATCGACATCGGCGCTCTCGAATCCTCCGCCCTGATAGATACAGACGGAGACGGCCTCTACGACTGGTGGGAGCTGGTCTATCAGTTCAATCCGAACCTGCCCGGAGAGCAGCATCAGGACGCCGACGGCGACGGCATCGACAACCTCGCCGAATTCCTTGCCGGGACCAATCCGCGCGATTTCACCGGCACCCCGCCGCCGCTGGAAATCGTCTCCGTGGAAATCCTCGACCCCGCCGCCCCGGCCAGCGACGTGGAACTTGTCTTCACCTCCGGCGCGGGCCTCGTTTACGAAATCGAATGGTCGGAAGACCTCGCCGACTGGTTCCCATGGACCAGCGTCACCGGAGCCGCGGGCGGCGGCCTCACCACCGTCCTGCTGGCCGGCGGCTACGAGGCGGAGGAACCGCGGAGATTTTTCCGCATCATCCGGCACTGAAACGCCTCCCCGCGCATTTTCCCCGATAGATCCCTGAGTGACGGCTTCCTTCACGCCGCCACCTTCACTTGGAGCGGACCCGGCTTGGAACAACGCTTCCAACCGGGACGTTGCGGGCATTCCGGTCCCGCTCCCAATGAAAGGGGGCCTTGTTCGAAACAGCCTGCAGTAGCAGCCTACAGAGGCCTTTTCCCGGAAAAGGAAAAGCCCCGGATCCTTTCGGATTCAGGGCTTTATGTTGGTTGCGGGAGTAGGATTTGAACCTACGACCTTCAGGTTATGAGCCTGACGAGCTACCTGGCTGCTCCATCCCGCGATTTGGAACCATGCGCCTTTCGGCGCGGGGGCGGGATGATTAGGAGCGGACGGCGGAATGCGCAAGGGAAATTTTGCTTTTGGCGGGGGATCGTGATTTTCTTGGCGGGGAATGCCGGATTTCATGGAGGAGACGCTTGATTTTGAGGATTGGCGGGAGCGGGCCCGGCGGCACCGGGAAAGGGCGCTGGTCCATACCCGCGACGCGAGGGCGAGACGGGATCGCGGGGAGCCGCATCCGGTGGAGGATTTTCTTTTCCGGTATTATCCGTTTTCCTTCTCGTTGCTGGAGAATTGGCATCCGGGTGCGGGGGTGGGGGTGGAGATGCCGGAGGGGGGAGCGGAGCGGGCGTGGCCTCCGGGGTTTTCTCCGAGGTGGCACAGGGAGGTGGATGGCGTGATTTTCGCGGATCCGGGGATGCTTCCGGCGAAGGAGAGAGATCGTTTGGAGTGGATTCGCGGATTGCTGGAGGCAACCCGGGACAGGGTTCCGAATTTCGCGTGTCACGGGCTTCACGAATGGGCGATGGTGTACCGGGGCAAGGAGGTGAGGCATGGAGAGACGGCCGGATTGCGGCTGCCGCAGGCGGAGATCGACGCGGTGGTGGAGTCGCGGGCGATCGCATGTTCGCATCATGATGCGTTCCGGTTTTTCGCCAGGGAGGCGAAGCCTCTGAACCGTTTGCAGCCGTCGCTGGATCTCCGCATGCGGATGGAGCAGCCGGGCTGCGTGCATGCGAACATGGATCTCTACAAGTGGGCGGCCAAGGCGATGCCTTGGGTGGGGTCGGGATTGTTGCTGGATTGCTTCGAGCTTGCGAAGGAGCTGCGGGAGCTGGACATGCGGGCGAGCCCGTATGATTTGCGGCGCTGGGGGCGGGAGGCGATTCCCATCGAGACGGAGGAGGGCCGCCGTTTGTATGAAGCGGAGCAACGAAAGCTGGCGGGGATGGCGGCGCCGCTGCGGGCGAGGCTGATCGGGAAACTGGCGGGGATTTGAGCTGAGAGCGAAGAGTTGAGAGTTGAGAAGAGGAAGAGTTGGCGTTCCCATCTTCCACTTCGAGGTTTGGGAGAGGTTATTTGTTATTGGGGGAAGACTCTCCATGAATATCGAACGCCCAACATCGAACGTCGAAGTGGAAGACTCTGGATCTTCACTCTTCGCTCTCAGCTCTTAACTCTCAGCTATTTGAACAGCGGGCTTTCCCTGTCGCCCTGGCTGAGGAGATAGGCGAGGAGATCGAGAATGTCCTCGTCCGTGCAGGTGTTGAGCAGTCCGGGAGGCATCATGCTGGTTTTGCTCTGTTCCATGGATTTGATCCGTGCGCGATCGACTCCCTGGATGGCGTCGGGGTTCATCATGTCGGTATTGAGCATGATCGTGTTGCCGTTGAGGTTGATGATCCTGCCGTATACCTTGGAGTTGTTGGTCAGGGTTACCTCGATCTGGCCGTACTGGTCGCTGATTTCCTTGTTGGGCTCGATGATGTGAACGAGCAGATCCCGCGGGCTGTATTTTCCGGCGACGCTGGTGAGGTCCGGGCCCATGGCTCCGCCTTCCTGTCCGAAGCGGTGGCAGGCGAAGCATGCGGTGCTGCCGAAGACGTTGCGTCCGTTGTCAAAGTTTCGCCCGCCTTCGAGGCCGACGGCGAGGAGAGGATCGATGTCCTCCACGGTCCAGTTTTTCACGAACTGGCGTCCGCTGTAGTCGAATTGCGGGGTTTCCACATCGGGCTTGGCGTCGAGAATGGGTTGAAGGGCGGCTTTTTCCTGATCGGTCAGTTTTGCGAGCGCGTCTTTTTTGATGTCATCCATGAACATTTGGAAACTGGCTCCGCCTTTGTAGGTCGGGGCGCGCAGGCAGACCCATTTGAAGAAGCGCTCGCGGAGTTCCGGCGTCCAGCCGGCGGTGGCGAGGCGGAGGTTTTTGGCATGGGAGATTTGCTCTTCCTGGGTGGGGGCGGTTTCGAGGATCGAGATGGCTTTGGGAAGGAACACGGGGTCTCCGAGGAAGACGAGGATTTCACCGAGATCGACGTCATGCCATGGGTCGCCGGAGGGGAAGTGGGCGGTGAGTTTCGCGGCGGTTTTTGCGCGGAGATTTTCGTCCGGCTGGCCGAAGCGGGAGAAGGCGAGCTGGTAGTTCCGGAGGTAGGTGGCGCGGTCGATCCCCTTGAGTTTGGAAAAATCGATCTTGTCCATGGCTTCCAGCACGGGTGCGAGGAGGGATTTTTCCCCGCTTCCGGACCGGCAGAGGGCCATGATGGCGGTGAGGGCGGCACGCGGGTTTCTCTCGGCGAGCGCCTTGTTTTGCCATTGGGAGAGAGGCTGGTGTTCCACCGCGATGCGGGCGGCATGGCGGATCAGGCGGTCTTCGTGGCCGAGGTGGGGCCAGACGGCATCGACCGTCCTGCGGTCCTTTTTGCCGTGGTGGGTTTCGATCTCGCGGCGGAGCTGGAGCAATGGCGGGAGGGTGTTCGCCACGGGGCCGGATTGGCTGGCGGAGGCATCCGCGGTGACCCTGTAGAGGCCGCTCTGAACGCGCCGGCCGCCGATGAGGAAATACATGGCCCCGTCCTTCGGGCTCACTCTAACAGAAGTGAGGGGGAGGGGATTGGCGGTGATGAATTCCTCGAATTCGGCGGTGTAGCCGGCGCCGTCCGGCTTGAGGTGTACGGCGAAGAGTTTTCCGTAGCTCCAGTCCGCGACGTAGAGGGCGTCCTGGTATTTTTGCGGGAATTTCGCGCCGTAACCGAACGACACGCCGGTGGGGGAGCCGGGGCCGATGTCAACGACGGGCGGCAGGCCGTCTTCCCAGCGGACCGGCCATTTTTTGGAAAGGGAGCGCCAGCCGTAGTCGCCGCCGCTGATGACTTCGCAGACGCGGGTGGGGCGGTACCATGGGGTGCTGAAGTCCCATTCCATGTCGGCATCGAAGGTGAAGAGGGAGCCGTGTTTGTCGAAGGCGGCGTCGTATTGGTTGCGGAATCCGATGGTGATGAGTTCCCATTTTTTTCCGTCGGGGTCGGTCCTGGCGATCCAGCCTCCGGGGGCCATGACCTCGCGCATGAAGCCACGGCCGATGAGCGGGGGATCGAGGAGGTTGTCCTCGGCCCAGTTTTCCGGAACGCGGTTGGCGTCCACGTCGGTGACCGCGGTTTGGTTGCCGACGACGACGTAGAGCGATTTGCCGTCGGGGCCGGGGAGGACCGAGTGGGGGCCGTGTTCTCCGCCGGTGTTGGGGAAGAGCCGGAGGGTTTCCACTTTATCGAGGATGTCGTCGTTGTTCGTGTCGGTGATGCGGTAGAGGCCGCGGGGATATTTGTCGGAGTTGGTGATGAGGTAGAGGGCGCCGAAGGCGTAGCAGAGGCCCTGCGCCTCGCCGATTTCGACGGGGATGGTCTCGATCCTGGTGTCTGCCGCGTTGCCGCCGATGGCCGGAGGGGTGACGCGGTAGAGCCCGCCGTATTGATCGCTGACGATGAGACGGCCCTTGTCGTCAAAGCAGGAAACGACCCAGGAGCCTTCCTCATCGAGGGGGACGCTGTAGAGAAGTTCGACGTTGAAGCCCTCCTTGATTTTCATCGCTTCCGGCCGGGTGGCCTCGGGCTTCATGGCGGGTGTGAGATTGTCGAGGGTGTCCGCTTTTACCTGGCCGGCCCACGGGCCCTGGCCCGCGGGGGCGATGGAAACGGCCGGTTTCCAGGAGGTTTCGCTGATGGTCGGGGAAGTGTTCCATCCTTCCTCCGGTTTCGGGGAGAATTTCCAGGAGGTGTCGGTGACGATTTCCGCGGTTTCACCGCCACGGGAAAGGTGGAGTTTCGCGATGAAGCCCGCGGAGCCTTCCCCGCGGTTCACGGCTTTTACGGCGAGGAGGTTGTTGCCCGCCACGAGGTTGCCGCTGAGATCGATCAGGCGCGGGTTTTCCCATGAGCGGCTTTCCCCGACTTTCACGCCGTTGATGAAGATGGTCATCTCGTTGTCGCAGGTGGCGGCGAGTCTGGCTTTTTCGCCACCCTGCAGCCGGAAGGTCTTGCGGAGGTAGATTTCCTCGCCGTCGTCGCCGGACGCCTTGCTCCATATCCACTCGGGGGTTTCCCGCGCTTGCAGGGCCGGAGAAAAGGCGGCGAGCGCCACCAGAAGGGGAGGGAAGAAATTGCGGAATCGGTAAATCATACTTTGCAGGTTATGGTATAAGGCGGAATTGGCGGGCAGGGAAAAACTAACTCAGGTACGGGCGGCAGTAAACGTTTCGGAATGGATGGTTGTTTCAACCGGAATCGGTCGGGGTTCGCGGGTTTGGATGCGGCGATCGGATCAAGGGGTGACGGGATCGCTTCCAACACGGCACATGGCACCTGCCAAGCGCATTTGAGGGAGTCCGCAAGGTTGGCAGAATCCGGGAATGCAATGTGATTGATGCGGAATTCCTTTCAATCAAATCTCCGGCGTGCCGGTGGATCCTTATGTCTCGGTAGATAATAAATCAAAGCCCATAAACTCCGATGAAATCCAGACTCTCCTCTCTCTTCTTCCTGGCCGGTCTCACAGCGAGCCATGGACAAAACACCTGGACGAACAGTGACGGCGATTTTCTTTGGAACGCTACCAGCGCGAACTGGGCCGGTCCCGTCACATGGACCAACGGCGACGATGCGGTTTTCGATGCCGCCGGCGCCGGTCTGATCCAGGTGGAGGCGGGAACCACGGCCGGCAGCCTGACTTTCAATGCCTCCGGATACGATATAGGCGGCGATTCCCTGATTCTGACAGGTTCCGGTCTGGTGACTTCCGGAGCGGGTACCGACAATACCATCTCATCGGCTCTCGGTGGATCGGCCGGGCTGAACAAGGCCGGAACGGGCTGGTTGCGCCTGACCGGCGGGAACACATACACCGGCACGACCACGGTGGCGGGTGGCGCGCTTTTCGCCTCCAACGCATCCGGCCCATCGCTTCCCGGCAATGTGACGCTCGGCAATGGCAGCGGAAATGTCTTCCTGATCCCCACCGCCGACAACCAGTTCGCAAATGGATCCGTATTGAATTTCAATAATGGACTGGGTTCCGACAGGAATGCGAAATTCCAGCTCCGCGGTACCAGTCAGACGATCCATGGCCTGAACAGCGCCTCGACCAACAATATTTCGATCATCCAGAACGATGAAGGCGGCACTCCTGGTAATGCCGGCGACCCCGGAACGGCGACTCTGACAATCGATTCCAATACCAACGACACCTTCTACGGACTCATCCGCAGCCAACAGGGCACCCTGAATCTGATCAAAGCCGGCAGCGGGACGCTCACCCTCGTCAACAATACGCCCGGGGACAGCGGCTTCGGTGCAATGACCGTCACACAGGGCGCGGTCCATTTCGGAAACGGCGAGGCGAGTGCGGCCGGCGACGGCAATGTCCGCCGGAAGGCCCACGGCAATGGCCTATTGGAGGTGGCGGCGGGAGCCTCTGTTCTTTTTCACTACGATCGCCGCGGCGACACACTGGGTGGCGGCATCGCCGGCGGCGGAGACATCGAGTTCCGCGCAAATAGCTCCGCCTCCAACACCGGTAGCAACGACTATATTCTCAGCACCTCGAACGACAGCTTCACCGGCAACATCACCGTGACCGATGCCCGGCTGCGAACGCAGAATACCGCTTCGCCCTTCGGCGACCAGTCGCAGGCCACCATCACCACCTCCGGCAACGGCCAGGTGATGTACCACGCCGATCCCGGCGGCACCTATCAATACCAGCTCTTCATCGGCGGCCTGGGCTACTATGAAAGCAACGGGACACGTCTCGGCGCGCTGCGGCTGGAGCACGGCTCGGTGCAGGCCGGTTCCGTCACCCTGACCGGCGACGCGGGAATCGGTTCGCAGGACGGCACCCTCGGCGGGACGATCTCGGGCGTCATCGGCGACAACGGTGACGGCTACGGCATTATAAAACTCGGCGTCAACACCATCACTCTCACCGCGGCCAACACCTATTCCGGCGACACCGTCGTCCAAACCGGGACGCTGGCGCTTTCCGGTGATGGCTCGATCGCCAACAGCTCCACCATTGATGTGCGTTCCGGGGCTTTCCTGAATGTGGCGTCGGTCACCGATGGCTGGACGCTCGCCACGGACCAGACTTTGATCGGCAACGGCACGGTGACCGGCGATATCGCAGTGGAGGGAATCATTGCTCCCGGGAATTCGGCCGGGACATTGACCATCGACGGGGCGCTCGTGCTGGCGGCGAGTTCGGTGTGGCAGGTGGAGATCGGAGGGATTTCGCCAAGCGAGTATGACCGGTTGATTGTCAACGGCGACTTGACCGCTGGCGGTGAAATTTCCCTTTCGCTGGTCAATGGTTTCGCTCCCTCTTACGGGGACAGTTTCCAAATTTTGGATACGGACTTCGACCAGTTTGTTGACGGCGGTTACACCTTCAATAGCACCGGTGCGGGATTGAGCGGGGATCTGGAATGGGATTTTTCCGACTTCGCCAATACCGGTTACATCACCGTGATTCCTGAGCCCTCTTCCGTCTTTCTGGCGGGTTTGGGGGCGCTGGGATTGCTGCGCCGCCGCCGCTGATTTTCCCGTGACAAGGGAGCGCGGGCATCCTGCCAGAAGTGTTCCGAGAATGAATCCAACTCGTGAGCCCGTGCTTCGAGGGCAGGGTGCGATGACTCACCCGCGTCTCTTGGCAGGGTAGGGCGTGACCGCCGGGCGCGCCGTGACTGTTCTCTCCGCAGCAGGTGGGGCATCCATTGGCGGGGCCGGGGGAATGGCCGGGGTGAGAGCCATGGCAGATCGGGAAAAAGTGGGACGGCCCGGCGGTCCATCCCTACCGGATGGAAATCCGCCTCCGGCGTTGCAGCCACCATCATTTCCGGCAACTCTCAAAATGAGGTGGCTTTGGCGACTTGGCCCTTGATCCGGGACAAACCCTGCCCCATCAATTTTCCGCAGTCCTTAGAACGGACCGCAGCGAGTTTGGTAGATCCGTTTCAAAAAACCATCCATCCGTCATGATCCGTACATTCGCCCTTTTGCCCGTTGTATTGTTTTCCGCCGTTCATGCCTTCGAGGTGAAGGTTCTTTCTGGGTTTGACCAGGGTGGGGCCGGCTTTCAATTGGACCCGGTGCCAACGCCTGCATTGAACGACGCGGGGGCGGATGCGGTTTTCACGATCATCGACGGCGAGCGCGATGGGAACGGCGGGGAGTTGACGGCGCTCAACGATGGAAAAGTGCCGGTGGGGGAGGATCAGCCTGCCGCCAATTTCTTTTTCCGCGGGGGGAGCGATGGCGGCCGGATCGCGGTGGATCTGAAGTCCACCTTGAGATTGCGTGCGGTGAACACCTACTCCTGGCACTCCGGCAGCCGCGGGCCGCAGGTGTACAAGTTGTATGGGACGGACGGGCTCAGGAGGTTCGATCCTGCTCCGAAAGGGGATCTGGATCCGGCGAAGCGGGGCTGGAAGCTGATCGCGGAAGTGGACACCCGCCCCGCGGAGGGGAACGGGGGAGGGCAGCATGCGGTGTCGATCACGGCGGGCGAACGGACGAACATCGGGACGTACCGCTACCTGTTGTTTGACATCAGCCGGACGCAGGAGGGCGACAGTTTTGGAAACACGTTTTTCAGCGAGATCGACATCATCGATGCCGACAAGCCGGAGCCGGAGAGGCTGAAAGCGCTTGAGCGGATCGTGAAGACCTATGAGTCCGAGGATGGCAAATACACGTATGTCATCGATTCCAGCAAAGCTCCCGATTTGACCGAATGGTCGGAGAACGAACTCGTTCCGGTGATCAAGGAATGGTATCCGAAAATCGTGGAGCTTCTGCCGAGCCCGGGGTATCGCGCGCCGGACACGGTGGTGTTTGAATACAAGGATGACATGGGAGGAACGCCCGCCTATGCCACCGGGCACAGGATTTCGCTGAATGTCGGCTGGTATCGCGGACAGCTTGAGAGGGAGGCCCGCGGATGTGCCGTCCATGAGATGGTTCACACGGTTCAGAGCTACTGGGGAGGGCGCAGGAACAACCGGAACGCGTTGCCGACGCCCGGCTGGGTTACCGAAGGAATCGCCGACTACATCAGGTGGTTTTTATACGAGCCGGAGTCCAGAGGGGCCGAAATCCATCGGGGCAACCTCGGCAATGCGAAATACGACGCGAGCTACCGCATCACGGCGAATTTCCTCGATTGGGTGGTCCGGACTCAGGATGAGGATCTTCTCCAGAAGCTCAATCAGGCGGCCCGTGAGGGGAAATACGAAGAGGATTTGTGGAAGCGCTGGACCGGGAAGACGCTGGAAGAACTCGGCGAGGAATGGAGGAAAGGCCACGAGGAACGCATTCAGGGCTGATTTCTCCATCACTGCAAAAGAAAGAACCACGAATCGTACGAATCTAACGAATTTCTTTCTTTCGGATGAATCCGCCCCGGTTTCAATTTCCAAAGATTCGTTGGATTCGTGGTTCCTTTATCATGCCAAGGCTGCGGGCAGAATGCCCGAGCCACGTGGCGCGGGCATTCTGCCCGCAGCCGATCATGAGAAGGTTGATTTCTCCATCATTGCGAAAAGGAACGGGAGAAATCCTGCCGGGTCAGGCAATCAGCCGTCCTTGAGCAGCGTGGCGGCCTGGAAGCCGTCGAAGCCGGTGGCGGCGGGGGATATGTGGCGCTCTTCGAGCGGGGTGAAGCCTCCTTTTTCCAACAGGGAATCCACGGCGGCGCGGTTTTCGGAGGGAAGGATCGAGCAGGTCGCGTAAACGAGGCGCCCCCCGGGTTTCAGCATGGTGGTGTAGCGGGAGAGGATTTCCTTCTGGATGCCGCGGACGCGGTCGAGCGCGGCGGGTTTGAGCCGCCATTTGAGATCCGGTTGGCGCTTGAGCGTGCCGAGCCCGGAGCACGGGGAATCGATCAGAAGGCGGTCGGCGACATTGGCGAAATCTTCCGGTGTGGTTTCGGTGATGGGCTTGGGTTTCACGCAGCGGGCGTTGGCGCGTTTCGCGCGGCGTTCGAGCTCGCGGAGTTTTTTGGCATCGACATCCATCGCGAAGACCCGGCCTTCGTTCCGCATGAGCGCGGCGAGGTGGAGGGATTTGCCACCCGCGCCGCAGCAGGCGTCGATCACCCGTTCGCCCGGTTGTGGTTCGAGCAGCGGGGTGATGATCTGGGAGCCGGCGTCCTGAATTTCCACACGGCCATCGAGCAGGAGAGGCTTGGGAAGGGCTTTTCCCGGGGCGAGGACGAGGGCATCGGGAAGGCCGGGGACTTCCGTGACCTCGATCTGGTGGCCGACGAGCCAGTCGATCGCCTCTTGCCGGGTAGTCCGCAGGGTGTTGACGCGGAGGTAGACGTTCGCGCGCTGGTTGAGGGCGTGGATTTCCGCATCCCATGCCGCGCCGAGTTCTTCCTCGCCGAGGGCATCGATCCAGCCGGGGATGGATTCGCGGATTTCCCGGGGTTGGTTCGGGAGATCGCATTCCCGCTGGCGGATTTCCTCCGCGCTCGCTCCGTGGTAGCTCCACCAGTCGGGGATTTCGTGACCCATGCGGACCCATTGGGCGGCGCAGAGGGCGTTGGTTTCCTCGCTGTCGGCAAGAAATCCGAGAGCACGCCTCCAGCGGACGACTTCAAATACCGTGGAGGCGATGAAGTTGCGATCGCGCTTTCCCCAGCGGGGATTTTGTTCAAATGCCTCGGCGAGAACGTGATCGAGCACGCGGTGTTCGCGGAAGACGGATTTCGCGATGGAGGCGGCGGCTTCGGCGAGAATGCGGTGCATCTTCATGTGGGCGGACCCTTTCGGAAACGGGAGGAATGGCAACCGCGAAATTTCCGCCGCGATGTTCGCGCGTGCGGGCTTCGTTTTTGACATTCGCGTGCGGGTGCTTCGTATTGCCGCCGTGCCGACCGTCCAGCTCAAGTATCAGACCTTCCACCCTTCCATCTGGCCGAAGATGATCGGCGAGGTTTCGCGGGACGCGTCACCGGGCGATCTGGTGCGGGTATTGGGCAAGGCGGGGACGCCGTTTGGCTGGGGCCTCTGGAACCCGAAGGCGAGGATGCCGCTGCGGATGGTGAGCCATTCGGAGGGGGATCTCGACGAGGAATTTTTCGAGCGGGCGATCCGCAGGGCGGCGCAATTCCGCAGGGAAATCCTGAAACTGGATGAGGGGACGGAGAGCTATCGCGCGATTCACGGCGACGCGGATTTCCTCCCCGGGATCGTGGCGGACAAGTTTGCCGATGTGTTGTCGGTGGAAATCACCAGTCTGGCGGCGTGGCAGCGTCTTCCGAGATGGCTTCCGCTGCTGCATGAGGAATTGGCAACGCGGCGGGTAGTGGTGCGGGTGGATGCGGAGCTGGCCCGGATCGAGGCGATTCCGAGAAGCGGGGGAGTGGAATCGGATGCGGTGCGGACGGTGAAGATCCGCGAGAACGGGATCCGCTATGAGGTGGATTTCCGGGAGGGGCACAAGACGGGGTTTTTCTGCGACCAGCGTGACAACCGGAGCCGGTTCGCCGCTCTCGCCGCAGGCAGAACGGTGCTGGATCTTTGTTGTTATACCGGAGGGTTCGGGATTTCCGCGGCACTGGCGGGGGCCGGGGAGGTGATTGGGGTGGATCTCGATGAAACCGCCGTCGCGATGGCGAAGCGCAATGCGAACCTGAACAACGCGAAGGTGAAATTCACGCATGCCGATGCGTTCACATGGGCGAGGACGATGATCGAAAACGGCCGCACCTGGGATGTGGTGATCGCGGATCCTCCGAAGTTCATCCACGGCAGGGACGATGAAACGGGCACCGCCAAGTACGCGGATCTCAACAAGCTGGCGCTGCAACTGGTGGCTCCGGAGGGGATTTTCGTGACCTGTTCCTGCTCCGGCCAGCTCGGGGCGGGGGAGTTCGAGCGGATTGTCGTGGGATCGGCGCACCGGAGGGACAAGCGGTTGCAGATCTTCGATCGCACGGGAGCGGGCCCCGATCATCCGACGCTTTCAAACTATCCGGAATCCCGCTACCTGAAGGTGCTGTGGTCGAGGGTGGTTTGAGAATGTGTGTGAATCACTGCCCGGTTGCCTTTGGGCTTGTTGCGGGAACGAGTGATTTCATCATCCACCAATGAAGGAAAAGGAGCCGGTGAGCGAACCGCCCCGCCCGGGCGGGCGGATGGACGGACACGTCCATCTGGTGGGGAACGGCCGCAAGGGCAATGGATGCTGGATCCGCCTGGCGGGCTGGCACCGGCTGATGGGGACGATGATGCGCAGGACGATCGGAATGCCTGTCGGGGTCGATCATGAGGATTTCGACGAGCACTATGTTTCGAGGCTGCATGCGAGGGTTGTGGAATCCTCTTTGGATTGCGCCCTTCTTCTGGCTCAGGACGAGGTGTATCGCGAGGACGGGAGCAAACGCGATTTCGGGTCGTTTCATGTCCCTAACACCTATCTGTTCGAGGTATGCGAAAAGCATCCCGAGTTTCTTCCGGCGGTTTCGATTCATCCCGCGCGGCCCGATGCCCTTGAGGAGCTGGAGCGTTGTTTGCAGCGTGGGGCGAGAATCCTGAAACTGCTGCCGAACTGCCATGATGTGGATTGTTCCCGCAAGGAGTACCAGCCATTCTGGGAAAGGATGGCCGGGGCGGGCTTGCCTGTGCTCGCCCACACGGGAGGGGAAATGACCGTACCGGTGGCGAACAAACTCTATCAGGATCCCAGGTATTTGCGCAGGCCGCTGGAGATCGGCGTGAAAATCATCGCCGCCCATGGAGCGAGCAGGAGCGGATTTTTTGATGAGGATTATCTCGGGGTTCTGTTGGGGATGATGGCGGAGTTTCCGCATTTGTATGCGGACAGCAGCGCGCTCAACACGCCGTTCCGGAGTTTCGCGCTGAGAAGGATTTTGGAGTGCGATTTCAGGGACCGGTTTGTCCATGGAAGCGATTTTCCGGTGCCGGTCGGTCCCTGGTATGCGTGGTGGCATGGTCTTTTGGACGAGGAGGAGCGGGCCCGTGCGGAGAAGATTCCCAATCTGCTGGAGCGGGACTACGTGTTGAAGCGGGCGGTTGGATTCGAGGAGGAGCATTTCACCCGTATTTGGGACATTTTGAGACCAGTGGGGTAATGCGCCCGGTTTTGTGGCTGGTGCCGGGCTCGGAGGCGTGCTTGGTTTCCGTCATGCGAAACGTTTTTTTTGGCTCGGCGATGGTTCTCGGAGTGGCGGCGGCGATTTCCGCGGTTTCCTGCGCGGGCTCCGGAGCGGGCGCGGCGAGCGGGAACATGGGGGATATTCCAGCCTCGGAAGAAGGAGC
>CAZVSA010000019.1:18984-23689 GCA_964629955.1 uncultured Luteolibacter sp.
TGCCGAACCCAAGCCGGGAGATGGCCGCCGCTGTCGGAAAGCCCCTGTCCCGCCTGCAACGCGGGCACGAGGTGTACATGCTGAAATGCGGCGAATGCCACACCTACATGCTACCCCAGGATCTGGACATCGACGAATGGGAGGATGTGATGCCGGACATGATCCGCCATGCGGGCCTGCCATCGGAGGATGAGAACGCGGTTCTGGATTACGTGATCGGCGTGAAGAAGCAGAAAGGATGAATTTGGCCGGGAACCGGCTTTGACTTCTCCGGGGGGGCTTGCTAAGCCTCCCGCCGACGCGCCTGTAGCTCAGTTGGATAGAGCATCCGCCTTCTAAGCGGACGGTCGCTGGTTCGAATCCAGCCGGGCGCGCTTTTATGATCAATGGATTGTGGGTTTCCGGGGGGCAAAAAGAGTTCTGGTCACGAGCGTGTGGTGGTGTTCGATTGCGGAATCTGGTTGTTTTTGTCGTCAATGGCCTTCCCATCATGAAACCCGCCTGTTTGTTCTTGCTGCTGACTGCCGCCGCTCTTGCGGAGAGCAAATCTCTTTCCGACGGCGGCGCGCTCCCGCCGGAGCGGCAGAAGGAATCCTTCCATGTGCCGGACGGCTACGAGATCGAACTGATCGCTTCCGAGGAGCAGGGCGTCGGCAAACCGATCACCGTCGCCTGGGATCACGCGGGCAGGATGTGGACGATGACCGCCCTGGAGTATCCGGTGGACGCCAATGAGAACGAGGCAGCCGCCGAGGCCCTCTTCCAGCGCGGCGGCAGGGACAAGGTGCTGGTCTTCGACGAGCCATGGAAACCCGGCCCGCATACGCCCAGGGTCTTCGCCGAAGGGCTTGCCATTCCGCTCGGCCTCCTGCCATGGAAAGGCGGCGCGCTGGTCCAGTACGGTCATGAAATCCGCTACTACGAAGATCGTAACAAGGACGGCGAAGCCGACAACCACTCGACCGTTCTCGCCGGCTTCGGCATTCAGGATTCGCACCTTTTCCCGCACCAGTTCGAGCGCTCCCCCGGTGGCTGGTTCTATCTCGCGCAGGGCCTTTTCAACCACTCGAAGGTCGTCCGTCCCGGCGGGCTTCCCTTCGCCGACGGCTCGCGCGAGGTGGCGTTCGACGCCTGCAAGCTTGCCCGTGCGAAACCCGATGGTTCGGCCTTTGAACTCCTCACCGCGGGCCCTAACAACATTTGGGGTTTCGCCACCGCGCGGGATGGCACGGAATTTCTCCAGGAAGCGAACGACATGGGACATCCGGTGTCCGAATTCATCGCCGGTACGCATTATCCCACCGGTTCGCGGGAAAAGCTCCGGCCCTATGCGCCGACGCTGCCGGAATCCACGCCCGGCGAGCGCATGGGCGGCACGGGGCTGAGCGGCATCGCCCTTGCCGAAGACGACGGCTCGCCCTTCGCCGAGAAATGGCCGGACGAAAAGGTCTTCTACCTCTCCAACCCGATCACCAACCGCATCCAGATCGTCACGCGGAGGATGAATGAGCAGGGACACCCTGTTTACACCAAGAGGGATGATTTTCTGACCTCCTCCGACGATCGGTTCCGCCCGGTCGCCGCGCATTTCGGGCCGGATGGCTGCCTCTACATCGTCGATTGGTACAACAAGATCATCTCGCACAACGAGGTGCCGCGGAATCATCCCGACCGCGACAAGACCAGCGGCCGCATCTGGCGGGTGAAACCGGCGGGCAGGGAAATCCCGCAGCCGCCCGACCTCACCCGCCTGTCCCCACAGGACATCGTGAGCCTGCTCGGCGGCCCGAACGCGCGCGTCGCCCGCATGGCCTGGGCGGAACTCGGCGACCGCCGGGACAAGAGCGTCGTGCCGTCGCTGCGAACGCTCGTCACGGATGAAACCTCGCCCGTTCCCGCGCGTCTCGGCGCCCTGTGGGCTTTGCAGGAAATGGGCGAAGCGAAGGCGGAGTTGCTCGCCCGGCTGGTTGGCGATCCCGATGCGAATGTCCGCCGCGAAGCACTGGATGCCGCCGGTGATCTACCGCTTTCACCGGCGGAATTCCTCGCCCTCGTTCCCCGGGAGGAAAGCGACTTTCAGGTCCTCTGCGCATTGGCCAACGCTCTGCGCCGCCAGGCGGAAGCGACTCCGGAGATGGCCGCCGCCGTGGTTCGTCATACCGGTGCACCGGCGGAAGGCGAAGATCGCGCCGCCTACGAGGGGACTTTCCTCCGCTACCTGATCCGCTGGGCGCTGGAAATCCACCCCGCCGCTGCCGCCGCACTGGCCGACGGGAGAGGGGACCTGCCGGTCGAGCCGCGCCTGCTCGCCGTTCTCGCGCTCGATCCTGCGGAAGGTGCGCCCAGGTTGCTGGCTCTGCTTCCCGAAATGGACCGCCCGCTCGCCGCCGAAGAGGTCGCCCTGCTCGGCGCGCAACTGGCCGCGCCGGAAGTGGCCCGCACCTTCGGCTTACTGCTCGACGACCCGGCCCGCCGCGAGGGCGTGTTGAAAGCTCTGCTCCAGCTCGATCCCTCCGCCGCCGCCGATCCATCGCTGCGCGAAACCACCGGTCGCGTCACCCGACGTCTGCTCGCGGAGAAACCGGACGCGCTGCCGCTTGCGCTCGATCTCGTCCGCCGTTTCCAGCTTCACGATCTCGCGCCCGTCATCGTCTCCGAGGCACGAAAATCCCGTCCGCCCGGCGAACTCGCGGCTCTGCTGCGCGCGCTCAACGAAATCCGTGGCGCGGATGCGGAACTCTGCGCCTCCCTCCTCGACCATGCCGATCCCGCTGTCGTCCGCGAAGCTCTCTCGGGCTACGCAGCGGCCGGCGGACCCTCCGCCGTCGAGGGAATCGCGAGGAGATGGCCGGACCTTCCGGGCGTGCTGCGCCAGTTCGCGCTCGACGGCATGCTTTCGCAGCACCCTTCCGCGGAAGCTTTCGCCCGGCTTGCCGCCGCCGGTGAATTCGCAGGCTTCGATCCATCCGCCGTGGAAAAACTTTCCACCGTGCTCGGCCCCGGCAATGCCGCTTTCCACGCCATGCTCGAAAAGATTTCCGGCCTGTTGATGCCCGCCATCCGCCTGCCCGGCACCGACGACTCGGTCATCTCCACGGGCATTGATCTCACCGGTCCCTTCACTGTCGAAACCTGGATCAAATTCGACGAAGAAATCGACAACAGGAACTCGCTGCTCGGCAACCGCGGCGAGAGCGCGGACCTCAATTTTTATGATGGCCGTCTGCGCCTTTTCGCAGGCAGAGACATTGTGATCGCCGACCGGGCGGTGAAAGCGGGAGAGTGGATTCATTGCGCTGTCACCCGCGACGCCTCCGGCATCGTGACGCTCCATCTCGACGGCGAACCGGCGGGAACTTCCTCCGAGACGTTCACAGAGCCCCTCCGCAATCTTGATCTTGGCCGGGCCGTCGCACCCGGGGGAACCGCCGCGCGTTTCATCGAGTTCCGCGTCTGGGATCGCTCCCGGAGTGGAGATGAGATTCAGGCGGATCATCGCACCCTGCTATCCGGGGATGCGCCCGGTTTGATCCATCGCTATCCGGACGAGTCCATCGAACTGCCCGTCAAAGGCGGAGCCGCGATGGAATGGACCGCGGATTTTCCCGAACTCGTCACGCCGGAAGCCGCCCGTGCGCTGGCGGAGAAATTCGACCGTTTCCGCGAAATGGCTGCCAGGCCCGGCGATCCGGAAGCGGGCAAGGTTCTTTTCCAAGCCACCTGCCTGATTTGTCATCAAGTTCGCGGCGAAGGCATCGCCATCGGCCCCGATCTCAGCGGCGCGGGAGCGATGGGTGTCGAGAGCCTCCTGCGCAACATTCTCACCCCGAGCGCCCAGCTCGAAAGCGGCTATTACCGCCACGACATCTCCCTGATGGACGGTGGGTTCGCCAGCGGCTTCCTGGCGTCGGAAAACGAAAAAACGCTGGTTCTCCGCCAGATCGGCGCGGACGAACGCGCCATCCCGAAGGATCAGGTGAAGGAGCACAACATTTCAAGGCGCTCGCTGATGCCGGAGGGGTTGATCGACGGCTACACGGAGAAGCAGGTCGCGGATCTCTTCGCCTATCTGGCGCTGCTGAAGTGACGCCGTGATGACTTCAAGGAGAGCGCGCCTGAACGAGCGGTTGAAAGTTGGAATCCCACGTGAATGATGGAGCCGTCGTCGACGGGAGGAAATTCCGTGACGCATGCAGACCAACCCTGAAAATCCAATACCATGTCAAATATCGTTCCCCTGATCAGTTCCGGCATCGCCGGCCCCCTCGGTGTTCTTCATCTTCCCCGTCTGTGGCTCAAGGTCTCGCTCGGCGCGGCCGGGAAACTTCATCCCGATTACCCCGCCATTGGCGGGGGGTATGACCAGATGGTTCTGGACGGCCTCGGAATCGACAAATCCGCATTCGAAGATTTCATCGCGGCGCGGAAGCCCACGTATCCGGAGTGCGAAGCCTGGATCCTCGAACAATCCGGCGGTTCCCTCGATGCCGGTGCCGTGGCGAAACTCAATGAGGCGATCACCGGATACCATCACCAGGATGACGTCCGCACTTCGATTCTCGGAGCGAGCGGCATTCCCGACGATGGCTCCATCCTTGATGCCATCAATCTCAACAACCTCGACGACTGGTACAGCTTCCATCAGGAAGTTCTTTCCTGACGTGGCCGGTGACCGGTTGGGGCGCGAATTCCTCGCGGAGTTCGT
>CAZVSA010000019.1:23699-26680 GCA_964629955.1 uncultured Luteolibacter sp.
GTTCGTGCCCACCGGTTCGCAGGACCGGGCAGGTTCCTGCATCGCGGCTTCAAAAGCTCGTTGGCAGCGTCCTTTTCATAGTCTCTCCGGTCATGGCCGATGTCTTTACTCCTGAAAAACGCTCCCAGGTCATGTCGCGCATCCGCGGCGGCAACACCAAACCGGAAATCGCGTTGCGCTCCATGCTGCACCGCCTCGGCTACCGCTTCACCGTGAACGGTCCGAAAAACAAAACTTTTCCCGGCCGTCCCGATCTCGTCCTGCCGAAATTCCGCACCGTTGTCTTCGTCCACGGCTGCTTCTGGCACGGCCATGAGCGCTGCCCCGATTTCCGCCTGCCCGCCACCCGCCGCGAATGGTGGACCGCCAAGATCGAAGGCAACATCGCCCGGGATCTCCGCGTACAACGCGAACTCCAGAATCTCGGCTGGCACGTCGTCACCATCTGGGCCTGCGCCTTGAAAAACGCCTCCGCCCGGCAGTGGCTGGAAACGAAAATCCCCGTTCTTTTGGGCAACCGATGACCTCGGGAGCGCAGCGGAGAAAGCCAAGTCGCAAGCTGTGAACGCCGACACTATTCCCGTGGATCGTCTTCCATGGCTGCGATGATTTTTCCAAGCCATTCGCCCAACTCTCCGGACCGGTGCTCCAACACGTCCCACAGAATATCCGCATCGATCCCATCGTAGCCATGGATCAGCCAGTTGCGCATGCTGATGATCTGCCGCCACGGCACCTCGGGCCAAGCGTCCTTGAGATTACCGGGCAAACAGCGTGGCCGCCTCCCCGATCAACTCCGCCACCCGTTCGGCATGTCTGCGGAAACCGAGATCGTTGTCGAGATCCCTCCGGCTCCGGTTTTCGGCGAGAGCCCGCGCTTCGCCGGCGAAAGAACGCATCTGCCGAAGCGTTTCCAATGGATCACTCCTCGCCATACAGCGGCCTCATGCTTTTGGAAACATCGGGCAGATACCTGCCGAGCATCGCCGTCGTGTTCAGGTCCACTTTGCGACCGAAGATCCCCGACAGCTCGTCCGCGATGAGGAAATGATCCAGCCCCGGGTGCCTGCCTTCTTCATACTCCACCAGCAAATCGATGTCGCTGCGGCCGGGATCGAAATCGTTTCTCGCGGCCGATCCGAAAAGCGCGAGCCTGCGGATGCCCCGCTTTCTGCAATAGGCTTTGAGAATTTCCGGCGATGGAAGAAGCGCGGCGCTCACGGAAGCAGGATGTCACGTCATGACTGCCGGAGCAATCCTCAATGCTCCCGGGCCAGCTCTTCGAAAAACGAAGATGCGGCATCGCATCCACATTTCCGGAGAGAGGAAACGCCTCGCCTCCGGGCATCAGATGGGAAAGTGTGATGTGGAAAGTGGAAAATCAGGTGTTTTTCCGGCGCTTGATTTTATTTTCGAGGGCTTTGAGATCGGCCTCGTCTTGTTGATCGGCTTCCAGCGCTTCCTGCTTTTTGCGGCGCTGGTCGAAGTCGAGATAAAGAGAGGTGGTCTTCTGCTCCATTTCCCCATGACTGATCGAACCCGCGTGAGCGAGCAGCGGGAAGCCGTTGGAGGTGATGATGTGATCCACGTTTTCCTTCCAGAAACCCATCCTGGTTTCCTGGCGGCTTTTGGCGCGCAGTTCCGCTGTTTCGAGGAAGATGACGACGAGACGGTTGAGGGTGTCGATCTCGTCCTCGGTGAGGTAGTTCTTGGCGACCAGGATGTCCTGCTTGCGGACTTTCGCGCCTTTCCATGTGAGCAGTCCGAAATGCGGATCCTTGGGGTTGGCTCGTGCGCCGATGAGTTCGGCGGCGGTCTTCCGAGTGACGGCAAAAAGAAGCAGGTTTTGGACAATGGCGAAGAATTGCCGGGTGGCACGGTCGCTCTTGTCGTAATCGCTGCAGAGGGCGAAAAGGTCGCGGACTTTCTGATAAAAACGCTTTTCCGAGGCACGGATGTCACGGATGCGTTCCAGCATCTCGTCGAAGTGATCGGGGCGACCGTCGGGGTTTTTGAGCCGCTCGTCGTCCATGACGAAGCCCTTGAACAGGTATTCCTTGAGAACGGTGCTGGCCCAGCGGCGGAACTGGACGCCACGGGGCGAGCGGACGCGATAGCCGACGGCGAGGATGGCATCGAGGTTGTAGAGCTTCGTCAGGTAGCGCTTCCCATCGGCGGCAGTTGTCAAGGATTCCTTGACAACTGAATCCTCACTCAGCTCCCCGTCCTCGAAGAGGTTCTTGAGGTGCAGGGAAATGTTCTGCTTGGTGGCATCGAAGAGTTCCGCCATTTCCAACTGGGTGAGCCAGACGGTGTGATCGTTGGCTCTGAGCTGAATTTTGCTTTTGCCGTCTTCGGTGGTGTAGAGAATCAGCATCTGAAAATTTGTGCGGACTTTCAAAACGCGCCGTTGAATTTTCTGCCGGTCCAGAAGATGCCGAGGAGGAGGATGAGCCCGAGGACGGTGGCCCAGTGGGACCAGAGGGGAATTCTGCTTTCCAGCGGGCGGGGTTCCGGGAGGGCGTTGATCTCCTTGACGAGCGATCCGAGCTGATCGGGGAGGATGCTGCGGCCTCTGGAGACGCGGGCCATTTCGTCGAGCACTTCGGGGCGGGCGGGCTGGCCGATTTTTTCGATTTCCACGCCCTGGGCGAGGATGGTGGTTTCCACCGGTTGGTCGTCGGCTCCGCTGGCGGCGGCGCGGAGTTTCCAGGCTCCGGGGAGATCGACGCGGAAACGGCCGCTGAACGCGCCCCATGCGGTGTCGTTTTTCTGGAGTTCGACCCGTTGTTCCCGGCCATCGGGCGCGGTGATGTCCACGAAGACGGAGCCTTTTTCAAGGGGGGCGCCGTTGGGATCGAAGGCGTTGGCATTGAGGGTGACGGTGGCTCCGGGTTCGGGGCGTTCGGGGGTGAAGAAGAGGCGGACGCGCTGGCCGGCGGCCATGTTCCGCTGGTAGGACATCCAGCGGGCGACCTGGC
>CAZVSA010000020.1:0-16389 GCA_964629955.1 uncultured Luteolibacter sp.
CCCATTTTTCAAACGGGGGTTGGAAACCGTGTCCGATGGTGAACCAGTAGAAGCTGTCCACGCCCGTCAGAGATTGATAGGTGGCGACGGTGAGGGCGCTTTCGGACTGATAGAGGTTCGGGGGAACCCACTGGCTTTCGGAAACGATGAAGGGGTGGCCGGCCGGTTGCTTGGCATTCACGGGGATGCTTTGCGGATGCCGGAGGGCGGAGCGGGATTGATGGAAATCCCCCTGCAGGATGGCATATCCGGACCGCTCGCCGATGTGGGCGGCGGTGAAATACTTGTTGGTGCCGGTCACTTCGTTCGCGGTGTAGGACCAGCGCTCCGCATCCAGCAGTTTCACGTCATCGGCGGTCCGCCAGTTGCCCGCGTTGATGAGCTGGGGGGCGCCGAGTTCCTCCCGCAGGTAGTGCGAGATCATGGCATTGAAGTCATGCATGGTTTCGGAGAAGAAACGGAGCTGGTCCCCCATGCGTTTGCGGGCTCCGCCTTGCTGTTCCTGGGTGAGGTGCCAGATGGTGTGGAGGCCCGCTTCGTTTCCGGTGAAGTTGTCGTCTTCGTGGCGATGGCCTTCCCAGGCTTCCAAGGCTTTGTCGAGCGATCCGTATTTTTTCAGAAGCCAGGCGGCGTATTGTTTGCGGAGCAGGGCGAGGGCGTTTCCCTTGATCGCCTGCGAGGTCCAGAAAAGCAGCGAGTCCTCGTTCTGGATCTGGAAAATCGCAAGGGCGGGATCGTCCTTGAGCGGGATGCCGGTGTAGGGGTTTTCCCGTGTGAAAAGGTCTTTCAGCCATGCCTTGTACGCGGCCTGGAGGGCGGGATCGAAGAAAAGGAGGCCGGTCATGCTTTCGCCATCGGGATTGGGGATTCCCCATTCCGGGCGGTAGGAGGTGTGGCTGCCCCAGTAGGGGGAGATCGTGGTGTAGATGCCGGATTTTTTCATTCCCGCCACCAGTCGCCAGATTTCGTCGAGGGCTTCCTCGTTGGTTTTTCCCGGGTCGTTCCCGGAGTTTGGGGCGAGGCTGCCGTGGTAGCGGACCATGTTGATGCCGCGTTTGGCGTAGAAATTCCCCCAGCGTTCGATCTCCTCCACGGATGCCTTGTCGTTCGCCACGTAGGTGGTGCCGCTCCAGAACCGGATCGGATTTCCTTCTCCGTCCACGAAGCTTTCCCCGTCTTCCGAGGTGCGGATGAATCCGTGCTTCCCGGCGGGAATGTGGTTGAGGTAGCGGAGGTCGAGAAGGGCTCCGTCTTCAAAGGTGTCGGGCGATGGCTCGAATGCCCATTTGCCTTCGCCGGTGAGACCTGATTTTTGTCCGGGGCGCAGGCCGAAGTTCGGTTCAAAAGGGAGTTTGGAAAAGACGATGGCGTCGATGGCTCCGTGGTGGTTGTTGCCGCTCGTCATCCGGAATCCGATGGTTTGGTCTCCTTCCGGGAGTTCCATGGTTCCCATGTCGATCCATGCGATGAAGCGCATGTCCGGCGCACCGTCGGTGGCGATGTTGACGTTCTGGACGGGGTTGGAAAAATCGACGGGCTTCCATTCCGTTTCCCCGATGCGCCAACTCATTGCCGGGGAGGCCACCGGATTGGCGCGGATCCAGAAATGATAATTTCCGGCGGATGGAACATGGAATCGATGGGTGGCTTCCCCCGGTTCCGGGCCAAAATGGGAAAGCCAATCTCCTCCGGAGAGTTCGTCCTTCCGGACCATGTCATACCAGCCGTGGCGGGTGATGCCGGAGTGCGCGGTTTCCTCGCCCTCCACCCATATCAGTCCGTCCGGAGCGGCGTCTTCCCGGAGTTTGATTTCCGGCATGGGAGCGGCGACGGCTCCGGTTTTTCCTGATGGAGCGGGGTTGAGGTCTTCCGCTTTTTGGTCTCCGCAGGACAGGCAGGCGAGGGAGAGTGAGGCCGGAAGGGCAATCATGCTGCGGAGGGTTGGCATGGGAGGATTGGGTTGTCAGGATTTTGGATTCGGGCGGGGAATTTCCGGCTGAAATCTTTCTACAGTGGAGGAAGTGAGGATGTATCGGTTTCCGGGTTGTTCGGGAAAGTTGTTCCCTGGTTGAGCGCGTGGACGGGTGTGAGCGACGGGAAGATATAGGAATGGAGCAAGGTGCGCCCGAGATAGGTTTTCGCGGCGGCGGTGGCGGAGGAGAGGGAATCTCCCAGGGCGAGGCGGGCGGCGATGGCGGCGGAGAGGGTGCAGCCGGTGCCGTGTGACCCGGGAACCGGGATGCGATCCGCGGTGAAGGATTGCACGGTCCCGTCGATGGCGAGCAGATCGAGGCAGCCGTCGCCTTCGAGGTGGCCGCCTTTTGCGAGGACCGCGGTGCCGAAGCGTGCGGAAAGCGCGAGCGCGGCGGCTTCGAGATCGGAGGCACAGGTGATTTTTTCCCCCAGCAGGGTTTCCGCTTCGGCCAGGTTCGGGGTGATGAGACCGGCCAGGGGGAGAAGCTGTTCGCGGTATGCGGCGATGGCATCGTCCTCAAGGAGGCGCGCGCCCGTGGAGGCGATCATCACCGGATCGACGACGAGGGGAATGCCGGGGTGGCGTTTCAGGATTTCGGCGACGGCGGTGACGTGCGCGGCGGAGAAAAGCATGCCGGTTTTGATCGCCGCGACGGGAAAGGAGTCCAGCAGGAGCGAGACCTGGTCGGCGACAATTTCCGGAGGAACCGGGTGGACGGCGCGGACGATGTTCGCGGTTTCGGAGACAACGCATGTGACGGCGGTGAGCCCGTGGACGCGGAAATGCTGGAAGGTCTTGAGGTCGGCTTGAATTCCGGCTCCGGACGAGCAATCGGAACCGGCGATGCTCAGGGCGACGGGCGGGGGAGGCTGCATGAGGGGATCGTAAGGGCTGGAAAGAGGCGGGGGAAGCATGGAGGGGATGGGGGGTTGCGTTGCGGGAGATTCCGGCTCAGGTTCGGCCCGTCAGCCGCCCGTTTCGTGCAGGCGCGAGATTGTCATGATCACCTATTTGTTCAGTTGCAGTTATGCCACATGCGCCGTGCCGGAGGCTCACCGGGCGGTTTTCAAGGGATCGGAGGAGGCTGTGGCGTCCACGGAAGGCTGGGAGCCGGGCTCGTTGAATCTCGCGCAGGGGTTTTCCATGAAATACCGCACGCCGCTGGTGCATGCGGATGTGACGCGGCTGCTGGTTGACTTCGAGCAGGAGGGGGACGCGCGTTGGAGCCGTTTTTCGGAGAAACTGCCGGATGCCACGAAGGTGAAGTTGATCGACAGATACGAACGTCCCTACCGGACGGCATTGCTCCAGCGGGTGGAGGAGGAATTCCGCCGGAACGAACGTGTCCTGCATGTGATGATTCACACGGACGCGGATTCCGATGGAACGGTGGTGATCGAAACGCCCCGGGGTTCCACGGTCGCGGAGGAATACGCGGCGGCGTGGAGATCCAGGCTGGCGGCGGGGGATTTGTCGGTAAGGCATGTGCCGGGCGTGGACGGGACCGCGTTGGGAAAGATGATGTGTTCTTCTTTTCCGGAGACGAAATACCTTCAACTGAGGCTGAAGGTGGCATTGTCGTTTTTCCTGGAGGGGAAGCCCTGGCGCTGGGAAACCCTGAAAAAGCGGCTGCTGGACACTCTGGGGCCGGCGGCGCAGGAGGTGGAGGCTTCCCGGACCGGCGGGGAAAGCTGAACGCCGGATTTTACAAGGCCGTGCCGCGATGCGAGAACATCCGGCATGGATGGGGAAAATGAGACGAAGCGGACCCGGATCGAGCGGGATTCCATGGGGGAAATGGAGGTGCCGGAAAACGCGTTGTATGGCGCGTCCACCCGGCGGGCGGTGCTGAATTTCCCGATTTCCGGCAGGCCGCTTCCTTCCCGGCTGATTCACGCCTACGGGGTGCTGAAACAAGTGGCGGCGGAGGTGAACGGGGATCTGGGTTTGCTGGACCGGGATGCGGCGGACGCCATCGCGGCGGCGGCGGGCGAGGTGGCCGCCGGGCTCCATGACGCGCACTTCCCGGTGGACATCTATCAGACGGGCTCGGGAACCTCCACGAACATGAACGCGAACGAGGTGATCGCCGCGCTGGCATCCCGCGGGGGACCGGCGGTGCACCCGAACGATCATGTGAACCTCGGCCAGTCGTCGAACGATACGTTTCCCACGGCGATGCATGTGGCGGTGGCGGCGGCGATCCGGGCGGAGCTGATGCCCGCGCTGGAGGGATTGGCGGAAGCGCTGGAAAACAAGGCGGAGGAATTTCACGAGGTGCTGAAGATCGGGCGCACCCACCTGATGGATGCGACGCCGGTGCGGCTGGGGCAGGAGTTCGGCGGCTGGGCGCGCCAGGCCAGGCTGGGCGTGGAGCGCGCGCGGCGGGCGCTGGCGGCGTTGTTGGAATTGCCGCTGGGAGGGACGGCGGTCGGCACGGGATTGAACGCGCACCCGGAGTTTGCCGGGTTGGCGGTGGCAAAACTGGCGGATCTCACCGGGATTCCGTTTCGCGAAGCGGAGAACCACTTCGAGGCGCAGGCAGCGAAGGATGGTTGCGTGGAGGCGCACGGCCAGTTGGCAACCATCGCGGTTTCCCTGCACAAGATCGCGTCGGATGTGCGCCTGCTGGCGTCCGGTCCGAGATGCGGGTTGGGCGAGATCCGGCTTCCGGCCACCCAGCCGGGATCGTCGATCATGCCGGGAAAGGTGAATCCGGTGATGGCGGAAGCTCTGGCGATGGTGGCGGCCCGGGTGGCGGGGAATCAGACGACGGTGGCGTGGTGCGGTGCGGGAGGTTTTCTGGAGCTGAATGTTTCCATGCCGCTGCTCGCGGCGTGCCTGATCGAATCGGTGGAACTGCTGGCGAACGGGACGAGGGCATTCACGGAACGCTGTGTGGCGGGAATCGGGGCGGACGAGGAACGTTGCAGGGAGCTGATCGAGTTGTCGCTTTCGATGGTGACGGCGCTTGCACCGAAGATCGGCTACGATCCGGCGGCGGCGATCGCGAAGGAATCGGTGGAGAGCGGGAGAACCGTGAGAGACATCTGCCGGGAACGGCGGGAGGAGCTTGGTTTGACGGAGGGGGAGTTGGAAGAATTGCTGGATCCACGGCGCATGAGCGGTGGCTGAGCAGTATTTTACTTCAAGACCAGTCCGAGCGGTTTTCTGAGACCGATCCCGATGGGAATGCAGGACAGCAAACCGCCTATGGCGGCTCCGGCAATGAGCATTCCGCCTTCCTTTTCGTAAAGCGGCTCCAGCGAGCCCAGCCAGGTGAGCTTGAGCGAGGCGAGATCGAGCTGGCCCACGGAAAGATGGAGGACGGCGAAACCCAGCAGAACACCCGCGACAGCGAGGACGACGTTTTCCACCACGGAATGTCCTAACAGCGTCCAGCGGCCGACACCGAACACGCGCATCAGCGAGAGGAGATAGCGCTCCTCGCGGAACTCCATCCAGGCAAGGCTCCCGAACACCAGCCCGAGAACGGAACTGGAACCGATGGTGAGCCAGAGGAGCGACTGGAGCTGGACATTCCGGAGTCTTTCGATTTCACGGAGAATTCTGAGGTTGCTCTGAACGATGATCCGCCTGTTTTCCAGCCGTGAGAGCACATCCGCGACGTCGTGAATGCCCTGGATGTCGTCCACGGAACCGGCGCGCATGAGCACGGTTCTGGTGAAGCCGTTGCTCAGGAGGGGGGAGAGCCTTTCGACGCCGCCGATGAGAACGTCCCGGTCATTGAGCAGAAGTCCGATGTCTTCGGAGGGAGCGCGGGTGAGGGCTTCGGACCAGCGGTCGTTGATGCCGAATTCCGTGACGATCCCTTCGGTCGAGCTGTTGGAAAAAATGTAAAAATCGTCGAGGAGCCCGTGGGATTCCATGTTGTCGGATGCCCAGATGGCGATGCGGTCGCCGTCGGCGGTTTGCGCGAAGGCGCCGGCCATGAGCAAGGTGATGATGTCATTTCCGTAACGATCCCAGTGATCTTGCGGGCTGCCGTCGGGGAGCAACTGGCCGGCGGCGCTTTCCCGGGGTACGATTTCGCTGAGGATCACGGCCAGCACCTCGCGGTCACGGAGCTGCCGGTCGAGTTGTTCCCCGAGGTGCTTCACGCCAAGGATCACGATCGCCCCGAGGAGCCCGAGGAGTCCCGAGATCACCAGCTTGCTGAGAAGGGAAAGCGGCTGCTCCCACCAGCGCCTGAGGCTATTTTGCCAGAGATAAAAGAGAATGGAAATCCACCAGGTCATCGGCAATTTCTTCCAGCCTGTGATCGTGGGTCGCGGTGACGCAGATCGTGTTTCCCGCCGCGGTAAATTCCCGCACGGCGGATTTGATGATGTTCGTGTTGTCGTCGTCGAGGCCGGAGGTGGGTTCGTCGAGGAAGAGGACTTTGGGGTTCTTTGAGAGGGCGCGGGCGATGGCCACACGCTGGCGCTGCCCGCCGGAGAGACGTTCCACGGCTTGGTTCCGGAGTTTTTCGATGCCGAGCACGCCGAGCCATTTACCGGCGTTTTCCATTCCGGCTCCGGCGATCTGGCAGGAAAGTTTCAGATTGCGCTCCACGGAGGCGAGGGGGAGCAGGTTCAGATCCTGAAAGACGAAGGAGAGTTCTTTTCTGAGGAAATGGCGGCTGCCCGGACGGCTGAGTCCCTCGGTGATGATTTCTCCGGAGCGCGGTTTGAGAAGCCCGGCGGCAATCCGGAGCAGGGTGCTTTTTCCACAGCCGGAGTAGCCCCGCAGCAGGGTGACCTGCGGCAGGAAGGTGAGATTCAAATCGGTGAAAACGGATTCTTTTCCCCGGGGGTAGCGATACCCCAATGACCGGCATTCAATTTTCATCGGGTGGGGCGACAACGATGGCGCGGTGAGCGACATAAATGATCCGGGTGCCGGGCCAACGCTCGCGGATGAATGCGTTCCAGCCGTGTTCGTTGATTTCCTTGGGGAATTTGAAGAGCAATTCGTCTTTGGGAACCATGTGGCCGGGCTCCGGAAGGATTTTCATCACCATGACCATCCGCGAACCGGCGAGGCTTTCGGGAACGGCATCCTCGCCCTCCAGCGGGGAGATCTGGAACACGGCAAGCCGGGCGTTGCTGGAGAGCGTGCGTTCTTCCAGTTCACGCAGAAAGGTTCCGGGGTAAACAAGGCCGTCGTCGCTGCGGATTTCCACCACGAGATCGGTTCCGGGAGTGCCGCGGAGCCGGGGGTCGCTCAGTTCGATGGTGACTTCCGCCAAGCCTTCCCGCACCAGTGTGCCCATCACGGTGGAGGCGCGCACGATTTCCCGGGATTCGATCCGGAGTTTTCCCGAGGCCGGGGCGAGAACCTCGGAACCGCGAACCAGTTCCTTGTGCTCCTCTTCCGCCCGTTCGAGATCCAGATCGAGGGTCTGGCGGTCCAAACGGCTCATTTCATCGAAGTAGTCGCTTTCGAGTTTTTCCCGGGACCGCTTGAGTTCGGTTTCGATGGAGGTGCGTTCTTCGGCGAGGCGTTTTGCGAAATCCGGCCCCAGAAGTTCACGCTCGGTGGGGGTCAATTCCAGTTTCGTAAGGCGATCTTCCAGTTCCTGGATGCTGGTTTTGAGGGCGTTCCGTTTGTCCTCCGCGGCCCACTGCTGATCGAGGGCGGTGTGGCGGTGGCGGCTTCTGTCCATGAGAAGCTTGCGTTCGGAGAGTTCGATCTTGGTGGCTCCCGAAATTCCCAGCACCTGCCCTTCCTTGATCTCGTCGCCTTCGTTCACGTGCCATTGGAATTCGCCGGGCCTGTTGATCTCCACGGGAATATGGGGGTTCACGAGCACCTCGCCAACGATGGAACCCACCCATACCCTGGAGCCCATCGGGTAATCCGCAAGAGTTCCCAGATCAGGGTGGCTTTGTGCGGAAACCGCGGGGATTCCCATGCCCCAGAGGATCAGACCGGCGATCGTTGAGGAGGCTTTCATTGCGCTACTTCCATTTGTTTTCATCCCATATCCACAGTTCCAGATCGAGCGCTTGCTGGGAGCTTTTGAGCGCCTTCAATTGTTCGCGGGCACTGCGAAGAGTTTCCAGTTCCACGGATGGGGAACCACCAGAAGTCCGTTTCCTGACCGCGTCAAGCCGCTCCTGCGCCAACTGGCGGCGGAGGAGCAATTGTTCGTAGCGGGTTTGCAGGCGGATCCACTCCCGGTTTTCCTGATCGAGGCGGAGGCGGAGGGATGCTTTGACGAAAGCGGTGTTTTCCTCGGCGGTATTGATGGCCTCCGCTTCGCGACCGGTGAGATCGTAGCTTTTGGAGAGACTGCCGAACAGAAAGATACGTTCGGCGTCCAGATAATCGCTGCCGGAGTGCCGGGAGTCGTATAATGGAGGGGTGCTTCCTCCGAGTGAAAACGAAGGCCAGCGGGCAAGCTTGATTCCTTTCTCCCGGAGCAGAGCCCCTTGAATCTGATAGGCGGCCAGACGCATCGCCAGTTCCCCGTAGTTTTTCCCGGGAACGAACGATTTGTATCTTTTCTCGTAATTGAGCTGCGGCCGTGAAGAAGGAACAGGCACGATTTTTTTCCCGGGCATGTTCAGGAGCTGGGCAAGGCCGCCTTGCAGGGAAAGGAGGCCTTCCTGGTTGTTGGCGGCGAGTTCCAGTTGGCTGATCGCGGAGTTGATCGCGGCGGCGCCCGTCGTATCGCCGCGATCCTGCTGGAGCTGCCGTTGCTCCAACAAAGACTCATATTGGGCAAACAAGCGGTAGAGCTGCGTGACCTGCCGACGGTAGGTGAGCTGGTAGCTGTCCCTGGCTTCCAGATAGGAAAGGGCGTTTTGAAATGCAAGCGCCCGCTCGGTGAGCGGATTGGGGATTGCAAGGGGAGCGGCCACCGATGTGTTGAGATCGGAAAAAGACAGCTTCCCGAGGTTTTCGAGACTGGTCTGTATGCTTGTGTAGATGCCTACCCGGGGCAGCCAGGTTTTCCATTGTTCGTCACGGGTCTTGCGAAGCTGCTCGATCCGGATGCGCCCCTGCCGCAGGCTTTGATTTCTTTCCTCCAATAATTCGACCGCGCTTTTCCAGTTCAACTCCACTGCATCCGAAGAGCGGATGGAGTGGAGCAATTCCGTTGACGCGGCGGCGTGCTCGTGTCGGCGTTCGAGCAGCGCCTCATCCAATCCAGCGGTTCCGCAGCTGATGACGATGCACGCGAGGCATGGTGCTACGAAACAAAGGAACCGTGGAGGCAATCCGGAATGTTCTTTCCGGAACAGGCGAGCTTTACCGGCAGGTTGGTGCAATCAGATGGAAGAGAAACAGTTTTGCCCGGGTTGAGGCGAAAGCCTCCTACTGGAAGGAGAATGGGAGAGGAAAGAAACCGTCGAAAGGTTCATCGAACGACGTCGAGGTTCCCTGCATGCCGGGAAGAAATTCGAGGGTCAGGGTGATTGGGGGCGCCGCACCGAATGGAGAAAGAATGAGGAAGGAGGCATTGCCGCCGCTGAGATCCGGTTGATAGCTGTAGTTGCCGACCAAAGGATCCACTTCTTCGTCATCCTCATCCACCGGCTCGGGGACTGGATCTTCGAAAAAGATTCCCGTTTCAATCGCACCGATGTTTCCGGTGCGGGTGAAGTTCAGCACGCGATTCCGTCCCATGGTGTCCGTGAAGACGTATTCGGCTTGGTGCAGGGCAAGTTGTACCAGTGGATGGATGAGGTTTTCTTCACCCGAATCGACGTTGGATCCGTTGTAGTTGAGAGGCAGAGGAACCCCATCGACCAAAACCCGTCCACTGGTGGTTTCCAAAGGAAATGGATTCAGCGTGACAAGCACCACTCGGGTCCGGAATCCAAAGTTGTTGGTGAAATCCAAGGGAAGGCTGATGCCATTGAGATTCTCCCTGACGAAACGAGTGGCTGTTTCGGTGGTGGCGGTGCCGGTTCCTCCTGTAAAGGTAAGGATGGCCTCGTTTCCGCTGATCAGGCTGTAGCGATAGGTGCCATTGACGATCTCATCGGCGAAGCTGTCCCCTGTCGAGGCATTGGAGTAAGTGAAGGTTCCGGTTTCCTGTTCCGGGTCCAGGCGTGCCAATGCGGTGAAAGTGAATGTCGCGGTGCTCGCGGTCATGGGGTCGTCGATTTCGAGTTCGACGCGGTCCAAAGTCTGCGGGGCGTAAAGGGTAAGTGTCGGATCGCCCTGGTGGGCCGATTCGTTTGACCGGCCGCCACCGCATGAAGCGAGTAGCAACACCGATGCGGCGGAGCAGGAAAGACCGAACAGGCGGGGGATGGCAACCGTGGAATTGGCGAAGCTCATGGGTGGTGAAGGACGGATTTGAAGCGGGAAGCAGGGTTTTTGAAGCGAATGGAGCTGATGGAGTTATGTCAGGGATTGGTGGTTTCTCTGAACCAATAGAACTCTCCGACGGTTCCCACGCCAAGTTCGACATAGATGCCGGCTTCAAGGCTTTCGAAGTCGAGATCGTAGTTTCTGGTGATCAAGGTATTGTCCGGCGGGGGGCCGGAAAACTGGACGGTGAGAAGAGCACGGTCTCCTCCAGTACGGCGGTAGGCATAGGTGCCGTCACGATTTTGCACTCCGGCGTTGATGTCGTTTACCAATATCCGTCCGTATTCTTCAGGTGCGCCGCCCCCGGGCAGTGGTGGAGGCGTTGCGGAGAAATCACGGATGAAGTTGATCCGCGATGCCAGGGAATTGGTGCCGGTGTTGGTGAATACTACGATTTTCTGGCGAAGTGTGGTCCATACGGCGGATGCCGGGGTCTCATCGTCGATGGCGCCATAGGGATCATAGTTGATCTCAACGGGCCGCCCGCCGGGCATGCGGAGTGCGATGACTTGAGGGGAGTCGAATACCCAAGGTGTCCAAGTGTTGGTCACGGTGCCACCTCCGAAGACGCTGAGGTATGTCACGGCATTCTGGATCCGGGCGAAGCGGTCTCCCAGAAAACCTCCCTCCGCGCCGAAGAGAATGTCCGCGACCATCCTGCGGCTGCCGAACGCGGGGCTATCATCTCCTCCCCAAAACATTTCATGGCCTCGCACCGTGGTATTGTTCTGGCTGGCGGTTGGGAAGGGATAGACTTGGACGATGTCCCATGTCACTTCCAGCCTGCCGGAGTTGGTGCCGGTGCGGAGATAGGAGTAACGGACGTTGTCGAGAATGTCCGGGAGCACGATTGTGCTCGAAATGACCGCGCCACTGGTGCCTCTGATGCCAAATTGGAAGGAGCCCCGGCTGCTGTAGTCCACGGCTCCGAATTCATGTCCACGGGTACCGCTGAGGCGGGAGCAGTTGAGGAAAAAAGCGTTGAAGAAATTGATGTTGATGTTGTCCAGAGATGCGGGAGCAACCATCAATGCATCGCTTCCATCGCCTGAGCTGCCGCCGCAGCCGTTGAGAGCGATGGCGGCGGACGCTGCCAGACAGGATTTGGAAAGGGTTTTGAGGAAGGATCCCAAGGGCAAGCGTTTCATTCGTGGTTCGAGGATTTTTAAGATGCGGAGAGAGATAGGGAGGCGGGGTGGGAGCGTCAAAACAAAAAACGGAAAGAACTGTCCGGGGAGAATCGACGGAGGAAAAACGAGCCGGTTTGCGGGGAAATGGTGTTTCCGGGCCGGAGGCGAAAGGCTTGAAAACGGTTGTGAATAACTTGGGAAAATCTCTTGGAGGCCATCCGTTGCAAGGTTTTTCCGGGAGGTGTGACCGGGTGGGCGATGGGAGGAGGAGGTGTTTTTGCCGTGTGGAGCCGGGGAGGATTTATTCACGTCCGATGCGCTTGATTTAAGAGATTGTTTGAAATGTAAATTATTGATAATTAGGTGAATGTGGTGTTGTTGAATCGTGGTTTGGATTTTTCCACAAGTTGTTCACAACCACTTGGAGCATGTCCGGCTTCATGGAGGGAAGAACACTATTTCCAAGGAGTTGCATCAAATTGGGATTTGTGGCAGCTAGCGTTTCCTGACAAAGGGCTGTGAATAACTTGGTGGCAATTTCCCGGGTTGCTTCCGGGAAAGGGGTGGTTTCCGTTTGATGGCGGAGATTGGCTTGCGGAGGAATTTGTGGAGCAGGCGTTCCGTTCTCCGCTATTTTCCGGACATGCCATGATTGAAAAAGGGAGAGCGGGTTGCTCCCGATTCCACACCCGGAACGGGGTCCGATGCTCATTTTGGAAGGACGCTGGATTTCAACGGCGATTTTCTTCAAGTGGTGACTGGCATCCATTGCAATGGAAACGGCGGCGGGATGCCACCACCACGGGATCCGAAGCCGGCTTCCTCCCGAAGCGCTCGGTCCTCGACACCCGCGGCCGGTTGCTGCTATCCCGGCGGCAGACATGATCGAGCGCATCACTGCCAAACGCATCGTCCCCGTCGTCGTGCTGGATGACGCGGCGTCCGCCGAACCCCTTGCCGAGGCGCTGCTGGCCGGTGGTCTGGATCTCGTGGAAATCACGTTCCGCACGGCTGCGGCGGGGGAGTCGATCCGGAGGATTGCCAGCGCGTTTCCGGAAATGCTGGTTGGCGCGGGCACCCTGCTGGATGCGGAGCAGGTGAAGCAGGCGCGGGATGCTGGAGCGGTGTTTGGCCTCGCTCCCGGGTTGAATCCCGCCGTGGCCGCCGCCGCGCGCGATTGCGGTCTGCGCTTTATCCCCGGTGTGATGACTCCGGGTGAAATCGAACACGCGCTTTCCCTGGATTTCCGTTTGCTCAAATTTTTCCCTGCGGGAGCCGCCGGCGGCCCATCCATGTTGAAAGCGCTCGCGGGGCCCTACGGCCATACCGGTGTGAAATTCATCCCCACGGGAGGAGTTTCGGCGGAAAATCTCGCGGATTACCTCAAAATCCCGGTGGTCGCGGCGGCAGGGGGCTCCTGGATGGTGGACAAGGCTTTGGTGAATGAAGGCAGATGGAAGGAAATCACCCGCCTCACCAGCGAGGCTTTGGCCGCCGCCGGTGTGTGATGGGCTTCCGCGCGGGATTGTTTTTCATGCGGTGATCAAGGGTGATGGACGCGCCGGGCGTTTCCGCCTACCATCCCGGAAGCAACCCCGCATGAACGTTCTCGGACACCTTCTTCAAAACAACCGCAATTGGGCCGATTCCGTCCTCGCCTCGGATCCCGGGTTTTTCCGGAAGCTGGCCGAACAGCAGACGCCCGAATACCTCTGGATCGGCTGCTCGGACAGCCGGGTGCCCGCCAACCAGATCACCGGCCTGGCTCCCGGGGAGGTTTTCGTCCACCGCAACGTCGCCAACGTCGTCGCGGAAAACGACTTCAACGTCCTCGCGGTTCTCCAGTATGCGGTGGATGTTCTGAAGGTCCGCCACATCATCGTCTGCGGCCACTACGGCTGCGGCGGGGTCAAGGCGGCTTTGGAAAACGCCCGGTTCGGCCTCATCGACAACTGGCTGGCCGGCATCCGCTCGTTCCGCCGCGCCCATCAGGAAGAGCTCGACGCCCTCTCGCCCGTCAAGGCTCTGGACCGTCTCTGCGAGATCAATGTCCTCGGGCAGGCACGCCACGTCGCCCATACCACTGTTCTGGAAGACGCGTGGGACAGAGGGCAGGAAATTTCCGTCCACAGTTGGATTTACCGCCTGGATACCGGTCTGATCACCACTCTCCGGGATGCCATCACCGCTCCTTTGGGCAGATCCGCACCCAGCCCGCTCGACCTGCCTGCGGCGAATTCTGAAATCGGGCATTGAATTGCCGCCCGTGTGGTGCATCTTCCCGCCGTCCGGTGTTATGGGGGCGTTCTGGTTTCGACGGGATGTTCGATGCGCTGGCTGCACGTGGAGGTTGATCGGTTGGCCTCCTTAAAAAGCCGTTCAAACAAACAAATGCAGACTCCAACGAGCTCGCACTGGCCGCTTAATTGACGACCACGCCTGAACCCCGATGCCTGTTGAGGGGGATGGCGACAACCTGACAGGCTGGGCGGAGAGCCGGGGAACCGGGCGATCCGCCGAGATTCAACAGGTTTCTAGGAGAGGCAACGCCGCAAACGGGCCGAGTCGCTCCGAAATACCAGACCGTTTGCTAAACGTGTAGATGCCAATGTTGAAGATGTTCCGGACAGGGGTTCGACTCCCCTCGCCTCCACCATTTTGAAATTATCCGCAACGAGCTGAATTTGAGCTTGTTGCGGATTTTTTCAAAGATTTTGAATTGGCGGAAATTTGCCGTGTGTTTTTCCATGCCTCCCGGCTCAGGAATCGGCCCGGTGAAGCTCTGCCCAGCCTCCACTCCTGAAGGGAAATCCTATGACGGCATCACTGTCGGCAGGACTCCAAGCGGTTCCGGTCTGACTTTCGGGCTTATTCCTTCACACGCCGATAGTGAGCGCCGCGGCCTTTGCCGTGCAGCTCGGCGTAGCCTTTTTGAACCAGTTCGGTGAACTTGTCTTTCAGCGTGTGGCGGTTGGCATCGAGGGCGGCGGCGGTGGCGGCGACCGAAAGAGTCTCCCTAACTTCGAGCAGCTTGAGCACCTGTCCGGCGAGCGGAGAGAGGTCATCGGGAATGCCGGAAGAAACGGTCGTTGCCGGGGACGCCGCAAGGCGGTCACGCAGGCGTCCGATCTGGGACTTCAAGGCCCGCAGGAAGAAGAGGATCCACGGTTCCCAGTCGGCGGCTTCCCGAAAGGAGGTCTGGGTTCTCCGCAAGGCAAGGTAGTAGGCTTCCTTGTTGTGCTCGATCACGCTCTCCAGCGACGTGTAGGAGGCATAGGCGTAGCCGGCGCGGAGGAGCATCAGGTTGGTCAGGACACGGGACAAGCGGCCATTGCCATCCTGAAATGGATGGATGGCCAGGAAAATGACGTTGAACACGGCGATCCGCAGCAAGGGATGGAGAATCGGATCCGCCTCTTCCCTGGCGTGCCAGCCCAGCAGTTTCTCCATCAGCATCGGAGTCTCGAAGGGGGAGGCGGTCTCGAAAACGATGCCGATCTGCTTTCCTTCCGCATCGAAGGCCGCGACGTGGTTGTCGAGCGATTTCCACTCTCCCCGGTGGCGCTCGTCCTTGTTGCTGTAGCGCAGCAGGTCGCGATGCAACTGGAGGAGGATGCTCTCCGAAATGCGGAGATCCTGCCAGACGGTCTGGAGGGCCTCCATCACATAGGCGTAGCCCGCGACTTCCTGTTCGTCGCGAGACTGGAAGGATTCCTTGCCTATGCTGCCAACGAGCTTCTCTACCTCAGCGTCGCTGAGCTTCGCCCCTTCGATGCGGGTCGATGATCCCGCGCTCTCGATGGTTGCGATCCGACGGAGGGAACGCAAGGTCTCCGGACCGAGACTACTGAGGGCTCGCCACTCGCCCTTGAACTCGTCGATGGCGGCGATCAGAGTCAGCATCCCGTTGGTCGGTTGAAGGACCGGTGGAAGAGGAATCCGCATGAGCGAGCTTACCTCCAAATACCGCCACTGCCATCCAATTCCCTCCATTTGCATCCGATTCCCGAAACCGGGCTGTGGAGGCCGCTCGCTCGACTTGGAGTGATAGCGCGAATTCCTCATCCGCCAGCAAGCTGCGGGCAATGCGCCGCTTTTCCTGATCTTCCTCAGCGGCGGAGACGGCATGGACGAAGGATGTTGGTATCGAAAAAAACCATGGTTCAGGCTCCGGCCGGGGATGGATGGCGCTGGGCTTGCTCCCGGTCGAACCTGCCGATGGGCGTGACAATCCGGATGGCGTCGAGGGAGTCCAGAAGAGCGGAGGCCCGCTTCTTTCGCTGGCTTTCGGCGTCGGTGGAACCGGCCTGGGGTGATTCGATTTCACGAATCAAGGACTGGCAGATGAGATCCTTGAGCGTTGTCTTTCGTTGAATCGCCGTGATTTTTGCCCGCCGGATGACTTCCTCGGGGAGGTCGATGGTGGTTTTCACGGAGGAATATTCCTGTCAATATGGGTTGCGGTCAATTTTCAAGACAGATCCTCGCGGCAATTGATCTTCCGCATGGGTTCGAGGTTTTTTCGAAATGGGCGGGCTCTCTAGCCTTCCATCAGCCGGATTCCCCACAGGATGAGGGAGGCTGTGGCGGTGAAGAGCAGGAAAAGCAGGAGAAGGCTGCGGCCCTGGGCGCGCTGGAGATTCGCGATCTGGCCGCGGGTGACGTTTTCCTCGTGACGTTTGAGGCGCTCCCGCTCCTTGATTTCGGTGAGCGGGGGCATCAGGGACTCGCGTTCCTTTTTTTCCCGTTCGAGCTTTTTCGGGAGTTCGGCGTATTCCTTCGCGCGGCGCTGGAGCTGCTTTTCCTTCTCCAGGATTTCGTCGAGTTCGAGATCCTCCTTGAACAAAGATCCTTGAGTCAGCATGGGGGGAGGGCGGGGGTTATCGGGTGAGGTAGGCCAGCAGAGCGATCCCTCCGAGGGTTACGAGGGGCAGGTTGAAGGCGAGGCCGTTG
>CAZVSA010000020.1:16399-25680 GCA_964629955.1 uncultured Luteolibacter sp.
CCGTTGCGGAGATTGACCATGAAGTCGCCGTCCTGCCGGCGGCCGCGGGCGCGCCGGGAGGTGCGGCCGAAGATGGAACCGCTGCGGGTGCCTTCAAAATGTGCGGCGGCCTGATCGTAATCGTCGTTCGCGACATCGAGCGCCATGGTGGCGCGTTCGAGCTTTTCGGGGAGGTTGTCGCGGGTCCAGTTTTCCGGGTTGAATTTCTGGAGCTTGTCGAGGTGCGCGGCGAAGCAGACGCGGCATTGTTCGAGATCCTCGGCTTCCTGGCGCATTTCGTAAAGCTGCCGGTCGATCTGGGTGAGGGAGGCGGAGAGTTTTTCCGTCAGCTCGACCTGCTGGCCGAGGAAGGCGCGCTTGCGGGTGGTGAGGTCCTCGAGTTCCTGCTTTTTGCGCTCGAGTTCCTCGCGCTGGAGCTGGATGCGGTCCAGTTCTTCCTGGGCGGCCTTGAGTTTGTGGTCGTAATCATCCGGCTGTCCCGGGCTGCCACCGGGATTCATTTCCATCTGCGTGGAGCGGATCTTGATGTGGTGGGTGTGATCTGTGGATGAGGCCATCGTGGTAAAAGATCAGAGACGGCTGATCTTTTATGAAAATTCCGCCCTCCCTGCCAATCAATTATTTCGGCAATATTGATTATTTGGTCAATGCCCGGTAATCGTTCCGTCTTCCGAAGCGGAAGCGGCTCCCCGGAACGGGCGGCGGTACCATGCCCATGCCTTGCCGAGACGGGAGCGGATGTCTTCCGCGGCGAGGTAGGCGGAGGGGACGAGGTAGAGGGTGATGGCGGTGGCGAACATGATGCCGTAGGCGAGGGAGGTGGCCATCGGGATGAGGAATTGCGCCTGGAGGGAGCGGTCGAAGAGCAGGGGCATCAGGCCGACGAAGGTGGTGATCGAGGTGAGGAAGATCGGCCGGAACCGCTTGGTGCCGGAGCCGATGACGGATTCCTTGAGGTCTTCTCCGGCGCGGATCCGCTGGTTGATGAAATCGACCATCACCAGCGAGTCGTTCACGACGACGCCCGCGAGCGCGAGGATGCCGAACACCGAGAGGTAGGAGGGCGTGATGCCCATGATCACATGGCCGGCGAGGGCGCCGATCGCTCCGAAAGGCACGGCGAGCATGACGAAAAACGGCTGATAGATGGAGCGGAAGGGGATGGCGAGCAGGGCGTAGAGGACTACGAACAGGGCGATGCCGCCGATGAGCGAGCGTTGTTTGGTTTCCTCGTGCTCGGCCACATAGCCGGTGTAGCGCCAGGAGAGTTCCGGGTAGGGATGGAGGATTTCATCGATGCGGGGGGCGAGATTCCGCGAGATGCGCACGACATCGACGGTTTCATCCACGGGCAGGGCGGAGATGGATACGACCTGCGCTCCGTCGATCCGCGAGATGTCCGAGCGGGTGCGCTCGAAGCGGGCGGTCGCGACGGAGTGGAAGGGGGCTTCGCCTCCCGAGGGCGTGCGGATGCGCAGATCGTCCAGGGTGCTGAGGGATTGGCGCTGGGCGAGGGGCATGCGGATCATGACGCGGATGTCATCGCGCCCCCGCTGGACGCGCTGAGCCTGCTGGCCGTAGAAGGCGGCGCGGACCTGGTTGGCGAGTTCCCGCTGGGTGAGGCCGAGCGCCTCGCCTTCCGGGCGGATGGATACGATGAGTTCGTCGCGGTTGCCGCCGGCGTTGTTCCAGGCGCTGGAGATGCCTTCGTAGGATTCGAGGAGTTCCTCGATCTCGTCCATGGAGAGGTCTTTGGATTCGGAGGCGGGCCCGCGGAGTTCGATGCTGATGGAATCCAGTTCCTCGCCGCCGCTGCCGCCTCCTCCGCCGCGTTCGCCGGAGATGTGGAATGTCTGGACGTCGGGAAGCTCGCCGACGAGTTCCTGCCAGCGTTTGGCGATTTCGCTGTTTTTCGGGCCGGGTTCGCTGCGGACGCCGGGATCGACGACGCCGATGGTGACGCGGCCTTCGTGGGATTCCAGCCCGGATCTCCAGGGATGGCCGCCGGAGGAGGTGATGACATCCGTGACGAGCGGTTTTCCGGTGCCGGGGTCGATGAATTCCCGGCGGAGCTGTTCGACGGCGGCGGCCACTTTCAGCACGCGGTCGTCGGTGATTTCGACCGGGGTGTCGCGCGGCATGGAGATGCGGGCGTTGATCCGGTTGCGGTCGATGGACGGCATGTTCACGAAGCCGAGCTTGCCGCTGCCGATGTAGCCGAGGGATGCCATGCCGAGGGCGAAGAAAAGGGCGAGGGTGATGTAGCGGTGCTGGAGGGAATACCGCAGGCTGGGTTCGTACACCTTTTTTACGAATGTTTCCAGGCTGTCCGCGATGGCTTTCTGGAAGCGCTCGAAAAGGTTGAGGTTCACGCGATCCACGCGGACGCCCTTCAGGTGGCAGGGGAGGGCGAGTTTCGTCTCGATGAGGGAGAAGATGAGCACCGCGCCGACGATCGGCGGAATCTGCTTGGTGAAAGATCCGTAGAACCCCTCGAAATACATCAGGGGGATGAAGGCGACGATGGTGGTGAGGATGCCGAAGGTGACGGGGATGGTGACTTCCTCCGCGCCTTTCGTGACGGCTTCGAGGGGAGGCATGCCTTCCTTCAGTTTCGTGTAAACGTGCTCGGCGGTGATGATGGCGTCGTCCACCACGAGGCCGACGAGGATGATGAAGCCGAAGATGCTCATCACGTTGGCGGTGATGCCGAAGAAGGGCATCATGATCAGGCCGCCGGCGAAGGCCACGGGAATGCCCACGATGACCCAGAATGCGACCATGGGCCGCAGGAAAAGGCCGAGAACGATGAGCACCAGCAGGCCGCCCTGCAGGAGGCTGGAGAGCAGGGTGCCGAGGCGTCCCTCCAATTCCACCGAGGAGTCGTCGGTGATGTGGAGGGAGATGCCTTCGGGAAAACGGCTGGCGGCGGATGCGACGTATTCCTTCACCGCGGAGGCGATGTGCAGGGCGTTTTCGTCGTTGAGGCGGAGGATCTGGACGAGGAGCGCGGGCTGGCCGTTGAAACGGATGATTTTCTGTCCTTCCTCGAAGCCGTCGATGATGCGGGCGACCGTGCCGAGGCGGACCTCGGAGCCATCCCGGTTGCTGATGACGATGTTTTCAAAGTCGCTGCCGATGTAGGCCTGGCCGCGGGAGCGGATCATGAGGTTGCCTTCGTCGGTGGTGATTTGTCCGGCGGGCAGATCGAGGGAGGAGCGCTGGATGGCGTTGCTGAGGTCGGCGAAGGTGAGGCCGTAGTCGCGCAGTTTGCGGGGATCGGCCTCGATGGCGATTTCCAGCGGGTTCGCTCCCTGGACGTTGGCCTGGGAAATGCCGCGTATTTCGACCACGTCGTCCCGGACGCGGCGGGCGGCGCGAAGCAGGTCGGCCTCGTCCATGTCTCCGGCGACGGCGATCTTGATGACGTCGAACCACCGGGAGCTGTCGGGGATGTTGACCTGGACCGGCTCCGTTTCGCCGGGGAAGGTATTGATGCGGTCCACCCGGGTTTTGATTTCCTCCATCAGAAGGCGGGGATTCACGCCGGATTTGGCCCTGACGATGACCCGCCCGCCTCCGCTGTGCGCGCGGGATTCGATGAAATCCACGCCCTGGAGCCCTTCCAGGGAGTTCTCGATGGGGATGACGACGGCGCGTTCCACATCCTCCGGGCTGCCGCCGCGGTAGGAGACGTTGATGTCCACCTGCTCGAATTTGATCGCGGGCTGGACTTCCAGCGGCACGCGTTTCCACGCGGAGTAGATCCCCAACAGCAGGATGCCGAAGAGCAGGAAGTTGGCCGCGATGGAGTTGCGGGCGAACCAGCGGATCATGGAGTGCAGGCTAGGACGGCTCTCCCCGGATGTCCACCGCAAGGCAAACGGGTTCTCAGATGTAGAACATCGGGTCGGACGGGTTCGCCGTGAGATTTTCCAGGGTGATCCGCTCCAGCGCCCCGTGAACGTCCGTGGAAACCTGCTCCCATGCGCGCCGCACGGCGGAGCCGGATTCGCCTTCCGAGGAAACGCCGCATTGCAGCAGCGAGGGGTCCACGGCTTCCACGATCTGCCGCAGGGTGATGGTGTCCGCGCCGCGTGCCAGCAGGTATCCGCCGGCTTTTCCCCGGCGGCTTTCGATCAATCCGCCGCGCCGGAGGTCGTTGAGGATTTGCACTAAAAAATTTCCCGACACGGCTTCGCGTTGCGCGAGATCGTCGAGCCGTGTAAGAGTCCGCCCGTCATGCCTTTTCGCGAGTTGTGCCAGAGCCCGGCAGGCGTACTCCAGTTTCTGTGAAATCTTCATGAGCGCATCCCAACAGACCCGGGACATTCCGGCGAGCAAGAACCCCTGCGGGGACCCGCAGGCCGCCACCGCGGAATTGTGGGAGGAACTCCGTGTGGAGGCGGTCAAAGCGGCGGATTCCGAGCCGATGCTCCGGTCGTTGGTGCATGATGTCATTCTTTCCCGCGAGACGATGGCCGCCGCCCTGGGGGCGAGGCTGGCCCGGCGTCTTGCCCGGGTGGACATGCCGAGGGAAACCCTGGAGCGGTTGTTCACCGATGCCTTCGCATCCGAACCGGGGATGGTTTACAGCGCCGGGCGGGATTTGCTGGCGATGTTCGAGCGGGATCCGGCCTGCTTTTCCCCGCTGGAGCCGCTGCTTTTTTTCAAAGGATTCCTCGCGCTCGCCACCTACCGCGTCTCCCACCATCTGTGGCAGGAGGACCGGCGCTGGTTCGCGCTCTATCTCCAGAGCATCGGGTCCGAGGCGTTCGGGGTGGACATCCATCCGGCCGCCAGGATCGGCTCGGGCATCCTGCTCGACCATGCGACTTCCTTCGTGGTCGGGGAGACGGCGATCGTGGAAGACGACGTTTCCATCCTTCATGAAGTGACGCTCGGCGGCACCGGCAAGCAATCCGGAGACCGCCATCCGGTCGTGCGCTCGGGGGTGCTCATCGGCGCGGGCGCCAAAATCCTCGGCCGCGTGGAGATCGGCACCGGGGCCAAGATCGGCGCGGGCAGCGTCGTCCTCGCGGATGTGCCGCCGCACAAAACCGTTGCGGGGGTGCCCGCCGTGATCGTCGGGGAGGCCCGTGAGGAGAACCCCGCCATCGAAATGAACCAGAATCTCGATTGCCGGAACAGCTACGACATTTGACCCCACACCCATGAAATACGTTTTCCTTCCGATGCTCGCCGCCTGCACGCTGGTTTCGTGCGAAAAGGCAAAGGACTTCGCCGCCCGTGCCAGGCACGCGGTGCAGGACGCCGCCGGATCGCCGGGCGGAGCGGATGACGGCAAGCCCGATCCGGAATTGCAGGCGCTGGTGGACGAATCGCCCGAAGGATTTCTTTTCCGCAAGGATCTGCCGTTCCCCGCTTCCGTGGAGGTCTCCGTCAGCCGGCAGGTGCATTACAGGAATGCGAAGGTTTTCCAGAACTCCGCGCTCGGGGCCGGATCGGAGGCGCTCGACGAAAAACAGCTTTTCCAATCGGCCTATGTCCGTGCGGGGGACGAGGTCCGGATCACGCTGGAGTCGGCGGAGCGGATCGTTCCCGATCCGGAAGATTCAGAGAAAACGGTGAAGGAAAAAATTCAGGATGGCACGTTCGGATTCTCCGTGGATTTCGAGCGCGGGGCGGACCGGAAGTGGAAGGCCAGGAAGACCAGCGATTTCAAAGCCGCTTTCTGGTCCCGGACGGTCGAGCCGGAGCTGCCGAAGCTGCTTTCGGAAAACGGGTTGCTGCCGAGAACGCAGTGGTTCGGCAAACACCGTATTCAGATTGGCGACAGCGTGCCGCTGGGCGGGGAATCCATCGCGCTGCTTTTCGGGCAGGGTGCGGGCGGATCGGTGACGCTCACCTTTGAATCCACGGGCGCGGTGGCCGGTCATCCGTGCGGGATTTTTTCCATAAGCGGGAACTATCGCCGGAAGGCGGCGCTTCTGGCCGATGGAACCCTCGCCGAGGAGGATGTGACCATCGAGTCCGGGAAGGTTTGGCTGTCCCTGCTCCATCCGCTGGTGCTCCGGGAGGAATTGGAAACGGTGCAGACCCGGATCAGCGGTTCCCGCGGAGGAGCTTCCGCCAGACTTCAGGGAGAGGTTTGGATTTCCAATGTGCGGGAATGGAAGGAACGCTGAAGAAGCGCCGCGGAACGGTTAGAACGGTTTCCTGAGCCCCAGCCATGCCGCGGCAAATGCGGCCGCGATGCACAGTGCGAGCACCAGCCATCCGGGCAGGACCTTGCGTTTTGAGAGGGCCGGGGCGATGCCGATGAACAGCCAGAGACCGAGTTTCACCATCCACCAGTATTCGCCCATCGGCGGTTTTTTCAGGATCGCGAAGCCGACGAGCAGGACGAGCAGCGCGGAAACACCGTGAAGGATGGAAGCGCCTTTCTTCGCCGAGCCGCCGATCAGGACGGCTCCCAGGGAACTGAAAAGTGCGAAGGCCGCGGCGATGTGAAGGGTCTTGAGAGTGAGTGGATCCATGGTGCGTGCCCAGTGTGGGGCACAAAAGGACGGGATCAAGGAAGTTCGGCGGGTTGCCAGAACGCGGATTCGTTGTAATGTGGCCGCCATGAAACGCATCATCGCTTTCCTGTTCGCGCTCGCGTCCGGATTGTATCTGCTGGTGATGGGGCCGATGCCGGATCCCCTGCCGATCGTGGACGAGGCGATGGCCCTGCTGATTTTCGCCAAGTCGATGAGCGCCCTCGGCTACGATGTGAGGCGCTGGGTGCCGTTTCTTGGCAGGGGAAAGAGGCGGGCGGTGAATCCCTCGGCCGGGGAGCGCACGATTGACGTTTGACCCGGCGGAGAACAATTGGAAGATCTCCCGCCAGCGTCCCGTAACACCCGGACCCAAACGTATGGCATCTTCCGAAACGCTCGCACCGTCTGAAACGTCTGAAACACCGGAATCCCAGGTCCCCCGCCGGAGACGCCCCTGGGCGTTGACGTTCTTCGGGCTTCTGGCGATCGGCGGCCTGGTTGCCATGCCTTTTCTCGCCGGGGCTCCGGACGGGGAGGCGATGCCGGACACGGTGCGGTTTCTCGGCCGCTTTCACCCCGCTTTGCTGCACCTTCCGATCGGCGTGTTCGCCCTGATCCTGTTGCAGGAGCTGGGGGTGATTTTCTTCAGGAAAAACGGGGAAACGCGCCAGACTCCGCTGTTCCCGTTGTTCTTCGGCGCGGCGTCGGCGATTCTCGCGGTGCTTGCGGGATTTCTTCTTTACCACGGCGGGGGATACGAGGGAAGCGACCTCGCGGAGCGCCACCTTTGGGGCGGTCTTGCCTTCGGCGTGGTCGCGGTGATCACCTTCATTGCGAAGGCATGGAGCGTCGCATTGGCCGGGAACGCGGCGTTTTACCGGCTTCTTCTTTTCGGCAGTGTCGGCGTGATGGGCTTCGCCAGCCACGACGGGGCGTCGATCACGCACGGCAGGAGCTACCTTTTCGAGTATGCGCCGAATCCCGTCCGCGAGCTGTTCGGTCTGGAGCCGAGAAAGGCCCGGGAAACCGGAATTCCGGTCGAGGAGCGGGTGGTTTACACGGACATCATCGCTCCCATCATCGCGAACCGCTGCACCGAGTGCCATAAGGAGGAGAAGGTGAGAGGGCGGTTCCGCATGGACACCTACGAACTGCTCGTCAAGGGAGGCAAGGAAGGCAAGGGAATCGAGCCCGGCGATGCGGATGGCAGCAACATCGTGTATCGCATCGAGCTGCCCATCGATGACGAGGAGCACATGCCGCCCGATGGCAAACCGGAAGTGGAGCCGCACGAGCTTCTTCTCATCAAGTGGTGGATCAACCAGGGGGCGGACCCGGAAAAGAAGGTCGGGGAGTATGAGGCGGATGAGGAAATTCTGGCGGCGATCGGCCGGCTGGTGCCTGCCACGAAGGCCGCGGCCGAAGCGATGGCGGAAGCGGCGGACGAGGGGCCGGGCGATGACCTGAAGATCGCGGTGTCCGGGCTTTCCAAGGAGTTTCCGGGGGCATTGGGCTTTGAGTCCCAGAGTTCCTCATTCCTCACCTTCACGGCGGTTTCCCTCCGCGGGAGCCTCGATGACGAGATGTTTTCCAAACTCGGCCCCGTGATGCCCCACCTCGTGAGCGTGGATCTTTCCGCGACGAACATCACCGACCGCTCGGTCGCCCTGATGATTCCCGCCGAAAACCTGAAGATGATCCGCCTGGCGGAAACCGGAATTTCCAACGAGGCGATCGAAACGCTGTTGAAGATCCCGAGCCTCGAATCCGTGAACCTCTACGGCACGAAGGTAACGGACGAAGGCGTCCTGAAACTGGCCGGGCTGCCAAACCTGAAACGCCTCTACCTGTGGCAGACGGAGGTTTCCGACGAGACCATCAACAGCCTGCGCGAAAAGCTGCCGGACTGCGAGATCATCAAGGGGATTTGAAAGGGGGAGCGGGCGTGCCGGTAGGGATGGACCGCCGGGCCGTCCCACTTTTTCCCGATTGGTATGGCATCCATCCCGGCCCTTCCACTTTCTCCGCCAAGTACAAAGCCCCGCCTGCTGCGGAGAGAGAGCCACGGCGCGCCCGGCGGTCACGCCCTACCTGCTTTTGGCGGGACGCCCGCGCTCCCTTCAAGCAGGTTGCTGCTGGGAGATGCAGTGGAGGGTGCCGCCTTCCTCCACCAGATCGAGGCAATCGATTCCCACCACCTGTCTGCCGGGAAACAACTCCCGGAGCATGCCGAGAGCCCGGTCGTCGTTGCGTTTCTGGCGGAAAACGGGGACGAGGACCCCGCCGTTGACGATGAGGAAATTCACGTAGGAAGCGGGAAGAACGGGCAGCCGCCAGCCGGGAACCTCGCAGGCCTCCGGGAGGGGGATTTCCAGCACCTCGAAGGGCCGGTTTCCGGGGCCGGTGAAATCGCGGAGGCGGTCGAGATTTTCCCGCAGGATCGCGTGGTTGGCGGAGCTGTGGCCGGGATCGATGCAGGCGAGGATGACCTCCGGCGAGACGAAACGGGCGAGGTCGTCGATGTGGCCGTCGGTGTCGTCGCCCTCGATTCCCTGTTTCAGCCAAAGGATTTCGGAAACCCCCAGGCCGTTGCGGAGCTTTTCCTCGATTTCGTTTCTGTCGAGGTGCGGGTTGCGGTTGGGGTTGAGGAGCACGGCTTCCGTGGTGAGCAGATGACCGGCCCCGTTGATTTCGATGGCTCCTCCTTCGAGGATCATCCCTCCTTCAAAGCGGCGCATGCCGAGTGAGGCGGCGATTTTCGCCGGGATCCCGTTGTCC
>CAZVSA010000021.1:0-4795 GCA_964629955.1 uncultured Luteolibacter sp.
AAGCGGCGTTCCGTGGCGAGATCCTGGAGATCCGGTTCGTTGACGATGATGGCGCGGGGGTAGGGTTTTCCGGTTTCGGGATCGATGACGGGTTCCGGGTCGGGGCGGGATTGGTTGGCGATGAGCTTGGCCAATGCGATGTGGTTGGGATCGGCCAGGGGATCGAGATGTTCCAGAATGAATTCCGGAACGATGGATGCGATGGATTGCTTGAGCCGGACGGTGAGATCCGCCATCGGGGATGGCGATGTGCGGTCGGATGCCTTGCCGATTTCCGCGATGGAGCCGATGTGATGAAGCAGGGTGGCCCCGGTGAGCCAAAGAATGCCCGTGGATGCGATGCTGAGAAGAAATCCGGAAAGGATCGCAAGAGGAGAGCGGGAAGCGCCGGAGCGCCGGAACGGCCGGAGGAAGAACCCGATGACGAGACGGGCTGCAAGAAACGTCACGACAAAGGCGAGAACGGGCAGGCCGGCGACAAGCCATGCAGCGGGTTGCCCGGTCCAGCTGATGGCGAGGGAGGGCGCTCGTTGCCAGACGAGAAACCCCACCCACAAGCTGCCCGCCAGAATGAGGGCTGTTAGAATCATCCGCGTGACACCGCGCATCAGGATGAACGCGGCGCAGAGCACGAAAATGACCAGAGCGGCGGTGCCGAGGGTGATGTGGGGATTGTCGAACATTGTTCAAGGTGAGGCACGGAGCGCGGCGGAGTTGCCTCCATCGCCTTTTAGCCTCGGGTTTGATCTTCTACTTGTTCCTTGGTCAATTCGTAAACTTTCCCGATCTTTCTCAGGAGTTCCCGTCCTGCCTTCGGGCTCTTGTATCCCAAAGCCCACTTGCATCCCTCCTGTTCCATTGCTCTCACAACGAATCCTGCATATTGCTGTCCATCGATCAGAAAAAGGTAGCCATCTCCCGGATCCACGACAGAGGTGAAATGCAATTCCAGCCAGTATTGTTCCTTATCCTCGGTATCTAACCGGAATACCACTCGCGTCGGGATGAGACGCAGAGCCTTTGTCTTTTCAACAATTTCTCCATTCGTCACTTCAACTTGCGACGCCACGCCACGCAACGGAATAAACAAGCCCTCATCAGATGAAGCTTCCATCGCCATGGGAATTATGAACGCAATCAAGATGGGGAGTGGAGCTTTCATCTTATTGGGTGAACAAATGCTAACAACGAACGGAAAACAGGAGGAATCGCTCAGTGGCTGGTGCTCCGGGCACGGAGGAGATGATCGGTGAGGACAAGGGTGGCCATCGCTTCCACGATGGGAACTGCGCGCGGAAGGACGCAGGCATCATGGCGGCCTTTTCCCTGAAGCTCGGTGTTTTCGCCGTCGCTGGTGACGGTTTCCTGGCTGGTCATGATGGTGGCGGTGGGTTTGAACGCGACCCGGAAGAGGATGTGTTCCCCATTGGAAATCCCGCCCTGAATGCCTCCCGAGCGGTTGGTGACGGTGCGGACCCTGCCATCGATCTTGCGGAAAGCGTCGTTGTGCTCGCGGCCGGTAAGAAGGGTGCCCGCGAATCCGGAGCCAACCTCGAAGCCTTTGGTGGCGGGCAGGGAGAGCATCGCTTTCGCCAGATCCGCCTCAAGCTTGTCGAATATGGGCTCGCCAAGACCGGGAGGCGCATTGCGGATGACGCACTCGACGATGCCGCCGACGGAGTTGCCCTCGCCGCGGACGGCTTTGATGTGTTCGATCATCGGATCGACCATCGCGGGGTCTCCGGTGCGGACGATGTTCGATTCGATCGTTTCCGAAGTCACCGTGGCGGGGTCCACGACGGCCTGGAGATGTTGCACGGATTTTACCCAGGCGAGAATTTCAATGCCCGGGTGGAGGGTGTCGAGGACCTGGCGGGCGACGGCGGCGGCGGCTACACGGCCGATGGTTTCACGGGCGGAGGCGCGGCCGCCGCCGGAGGGCGCGCGGATGCCGTATTTGGCGTCATAGGTGTAGTCCGCATGGCTCGGGCGGTATTTGACGGCCATTTCGTCGTATGCTCCGGGGCGCTGGTCGGTATTGCGGACGAGGATGGAGATGGGGGTGCCGAGGGTGAGCCCCTCGTGGAGACCGGAGAGAATTTCCGCCGTGTCCGCTTCTTTCCGCGGAGTGACGATTTCGGATTGTCCGGGCCGGCGGCGGTCGAGTTCCCGCTGGATGTTTTCAGTGGAAACGGGAATGCGGGGCGGGCAGCCGTCAATGACCACTCCCACGCCGCCCCCGTGTGATTCCCCGAAGGTATGAATGCGAAAAAGGTGGCCGAACGTGGAGGACATGCGCGGGAGGTTAGACGGGCTGCGGCGGGAGACAAGATTCGCCTTTGCGATAGCCCGTGCAAAGGCGGGGATTTCCATTACTCTGCCCGGGAAAGCCCGCGATGAAATCCTTTCCCTCCGTTTTTGCCGCATTTCTGGAGAACCGCGGCACCCGCACGAATTGCGGCACCCTCCTGAAGCTGCTGCTCGTGCTTGTTTCGCTCGTTGCGCTCTACAGCGTGATTTTCCACGTCCTGATGGAGCGCGAAGGCAGGGATTACAGCGGAATCACGGGGATTTACTGGACGCTTACGGTGATGACCACGCTGGGTTTCGGCGACATCACCTTCGCCAGCGACGCCGGGAAAATTTTCTCCCTCATCGTGTTGGTCAGCGGCGTGATGTTCCTTCTCGTCATCCTTCCCTTCACTTTCATCGAGTTTTTCTACGCGCCGTGGATGCGCGCGCAAGCGGCCTCCCGCACTCCCCGTCTCCTGCCGGAAGCCACCCGGCGGCATGTGATTCTCACCGCATACGACCCCATCGCCATGGCGCTGGTGCCGATGCTGGAAAAATACGGGCACCGCTACGTGCTCCTTTGCTCCCAGGCCGCGGAAGCCCTGGAACTTTACGAGCAGGGGCTGAAAGCCGTGGTCGGCGATTCCGACGATCCGGAAACCTACGAGCGGATGCGTCTCCGCCGTGCGGCGATGCTCGTGGCAACCGGCTCCGACGTGGTGAACACCAACATTGTTTTCACCGCCCGGGAGCTGAATGAAACGGTTCCCATCATCGCATCCGCCTCCTCCGATGCGGCCCGCGATGTATTGGAACTCGCCGGAGCGACCCTGGTCCTGCGATTGGAACAAATGATGGGGCAGGCCCTCGTCCGGCGGATTGCCGGGAAGGATGCCGCCGCCCACATCATCGGCAGGGCGAACAACCTGATCATCGCCGAGGCGAACACCGCGGGCACGGAGCTGGAAGGTCTCACGCTGGCGAAATCCGGGATCCGCCCCCGCACGGGACTGAGCGTGATCGGATTGTGGAACCGGGGCCGGCTGATCGACGCATCGCCCGATACGGTGATCCAGCCCCACACGGTGCTGGTGCTCGCCGGCACCGAAGATCAGATCGAGCGCTACAACCGGACTTTCCGCCGGGAGGAGGAAACCCGGTCGCAGGTTCTCATTGTCGGCGGAGGAAAAGTCGGACGGATCGCGAGCGGAATGCTCCGGGAGCAGGGTTTTAAACCGGTTTTGATCGAAAAAAATCCCGCACGGGTCGCGGAACATCCCGAAGCGATCATCGGGGATGCCACCCACATGGATGTTCTCAAATCCGCGAACGCCCGCGAGGCGGCGGCCATTCTCATCACCCCGCATGACGACGACGTGAACATCGCCCTCACGATCTTTTTCCGCCGCCTGCGCCCGAATGTTCAGATCATCTGCCGCTGCACGCTTGAGAGAAACACGGGCACCCTGCATCGTGCGGGCGCCAATCTGGTGCTTTCCTCCGCCTCGATGGGCGCCAACACGATTTTCAATCTCCTGCGTAAAAGCGACCATCTCCTGCTCGCCGAAGGAGTCTGCCTTTTCCCCTCCCCCGTGCCGGAAGCCATGAAAGGCCGCCGCCTGGCGGACAGCGCCGTCCGCAAGGAAACCGGATGCACCGTGATTTCCGTGGAAACGGGCGGAGAGCAGATCGTCAATCCGGATCCGGACCTCATTCTGCCGGAAAACGCCCGCCTGCTCCTCATCGGCACCCTGGAAGCGGAGGAACGGTTCCTGAAAAAGTTCAAACCAAACCTTGCCCCGCGAGCTTCCCGCGGAAAACGCCGGAAGAAAACAGCGCGGCAACAGCCATGAATTCTTTCATGCAACGCATTGACCCTCTGTTTTCCACAAGAAACCAAAACGGAAGCCGGAGCATTGCTCTCGAGGGGAGGAGAAAAGAAAAAATCACAAAGAAGCGGATAAACGCATTGACCGTCGGGCGGGAGTTGCTATCCCTCTCGCCGTCCGCGCTTCGAGGCAACACGATCAACGGTTTGCGTTGAGCGATTGCTGAAAAAGCCTTTCAAAATCCGGTGTAGCTCAGCGGCAGAGCGGGTGGCTGTTAATCAGTAGGTCGTTGGTTCGATCCCAACCGCCGGAGCCATCATAAAGCCCTGAATCCGAAAGGATTGAGGGCTTTTCCTTTTCCGGAGAAAGGTCACTGTAGGCTGCTACTGTAGGCTGTTTCGTGATTCAGAATGCCAACTTCCCTCATTGAGCTTCAGGCATTTCAAATTTGCAATCAGGACAATTCTCAATTTCGGTAATTTCCCGCTTGCCGCGATTCTCATTATTGGTAATTTTTGCGATGTGATCCGAAGCTTCGCCGATTCCGAAACGGAGAAAATTTTCCGCCTCATCCGCTCGCGCAAGCTTCCCGGAGACATCCAACCCCGAGCCAAGGTGAAACTCGACCAATTGCATGCCGCCTCCGATTTGAGCCACCTCCGCGTGCCTCCCGG
>CAZVSA010000021.1:4805-12595 GCA_964629955.1 uncultured Luteolibacter sp.
TCCCGGAAACCGGCTGGAAGCCCTCACCGGCGACCGGGCCGGGCAACACAGCATACGCATCAACCAACAATGGCGCATCCGCTTCGTCTGGACCGGCTGCGACGCCGAATCCGTGGAGATTTGCGACTACCACTGAACAGAGAAACCATGAAAACCACCCTGTCACTGCCAAACGCCTTCGCGGAAACCCTTCGTGAAACACTGGAGGAATGGCCCGCAAGCCAGAAGGAGATTGCCGCCTCTACGGGCATTCCCGCCCCCCACCTTTCCGAGATGAAGTCCGGCAAGCGCCGTTGCACTCCGGAGTACGATCTCCGGCTCTCCCGCTATTTCTCGATGGAACCAGGCTTCTGGATGCGCCTCCAGCTCCACTACGAAATGCAACGCGCCGAACTGGAGATGGGAAAACGCATTGCCGCCGAAGTGAAACCGGCCGCTTGAGTGCCCGTCGCCCGCTTTCCGGGGTCCTTTGCCTCCTTGGCGTCCCCTCACCTTCCGGGAAAATGCGCCAGGACTTTGGAGGCCGCGGCTTCGCTGGTCAGGCCGTGCTGTTTTCTCAGGATGTCGGGCTTGCCGTGTTCGATGAACTCGTCCGGCCAGCCGATCCGCTCCACGGGGGTGTGGAGGCCGGCGCCGTGCAGATGCTCTATGACCGCGGCACCGAAACCATGATGAAGCACATGGTCCTCGAAGGTGCAGATCACCTTGCAACGCCGGGCGTGGTCTTCGAGCACGGCGGCATCCAAGGGCTTGATGAACCGCGGGTTGACGAGCGCCACGGAAAGCCCATGGGCTTCCAACAGGGCCTTCGTTTGCTCCGCCATTTCAAACATCGTTCCAAGGCCGATCAGGGCCACATCGCTCCCTTCGGCGACGACCTCCGCTTTGCCGATTTCCAGAAGGCGAGGCTTCGGTTTGATTTTCGCGCCGCGGATCACCCCGCGGGGATAACGGATGGCGGACGGGCCGGAATCGTAACGAGCCATCGTGTGGAGCATGTCCACGAACTCGTCCTCGTCCTTTGGCTGCATGTGGATGAGGCCGGGGATGTGCCGGAGAAACCCGATGTCGAACAAGCCGTGGTGGGTGGGGCCGTCGTCGCCGGAAAGACCGCCGCGGTCCATGCAGAGACGGACGGGCAGGCCTTGCAGGGCGATGTCATGAATGATCATGTCATAGGCCCGCTGCATGAACGTGGAGTAGACCGCAAGAAACGGACGGAAGCCCTCGGCGGCCAGACCGCAGGAGAAGAGCGCCGCGTGTTCCTCCGCGATGCCTACATCGAAATAGCGTTCCGGCAGCTCGTTTTTGAAAATTTCCAGCTTGGTTCCGCCGGGCATGGCCGCGGTGATGGCGACGATTTTCGGGTCCTTCTTCGCGAGATCCGTGACCGTGCGGCCGAAGATGTCCGAGCAGGTGGGGGTGCTGGTGGTATCGGTCGATCCGTCCTCGATCTTGTATGCGCCGAGTCCGTGAAATTTCCCGGGGTTGTCGAGGGCGGGTTGGTAGCCGCGCCCTTTTTCGGTGATGATGTGGAGGACGACCGGTTCGTTCAGCGTCTTGAGATGCTCGAAGGTGCGGATCAGGAGCGGGAGGTCATGGCCGTCGATGGGGCCGAAGTAGCGGAGGCCGAATTTCTCGAACAGAACGTTCGGGAAAAGCAGGTTTTTCGCGCCTTCCTCCACCTTGTGGGCGAGGCTGCGGACGGCTTTCCCGGCGATTTTTTCGACAAACTCGGCGGCCTTGCCGCGGACTGATGCGTAGGTCGAGTGGGTCTGGAGGGCGTTGAAGTAGCGGGCGATGGCACCGACGTTTTTGTCGATGGACCATTCGTTGTCGTTGAGGACCACGATGAATTTCCTGGTCGTTTCCGCGATGTTGTTGAGCGCTTCCAGGGTGGGGCCGCAGGTGAACGCCGCGTCTCCGGCAACCGCGATGACGTGGTTGTCCCCGCCGGAGAGATCGCGCGCGGCGGCCATGCCGAGAGCGGCGGAGAGCGCGGTTCCCGCGTGCCCGGCTCCGTATGCGTCGTGCCGGGATTCGCTGCGGAGAAGGAATCCGTTGAGCCCCCGATAGGTCCGGATGGTGTGAATCAGGCCGGCGCGGCCGGTGAGCATCTTGTGAACGTAGCCCTGATGGGCGACATCGAAGACGAACTTGTCCTCCGGTGTGGAAAACACGCGGTGCAGGGCGAGGGAAAGCTCCACGACCCCCAGATTCGGCCCGAGGTGGCCGCCCGTTACGGAAAGGCAGCTGATGAGCGATTCGCGGATTTCCTCCGCAAGCCGCGACAAATCGCTTTCGGCGAGTCCTTTGACGTCGTCGGGAGAATGAATGGATGCGAGCAGCGGGCCGAGGGCCGGAGGCTCAGAAGAGGCGGATATCGTCATCGTCGTCGGAATCGTCCGGCGGCAGGGCCGGAGGTGAGAGTTCGGGAGCTTGCTCCGGTCCATTCCCCGATTCCAGTCCGATTTCCCTCCGATTCGTCAAAGTGATGAGTTCGATCCGTTCGCGGGCGGTCTTGAGCACCGTTTCGCAGCGGTCGAGGAGGGCATTTCCCTTTTCAAAATGCCGGACGAGTTCCTCCAGGCCGAGCTGTTCGTGCTCCATCGCCTCCACGACGCGCTCCAGCTCCGCAAGCGTCTCGTCGAAGGACGCCTCCTCCGCCGGGTCTCCGGCTGGCGTTTCAGGTTTGCGGCGTGCCATGGGGTTTTCGTGCGGGATCAGTTCCGGACAACCGGCCGATCACTGTAATAAACGGTTTGAAAGCCGACCATCGAGATCCGGTGCGGATAACGTTTCATGATGTCCTGGATTCTGGGGCTGGCGTTGGCGGTGGAGAGCATCGTGGGATACACGGATATGGAAACGTTCCCATCGAGCACCAGGGAGCTGAAATCCCGGAAACGCAAGGCAACATCCGAAACCGGGCCGGAGCCGTGGGAGGAGGGCGAAATGAGGATGCCGGCGACGGGCGTTTGGAAATCCGCCGCCGCTTCCTCCAGCCGGAGGAAACCCTCCCGGGTGGGCGGGAGCCAGATGCTGATGCGGTCCGCATACCAGGCGACCGCCCACGGCTGGTCGGACATGATGACCTGCTGGTCGGAGGTCCAAGCCTTCAGGCCGATGTTCATCGGCTGGGGATGGTAGGGCGGCCACTGGGGCGGAATGCCGTCCCGCTGCATGATTCCCCTCTGGATTTGCTGCGGCATGGCCAGGATGAGGGGCGAGGCCGAGAGCAGCACAATGAAAATATGATGCACGTTCCGCAAAGCCGGCGTGGCGGCGACAATATCCAGGCGGCTCCATAGAACGGAGACGAAGGCGAGCCCGTAGGCGGTCATGATCGGCGCGAAGACCAGGTGGATCTGGTTGGGATCGAGCCGGTTGGTGCTGATTCCGAAAAATGCGAGGCCGATGGCCGCGGTGATCCACATCAACAGGATGGCCCACCGGAAATTGGCGATCGCGGGCCGCTTGAAGGGATGCAGCAACGACAGGAAAAACAACGGTGCGATGACGATGCCGCCGAGGAACGGGATGATGTCGGTCGCCTGGAGGAGGGTGGTGCGGGCGATTTTTCCCACCAGCCCCTGCATCTCCAATGGCGCGGCCTCCAGATCATGGGTGCGCATCACGGCGTCTTCGCTGCCGTTGCCGAGGCCGTTGTAGAGAGTGAGATAGGCGGTGCCGAAGGGCGTTCCGGAGATTGCCTGGTTTCGCAGCATCGGGCCGATCGCAGCGATGAGAAGCAGGGCCAGCACGGAAATGGCGACGATCCCCCGGGGCCGGAACGCGATGGCCGCGAAAACGATGTAACCCAGCGCGATCCAAACCGTCATCCAGTGGGCCAGCGACAGCAGCGTGAAGAAAACACCGGCCACGATCGCGGGCACCATCGCCAGGCGGCCTTCCGACGAGGCCTCCACCGCGCGATAGGCGAAATACGTCCCGCAGGAAAACAGCAGCAGCATCAGCATCTGCGGAAGCCCGCTGAGCGCGTAGTCCCAGAAAACCTGGCAAAAGAGCATCAGAATCGCGGTGACTCCCGCGATCTTCGCGTCGAAAATCCGCGAGATGAGCAGATAATTGACCGCGATGGCCAACAGAAAGCACATGGTGCAGATCATCGCGATCACGCGATCCAGCATCCACACGTTCTCGGATTCCTTCATCTGCCAGGCGTCCGAGTCCCCGGCACCGATGAGTTTGAAAACCGCCGCATAAAGAAGCGGATTGAGCGGCGACTGGTAGGTGTCCTGAAACCCCGTCAGCGGCACCTTTTCACCGGCGGCCTTCTCGGCCTGATAGTAGGCCACGGGGCGGATGAACTTGGTGGCGAAACCGTTGCCTCGGGCGATTTCCCTGGCGATCTGCGCCTGGTCCATCGCCTGGGGGGCATTCAACCCGCGGAAAAGCGCGAAGATGTTTCCCGCCGCAAGGCAGATGAGCACCAGGCAGAAAAGGCCGCGGCGGATGATGGTACCGGTATCGAAATGGGAAGAAGAGGAAGTCATTGAAAAATCGGGGGATGCTAAAGACCGAGTTCCTTGAGCTTGCGCTGCAAGGTCCTGCGGCTGATGCCAAGAACCTCCGCCGCGCGGGTCCTGTTTCCTCCGGAGGATGACAAGGCCGCCCGAATGGCGTTGGTCTCGAGCGCATGCAAGTTGAATTCCCCCGGAGCATCAAGGGAGATTTTGGAATCAAGCGAAGGAATCACCGGCAAAGATCCCACGTGATGAAGGAATTGCGGCAGGTGCCGGGCGTCGATGACGGCGTCGTTGCTCATCACCACGCCGTGCTCGATGGCGGTTCGCAGCTCGCGGACGTTCCCCGGCCAGTTGTAATCGAGGAGCAATTTCATCGCGGCATCCGTCAGCGGTTTTTCCGGGCGGTTGTTTTCCTTCGCGAATTCCTTGAGGAAACTGTTGGCAAGCAGGACGATGTCCTCGCGCCTGGTTCGCAGCGGCGGCATTTCGATGCGGACGACATTGAGCCGGAAATACAAATCCTCCCGGAACTCCCCCCGATTCGCCATTTCGCGCAAATTTTTATTCGTCGCCGCCACGACCCTCACGTCCACCTTGATCGGCGCGTTCGATCCCACGCGCTCCAGGGTGCGCTCCGACAACACGCGGAGAAGCTTCACCTGCGTTGCCGCGTCGATTTCCCCGATTTCATCGAGAAAAAGGGTGCCGCCGTCCGCTTGCTCGAAACGGCCGACGCGCCGCTGCGAAGCGCCGGTGAACGCCCCCTTCTCGTGGCCGAACAGCTCGCTCTCCAGAAGCTGGGGGGAAAGCGCCGCACAATGAACGGTGACCATCTTCGCCGCGGGGCGCCCGGAAAGGTGATGCAGGGTCTGCGCCACTACCTCTTTGCCCGTGCCGGATTCCCCTTCGATGAGAATCGTGGCGCGGGTGGGGGCCACTTGGTGGATCAGCTCGGAAACGCGGAGAATGGCGGGGGATTTTCCGATCAGGCGGTCGAGCTTGTGGGTCTGGCGCACCTGCTGGACGAGCTGGCGGTTCTCGCTTTCGAGGGTCCGGCCGCGGAGCGCCCGCTTGAGCAGCATTTCCACCTCGTCCAGGTTCAGCGGTTTGGTGACGAAGTGCCACGCCCCCCGGCGCATCGCCTCCACGGCCGTGTCCACCGATCCGTATGCCGTCATCATGATGGCCACCGGCGACTCCGGCAGGGCAAGGGCCGCGTCCAGCAATTCCATCCCGGATTCGCCGCCGAGCCGCAGATCGGTGAGCAGAAGCTGGATGGGCTCGGATTTCAGGATCGCGAGCGCCTCGCTGGTGCCCGCTGCGGTGTAAACGTCGTATTCCTCCTCGAAGGCGCTGCGGAGGCCGTCACGGGTCGCGCGTTCGTCGTCAACGATGAGAAGGGTGGGAAGCATCGGGAAATTTCAAGGGTCAACGATGTCGATGACGGGCACCGGAGGGCCGAGAAGGCGGACCGGGCGCTCGTGGCGGGGAAGATGGATGAGAACGCGGGTGCCGAGGTTCTCCTCGCTGGTGAACTCGATCTCCCCGCCATGCTCACGCACGATGCGGCGGACGATGAGCAGGCCAAGCCCGGACCCCGAGGATTTCGTGGTGCGGTACGGCTCGAAAAGAGCGCCCATGTGCTCCGGGGAAATGCCGGTCCCGTTGTCCTCGATGGAAATCAGATACTCGAAATCGTTCGCCCGCGTGTGCAGGGAGATGCGCCCCCCCTTCCCCGGGAGCGCCTGATAGGCATTGCGGATGAGGTTGTGGAGCACCTGCTGGAACTGGCCCCGGTCGATCAGCGCGGGGGGAAGGGAATCCGCGAGATCGAGTTCCACGGCGATTTTCCTGGATTCGAGTTCCCCCTCTAACAAGCGGAGCGTTTCCTTGATCAGGAGGTTCAGATCGTTGGCCTCCCGCCGTGGAGCCGTGGGCCGGACGGCATGGAGAAACTGCTTCAGGATCGTATCGAGCCGCTGGATTTCCTTGCGCGCCGTGGAGAGATTTTCCTCCAGGGGACCGCGATCCCCCGCAGGCAGTTTGCGGAGTTTCCGGCCCAGGAGCTGGAGGTGGATGTCGAGGGAATTGAGCGGATTTCCGATTTCATGGGCGACACCGGCAGCCAGCAGGGTGAGCGCGTTGAGCCTCTCGGACTCCAGGGTTTCCGCAGCCTCCGCGCGGGTGCTCGTGAGATCCCGCACCAGCATCACATATCCCAGCGATTCCTCCGCCCCCGCGCTGTCGTCAATCGGAGAAAGATAGAAATTCAGATACCGGTTCTCCGGATAAAACACCTCCAGATCCCGGCTGGTCGTCCGGCCCGGCTTGCCAAGCGAACTCCAGTCGAGACCGCGCACCTGGGTGGAAAGCTTTTCCCCGACGGTTTTTTTCGGATCGAGCCCGAAAAACCGGCAGGCCGAGCGGTTCACGAAACCGATCACACCGTTCGGATCGAGAATGATGACCCCCTCCCTCAACGCTTCAAAAACCTTCTCCAGAAAACCCTTCTCGCGGATCAGGCGGGTCACGATCTGCTGCACTTCCCCCGGCTCCACCCGATCAAGGCGGGCGACCAGCTTTTCAAAGAATCCGGATTTCACAGAAAGGTTGCGGAATGAGGGGTTTCCGTGTTCTGGGAATGCATGAATCACATCCTGCTGGTGCTATGCACCTTCCCCGACACGGACGAGGCGCGTCAGATTGGCACGCTTCTGGTGGAAAGGCAACTCGCGGCGTGCGTGAATCTCCTGCCCGGGATCGAATCGATCTACCGCTGGCAGGGAAAGGTGGAAAAAGCCGGAGAAGTGCTCGGCATCTTCAAAACCACGGAAGCCGTTTATCCGGAGCTGCGGGAGGCGCTGGAAAAAGCGCACCCTTACGATGTGCCGGAAATCGTGGCGGTGCGCCCGCAGGACGTGGCACCCGCCTACGCCCGCTGGGTGAGGGAATCTCAATAACACGGCACCTCCGGATCGATCAGCCGGGACCACGCATCGATCCCGCCCGCCATCGAAAACGCCGCTTCCACTCCGTTCGCCCGGAGAAATGCCGCCGCCCTCAGCGAACGCATCCCGTGGTGGCAATACACCACCACGCCGCGCCCGGAATCCGCGGCCAGAGATGGGATCGACGCTGGAAAATCACCCAGCCGGACCCACTCGTGACCCTCGATCCGGCAAATCGCCAGTTCGTCTTCCTCCCGGCAGTCGATCAACTTCGGCCGCTGCTCCCCTGGCAGATCAATCCAACCGGCGACCTGCGCGGGAGTCACCTTGATCGTCCCCTCCGGATCTGGCA
>CAZVSA010000021.1:12605-16748 GCA_964629955.1 uncultured Luteolibacter sp.
GCTCACTCGACGACGACCGGAGTGCCGATCGAAACGTTTTCGTAGAATTTTTCCGCCATGTGGTGGGGCATGCGGATGCATCCCGCGGAGGCCGGATAGCCGGGAAGATACCCCGTGTGCATGCCGATCGCTCCGTTGAAACGCAGGAAATTCGGCATCGGAGCGTTCACGAAATAAGCGCCCGCGGGCACCTTCTTTTCCCGGATGTCCACGCTGTCATCGATGACCTGCCCCGTGACCCTGTCCTTGAAGACTCCGTAGATGTTCGATTTATGGTTCTTGCTCTTTTCCGTGATCTTGTAGGCACCGGCGGGGGTGCCCTTGTCTTCGCGGCCGCTGGAAATCCGGGATACGCCGACGAGTGTGCCGCCTTTGAAAAAGTAGGCTTTTTGCTCGGTGCGGTTGATACGGATGAGGGGAGATCCGGTCGCGCCGTCGCCATCCCAATAGGAAATATCGTCACGAATCGCGGGAGGCGGATGATGCGGGCCGCCGGAAACGGGGCGCTGGACCGGCCCGCCGATGCCTGCCAGATAATCCGATCCCGGAGGAGTGGAAGGGCCGCAGGAGACGGCCAGCAGCACAACCAGGCCCAGCCCGGCATTCGCAAGCGATGTTGATAATTTCATTGGGCGGGACATTGAACCCTTCCCGCCCGGCGGTCAAGGGTTCCGGCCACTCCACGCGGGGGTTGCACCACGGCGGACGCGTGCTAAAACAATCCGCCCAGACCATGCCCAACTACGATTACGAATGTCAGGAATGCGGAAACCGCTTCGAGGTCTTCCAAAGCATGAACGATCCCAAGCTTGAGAAATGCCCGGCGGATGAATGCAGCGGCACCGTCAAGCGCCTGCTTGGCAGCGGTGGCGGCATCATCTTCAAAGGTTCGGGATTTTACAAAACCGACTACCGCTCGTCCTCCTATCAGGCGGGAGCCAAAGCCGATGGAGGCTCCGGCGGCAGCGCCCCGAAATCCGGCGGGGAAAGCTCCTCCGGCAGCTCCCCCAAACCCGCCGCCACCCCGAAAGCCGCCGACTAACCCGCCAAAGCGGGTTCTTTCCCTGAGCCCGCACCCATGCTATCCCTCTTCCCATGGCCGACGCCCCAAAACCCAAACCCCGCGGCTGCGCCGCCAAATTCGCCGGCCTGTTCCTGTTCCTCATGGTGATCGGCCTGGGAGCGGCGCTGTATTTCATCTCGCTCCCCCAGGACGTCGATGACATCGGAGGATACGCGCCGGGAGACCGGCTGCTCGCCCGGAATCTCCACACCGTGCTGGAAAATTCCATCGAGCGCGGCTTTCCCGTCACCCTCACCGAAACCGAAATCAACGCCTGGCTCCGCAACGTTCTGGAAATCCGCCAGGGAGGCAAACTGGAAGAGAACGCCACCCTCGACAACGTCCGCATCCGCCTCAATGACGGCCATGCGGAAATCATCCTGCAGCGCACCCTTTTCGGAAAACCATTCACCACGTCCATGTTCGTCGGCATCGAGCAGCAGGAAAGCTCCGAGGGACTCCGCACGGAGGTCCACCTCCACGGCGGCCCCTACCACAAGCTGCTGCCACAGCCCACACGCGGCGGGCGCTTCGGCCAACTTGTCGTCCCGCAGGGCTTTCTCCTCCTCGTCATGCCATCCTTCCGCCAGCTTGCCGCGCAGTTTCCCGAGGAAATCCGGCTCGGCTTCGAGGAAATGGCGCGCATCACCATCCAGGAAGACCAGCTCGTCCTCGATCCACGCCCCCCTACCCGGGAGCAATCCTTCTAGTTCCACTTGATAAAATTTCTCTCTTGGAAATTCGGATGAAAACCACGGATTACACGGATTTACGGATTGGATGAATCGCAGGGCAGACAGTCATCCGCATATGGAACTCACCGAGCAAATCATCGGTGCGGCCATGCGTGTGCATCGTGTTCTCGGGCCGGGTCTCGATGAAAAAATCTACGAAAACGCCCTCTGTCTTGAATTCTCCGCCCAATCCCTCGGCTTCACCCAGCAACAGCAATTCCCCGTATTCTATCGGGATCGTATCGTCGGAAAACTCGTCACTGATCTGATTGTCAGCGAAAAGGTGGTCATAGAAACCAAAGTGGCGACAGCCATCTCCGACATTCATATTGCCCAAACTCTCAGCTACCTGAGCATCACCGGTCTCCAGATCGGACTCATCCTGAATTTCCGATCCGTATCCCTAACCTTCAAACGGATCGCCAACATCTATCTTCATAATCCGTGAAATCCGTGAAATCCGTGGTTTCTCTTTCTTTTCCGGAAAAACCCCGGTTCCAAAGTTTTCGACCAAGCTGTCCCGAAACCTAACAAAGTAGTCCCAGCCCGCCATGAAATCCCCGCTGTTCGCGGCATTCGCACTCACCGCCATCACGGTGGCCGAGGAAGCTCCGCCGCGGCCCGCGATCATCGTGGAACCCCCACCCTCCGGCATCGCCGCTCCCGTGGAGGTGCTCAGCTCCTCCGGCCAGTTCCGCATCTCCGGCGGCGAGGGCCCCACCCGCGGTGCCACGGCGATCCTGATGGAGGAAACCTACAAGGACTTCGTGAAACTCACCGGAGCCGACGAAGACTGGAAAACCCCCGTCCGCATCATCCTCCACGGCCAGCCGGGCGATCCCCTCCCCCCCCGGACCTCCGCCATGGACCTGCTCGCCACCGACACCGGTTTCGAGCTGCGCCTGCTGATCCACCTCAGCCGCGGCATCGAGCGCGAACGCTTCCGCCGCGCCGCCACCATCGCCCTGCTCTACGAACGCGGCCTCCGCGATCTCCCCCCGGAAGAAAAGGAAACGCCCCTCCACGTCCCGCCCTGGCTTGCCGAAGGACTGCTCGAAGCCCACGACTGGCACGCCCGCATCAGCGACCGCCGCCTCTACGAAGTCCTCTACAAACACGGCGGGCTCCACACGCTCGACCAGCTTTTTTCCGTGGACGAACCTCGCCACGAGACCATGGACGCCGCCATGCGCGCCGCCTTCCGCGTCTCCGCGGGCTCGCTTGTCATGGCCCTCCTGGAACAACCCCAGGGCCAGGAAGCGTTCCGCAATTTCATCAAGGAAGTCCCCCCTTTCGCCGGAGAAATGCCCTCGCTCCTCCACAGGCATTTCCCGGAACTCAATCTCTCCGAAACCTCGCTCGCCAAATGGTGGTCCCTCCAGATGGCGAACAAAGGAACCCTCGATCTCGGCGAAGTCTTCACCGTCGCCCGCACCGAAGCCGCCCTCTCCGAGGCCCTCCGCCTCCAGATCCGGGACGCCGAAGACATCGTCACCGAGCACCCGCTCTCCCCGGAACTCCCCGAAATCCCGCCCGACGGCCTCGCCAACGCCGTCCGCCCCGCGCAGGAAGCCCTCGTCCGCCTCAGCTACCGCTGCTTCCCCTCCTACCGCCCCCTGATCGCCGGTTACCAGGGCATCCTCGGGGATCTCGCCCAGGGCAAAACCACCGACATCCCCGAACGGCTCTCCTCCCTGGAGGAAACCCGCGCCATCATGGCCGGAAAAGCCAGCCACGCCCGCGACTTCCTCGATTGGTTTGAAATCACCCGCGCCCGCCAAACCAGCGGAGCCTTCGACGACTACCTCCGCCTCAAGGACCAGCTCAAATACAATCCCCGCCGCCGCACCGACGACCTCTCCCTCTACCTCGACCGCATGGACCGCGTGTTTCACCGCGAAACCGGCAACACCTCTCCCCCGGCGGTTTTCCTCAACTCCGCCCCCCTGCTGCCGCCGCAATGACCCTCATCGACCAACTCGGCGTCGCCCTCGGACTCGCCACCCTCGCCGGCGTCAATCTCTACCTCACCGTCCTCGTCGCCGGCCTCGCCATCCGCTACCAGTGGATCGAGCTTTCCGGCTCCTACGCCCAGCTCGCCGACCTCGCCAACCCCTGGATCATCGGAATCGCCGGAGCCCTCTTCCTCATCGAATTCGCCGCCGACAAGATCCCCTGGCTCGACTCCCTCTGGGACTCCGTCCACACGATCATCCGCCCCGCCGGAGCCATTTTCCTCGCCCTCGCCGCCCTCGGTGAAATGAATCCCGTGGCCGTCACCATCGCCACCCTGCTCGCCGGCGGGGCCGCGCTCTCCACCCACGGGGTCAAGTCCGGCCTGCGCGC
>CAZVSA010000021.1:16758-24892 GCA_964629955.1 uncultured Luteolibacter sp.
TCTCTCCCGAACCCGTCTCCAATTCCCTCGCCAGCGTCACCGAAGACGGTCTGGTCCTCGGCGGCCTCGGCCTCATCGCACTCTCTCCAGTCGTCGCCCTCTTTCTTTTCATCGGCGTCGTCATCCTCTGCACCGCCGCCGCCATCTGGCTTTGGAAAAAGATTTTCCGCTTCCGGAAATTCCGCCGGGGCGCAGGCACTCCCGCCGCGGTTTGAAAAGCACTCCCGGATACGGAGTTGCCCGCAACATTGCCCCTGCCCGCGGGTTATGATCCCGCATGACACGCCTGCTCACGGCATTTCTCCTGCTCTTCCCCGTTCTCCTTGCCGCCGATGAGCGGGAATACGATCCGCTGAAAACAAACGGCGGGGAAATCACATCGACGCTCTTCGGGATACGGGATGAAAAACGCGACCGCGACATTCCCATCCGCGTCTATCTTCCCGAAAACACACAAGCCGTTCCCCTCGTTCTCTTTTCCCACGGCCTCGGCGGATCGCGCGACAACAATCCTTATCTCGGAACCCACTGGGCCCGGCGCGGCTACCTCTCCGTTTTTCTCCAACACCCGGGAAGCGATGAGGAAGTATGGAAAACCGCTCCCCCTCCCCGGAGAAGAATGGCCATGGGAGCCGCCGCATCCCTCGAAAACCACCTCGCCAGAATCCGCGACGTTTCCCTTGTCATCGACACCCTCACCATCTGGAACGCCGATGAAAACCACCCGCTTCACAACCGCCTGGACCCCACCCGCATCGGCATGTCCGGGCACTCCTTCGGAGCCCTCACCACCCAAGCCGTGGCGGGCCAGGCCACTCCCGGCAAACACCTTTCCTTTCACGAGCCGCGCCTCACCGCCGCCGTCATGATGAGCCCCAGCCCGCCCTCCGCGGGCGACCCCGCCGCCGCATTCTCCGCCATTGAAATCCCCTGCCTCCTGATGACCGGCACCCGGGATGACAGCCCCATCGGCAACACCACCCCCGCGGGCCGCTTGAAGGTTTTTCCCCACCTCGCCAAAGCACCTGCCTGGCAAATCGTGTTCGACGAAGCCAACCACATGGACTTCGGACAAAGAAGCTCTCACCGGGAAACCCGTTACCACCGCGCCATCCTCGGGCTCACAAGCGCCTTCTGGGACGCCCACCTCAATCAGAATCCCGACGCGCTCGCATGGCTGAACGGCAAAGGCGCCGAATCCCTCCTGAAACCCGCTGACACATGGGAAGCGAATCCCCGGGCAAAAAAATCTCCGCAAAAAACCGGCGAACCGGAGCCTCCTTCCATTCCCGCTCCCTGACAAATCCCGTCAATCAACGGCGTATGCTCCGGACCGGCAGGCACGCTCCGGAAGAGTTTTTCCACAAAGCGGGCGATCCTTCTCGACCTGTACCGGCAAAATCCGCAAACTGAAACCGATATGGAAAACGACGAACGCAAAACCGAAGCCAACGACCCGATTGCAGACGCAGAAACCATCGTTCCTCCGGTGGCAACCGGCGATTCCATCACACCGCAAGCGGCGGAACAGATCGCGGCGGCTCCGGTCTCCGCAACGGCGGAAGCACCTCTCGGATCGCGCATCGGAGCCTTCCTCATCGATGTGGCGATCGTGATCGCTGCATCGTACGCGATTGGCGTCGTCTCCAACACTCTGGCCAGCGCCATCACCATCGCCTACATGCTCACGCGCGACGCCCTTCCCTTTCTCGGTGGCCAGAGCATCGGGAAAAAAGCCCTCAAAATTAGAGCCGTCACCGAAGACGGGAAGAGTCTTTCCGGAAACTGGAGCCCCGGACTCATCCGCAACGTGGTGCTATTTATCCCGTTCTTCGCCCTGGTGGAGCTTGTCGTTCTGATCACCTCGCAAGGCAAGCCCGGAGGCCTGCGGAGGCTCGGTGACCAATGGGCCAAGACCAAGGTGATAACGGCTCCCTGATCCTCCCTCAAGGAGGCGGCCTCGGAGCGCGCCGGGGACGCCCGGCTCACGTGGCGCGGGCATTCTGCCCGCCGCCAATCATAAGCAAGCGGCATATCCTGAAGACTTGTCAGCACAGGAACACCGCAAGAAAGCATTCATCCTGACGCCACCGGAAATCGGATCTTTCGCGTTCCAAAAAATCAGATTTCCCAAACCAGCCATATCCAACTTTTCCGGATATTCCGGCCATCCGGATTCCCGCATCATTTCCATCCCGTTTGGAAGAGACGGAACAGGAAGCCCCCGCATTGACAATCAGTCGTTTCCGGGCATGATCCCTGAGAATAAACCATTTCTCCATACTGTTAGATACCCGGATCCGCGTGGGAGAATAAACACTGTTAGGCAGAAGAAAAGACGAGATTCCCACCATGTATATTCCACCCGCCTTTCGAGTTGAGGACGCCAGCAAGCTCGCTGCCTTTATTCAGAAGCACAGCTTCGCCACACTCATTACTCACGACGGCACCGCTCCGTTTGCCAGTCATCTTCCAACGCTCTTCTATCCCGGTGTTGGCAGCCACGGCACACTCGTTTCCCATATGGCGCGCTCTAACCCCCAGTGGCAGCATTTCGCTTCTGGCAGCGAAGTTCTGGCCATTTTTCACGGGCCACACTGCTACATCTCTCCATCTTGGTATCAGACCGATCTTGCCGTTCCTACTTGGAACTACGCCACGGTTCATGCCTACGGTGTTCCGACAGTCTTCAGCGAGCACGAGCGCGTTGTTTCACTCCTTGAGGAGACCACTGCGGCATACGAGGCATCTTTTGAGCAGCCTTGGAACAGAGACCTCCCTAGGGAGTTCCGCGACAAGCTCATTCACGGTATTGTCGCGTTTGAGATTCCCATCGCCCGTATTGAAGGAAAGTTCAAACTGGGCCAGAATCGCTCAGCGGCTGACATACAAGGGGTCTTTAACGCACTTTCCCATTCCGCCGATGCAGATAGCCAAGCAGTCGCTCAGATGATGCTTGCTGAATGCAACACCAATAGAAGCAGCTCTGATTTCGGTAGCTTTGCGCTCTCACCCGTCACGGCGAGCGATTTTGACGAGCTTGCGGCCATCCGTATCGCCGCTATGCGGGAGAGTTTGGAGCGTGTCGGCCGCTTCGATCCAGAGCGGGCACGCGAGCGTCTTCGCAATTCGTTTTATCCTGAGCACACTCAGTTTGTTATTCTCGGCGGTCAGCGCATCGGCTTCTACACCTTCCGTCCCACAGGCGATGGGTTTCACTTGGACCACCTTTACATTCACCCGAGTCGCCAGTTTTGTGGCGTCGGTTCTCACGTCATCCGTTACCTTCTTTCTCAGTCAGACGCCCGCCGGATGCCGGTTAGCCTCGGAGCGCTGAGAGACAGTCCAGCGAACCTTTTTTATCAGCGCCACGGCTTCGTGCAGATATCCGAGGACGAGTGGGACATTTACTACACCCGAATGCCTCAAGTCAACGAAGCCATGAACGCCTAACAAGCCGGTGCCACACCTCGACGTTCGGTTAAAATTCCATGAAACTCCCCGCTACTTTGATTGCAATCTTTCTGCTGCATGGTGTTTGCAGCGCAACTGAGTGGATTATCCCAGAACCAGTTACATACGAATGGACCGTGAAACAGACTCAGCGGGAACTCCCTCGCGTCGACCTCACGGATACTTCGATAGAATGGTTGATTGACTATCTCGGGAATTCAATGAACTATCCGATTCGTCTTCAGCACAATCTGTCAGAAGCCATGCTCGAAAAGCGCGTGGATTGGAAGCTCACCAAGGTGAAGTGGATTGACCTTGTGGCGAAGATTGCGGATATCTCCGATGCCGACATTCTAATTGGAAAGCGAGTGGTCACTTTGAATCAACGAAAACCCACCGAATCGGATCCCGGGAGTAGTTAGCTCCCCGGTCCCACACCACCCTGCGTACGGCTCCGCACAGGGCGGTTCCCATCAGACCCGGGCTTACAGCCCGTAGTGAAGAACGATCCAGACGGCTTTGACTCCGCTGCGCTTCGTCCATGCGGTCAGGTTTCGCGGATTCCCGGAGCTGCCGCCGCAGCCGGTGCATTCATGTCAGGAACCCCCTGTTCCTCAAGCCAACGATAAGGTCTCGGCAGAAAAATCCTGATCGCCACCCGTGAATGGACGGGTAGTCTCGCAGCGTGAAGACCACCGCCTATTTCCGCTCAATGAGATTACGTGCGGATCGAGCGGTCATTCGCGATGAATGGATCGAACATGTCGTCCATTTTCCAGCCCATGAAGAGATCCAACACGATGGACGGGTGCGGAGGTGGGCCGGAATCTCGGAGATGGACAATCGATTTTTGCGCGTTATCCTCCTCGAAGGCAAAGAGACCATCCACAACGCATTTTTTGATCGCCGATTTAAGACCGATGAAGGCTAGATATTTCCAGGATACCGATACTCTTTACCTTGAGTTGCGAGCATCCGAGGTTGTGGATACACGTGATTTGGATCACGACACGATCCTGGACTACGATGCGGATGGCAATATTGTTGGCATCACTCTTGAGCATGCGAGATCGCGGATTGGTGGAGAGCGGATTGAATTTGAAACCGTCCCGGCATAACTACCCAGGCCGAACCGGTTCCCGGGGGGCATCGCTCTGAAACACACCGAGAAGAGTCTTTCGGCTACGGGCAAACGGATGAGAAGGCGGCAAAGATCCCCGCTCATCTCCAGCGGGTCCGGACACCGGGCTGGAAATCGAAGCGCCGGAGCAACGCTTTTCCCCGGAGCCTCAGCAACTCCCTTCTCCCCCCGGCATTTCCCGTAAAAACGAGCCGGTGGGTTCCCGCATGCTTGTCCCAGGCGGCGGAAAAAACCTTCGCCGTGCGGGCATTCACCGCAAACGCCGCGGGCACACAGTAAATCCCGCTCCGGGCAAGGACGAGATAGCGCGGCCTCGTTGCGAAAGGATCGAACACCTCCAGCATCGCACGCGCGAACGCGCTTTGCTCCCGCAGCGGCCGGTGTTCGAGGGCGGCGAAACAGCTCCCCTCCTCCGCCCGGAAAACCAATGCGCTTTCCGGGCAACCCGCATCGATCGAACCGTTGCTCCTCAACGCATCGAAAACGGCACGCGCCGTCCTCTCCATGCGGCGGGTCGTGAACCGGCGATACAGCCAATCCAACCAGCGCATGTCACGGATTCGCGCGGTGAACGCGGATTCCAGCCTCCTGGCCGGCGCGCTCACCTCCCTCGTCAGACGCACCCGGGAGCCCGGCGTCCCGGCGACCGCCCGTTTCCACCGGTCCAGCATCTCCGGACGGTCCGAAGAACGCCGGAACATCGCGGCATTGATCTCCGGCACATCCGCGGTGGAGGGAATGCCCTCCAGCCCCAACCGGCCGATGCCACACTCGATCGTCACGTTTCCCTCCGTTTCCGAAAGCCCGGCGAAGGCCCCGAAACGCCGGGACAGATTGCCGAAATCGCTGCCACTCCGGTCACGCTCGTGATCGCAGATGCTCGCCAGATGCCAGATGTTGGCCGCTTTTTCCGGATCGTTCCGCACGCTCCGGATCGCCCGCCCCCGCATCTGATTGGAGGTGACGAACGCGCCGATCGTGCTCGCGATCACCAGCGTGTTCACGGCCGGGGCGTCCCAGCCCTCGCCCAGCAAGGCGGCGGTGCCGAACAAAGCGGTGATCTCCCCTTCCTCCAGCAACCGGGTCATCACTCCCGTCACCACATGTCTCGCGGACCCCGCGCAGCCGATTTTCAAAAACGCGGGTGCATGCGGCAACGGAGCGAATGACAGCCTCCCCCCACCCACCCCGGCCTCCGCGCAACCGGCCACAACAAACTCCCGCGCCTCCACGGGAATCACCATCAGGCTTCCCGTCAGGATCGCCGGCTTCACATGGGGAAGCTGCAAGCGCCGCACGCATTCAAACGCGGGCACCACCCCCAATCTCTCGAATGGCCGCTCCGCCGCGGCTCCAAGACCGGAGGGAAAATCACGTTCGCGGATGTGATCGCACAAAACCACCGCGCGCAGCCGGTGCCGCATCACGGACGATTCATGCGCCAGAATCTCCGCCACCCCGTCCAGCTTTCTGACGCTGCGGGCCAAAGCACGCTCTCGGGCCTCCGGAGGTTCAAACAGCACTTTCCTCTGATGCAGGACCGCCGCTTCGTGAAGTTTCTGCTTCCATATCTTCAGCTCCGGCAGGTCCGCGCATTTCTCGCCCGGCCCGAAACAAAGCCCCGTGAGAAACCGCGCCAGCCAGCACAAATCGAAAGGCGGCAGCGGCACCTCATGAAGATCCAGTCCATTCAAAACCGCGGAAGGAATCCGCCCGTGAACCTCGGAGAAGTACAGGGCCGCACCGAGATAAAAGTCCGGATTCTCCAGCAAAGCCGCGTCCTCCACGTTCTGGAATACCTGCAGATCGAACAAACGGCCCGCCAGATCCCCATCCAGGCAAAAATCCCGGAACAACCGCTCCACCCGGAAATGATGTTCCTCCATCATGGCCGTCTCCCCGGGCAGGGGCACCGACAAATGGACCAAATCCTGATGTGCGCACAAACTCCCCGCGGCGACCAGCTCCGGCGCGGTCACCTCCGCGTCCACTTCTCCGCAGAAAGCCGCGTAACGGTTCCACTCCGCCTGAGGCACGTCATACGGCGGTGTCGCCGTCAGCGAGATCACCGTCACTTCCGCCAGCGAGCCTTTGATCTCCCTCAGGCACTTCCACCAGAACGCGCGGAGATGATGCGCCTCGTCCACCGCGAGCACCTCCACCCCCGCCGCCCGGAGCCCCTCCAGAAGCGCCGCGCCCCCATCCCGTTTGTGGCACGCCGACACCGCCTGATAGGTCGTGAACGTCCACCATCCCGGCGCGGCGGGATCCCTTGAAATCCAATCCGGCCCGGAAGCCTCCGGCGGAAGATTCGTGAAATCCCTCAGCAACCGCTCGATCCATTGCTCCCGGATCACCACGGTCGGCGCGAAAATCAGCGCGGGCTTCCCCAGCAACCGCAGAACCTCGATCCCCAGCACCGTCTTGCCCGAGCCGGGGGCCGCCACCACATGGAAATGCCCGTCCTCCAGGTGCATTTCAAAATCGCGGAGAATCTCCTCCTGATACGGCCTCCACGGATGGCGGAATTCCAGCACCGCGGAGGGAATGGCGGGTCGCTTGCTCACGGCGTTGTTACCATTTTCCGGTTTCCGTTTCATCGCGCCGCCAGCGCCGCCTTCGGCCTGGGAGCAATCAACGCGGCGACCAGCAATCCCACGCTGAAGCCCCCCACATGCGCCCCGTACGCCACGCCCATGTCCTGCCCTTCCGCGATCGCAAGGTAGTCGATTGCCACCCCGATCACCGCCAGCAAAGCCAGATGCCCCGGTGGAATCGGACGCGACATCGGCCAGACATGAGGATCGGGCAGCCGCCACCTCACCGCCAGGCCCAGATACGCCCCCTCGAAACCCATCACCGAACCGGACGCCCCCAGCATCGGGATGAACTCCTCGTGGTTCATCGCCACATGAGTGACCGACGCCCCGAACTCCGTGAGAAGGAATAAAAGCAGCATCCACCGCCACCCCAGCAACTCCGAGATCAAGGCCCCGAAAATCCAAAAAAACACCATGTTCGAGGCAAGGTGCTCGAAGCTCCCGTGCAGCAACGCACAACTCAGCAGCGTGGCGAACTCACGCCAATCCGCCCACCCTGCCTCCCCCGCGAGCAAATGATTCCAGCTCCTCACCACCTGGCCGGGCACCGCCATCCATTCCGCATACCACTGGTAGCCGAAGAGCACCTGCCCGAAAAAAATCAGGAACATCAGCCCGATCAAAGCCAGCAGCGGACCTTGAGCCCGGAAAAGACGTTTTGCCCCACCTCGGTAAAATCTCACACCTCTGTTTCAAAACCAACACGGCGGCCTTGGCAACCCGCAAGAGCCCCAAGGCCGACGCATCAAAAGACGGGAATTTTCATTTCACCGCAAAGCCGCGAAGGTCGCAAAGGAACGCGAAGAGGGCGAATTCAGGATCGAAAACTGAAAAAACAGGCGCAACGTCACCCATCCGCCCCCGATCTCATCTTGAGTTTTTCTCAGCGACCCTTTGCGACCTTCGCGGCTTTGCGGTAAATCCATTGGTTTTTTGATGC
>CAZVSA010000022.1:0-23568 GCA_964629955.1 uncultured Luteolibacter sp.
CACCCGGAGGGGTATCTGGAGGATGCGGGCTACCGGTGGGATGTGTTCGCTTTCGGGGTGCTGGCGTTCCGTCTCCTGACCGGGAGGTTTCCCCGCTGCAACGACACGTTCCAGATGGTCGCTCCGGAACCCGGAACCACCCGGCGCGATGGAATCCAGGCGGATCTCGGCAGGATTGCCACCAATCTGGAAATCAATCCGGAGGTCGATTGGGAGGGGGAGCCGGCAAACGAGCTGGAGCGCTGCCTGCGGGAGTGGATCGACCGCTGCCTGCTGCTGGACCCGGCGGGGAGGCCGGCTTCGCTGATGGAGGTGGCGGCGGGTTTTGAAGCGGTCCATGCCGGACTGGCGGCGGCCGCGGAGCGCGAGGCGCTGCTGGACCAGTGCGGGAAGGCGGACCGCCGGAGTTCGCGGGCATTTTTCGCCGCGGGTGTGGCGGTGGCGGTCGCGCTGGTGCTGGGTGCGTTGTGGTGGCTCACGGCCTCGGGCATGCGCTCGGATCTGGAGGAATCGGTTGCGGAAATTCATTCCCTTCGTGAAAAGGCTGCCTCGGCCGCGGAGGTGGAGACCGCCGCGAATCAGAGGGCGGACGACGCGGTGCGGGAGATGGAGTATGAGAGGGAGCGTTCTCTCGCGAGATTGGAAGGTTCCCGCCTGATCGGCGACCGGGTGTTCGAGTGGGCGATGGAGAAAGGCCACCGCAGGCTGCCTCCGCTCGACGGGCGGGAGCTGAGGTTGCAGCGGCTCGACCGTTATTTCACGGAGTTTCTGGAACGGACGGAAGGGGCCGAGGCGCTGGAGGATGAGAGAGCCCGGGTGCGCTTGCAGATGGCGGAGATTTCCCTCGCGGCGGGAGACGCGGCGGAGGCGAAGCGGAGGCTTTCGGAAGCGGTCGGGCTGTGGGCGGAGAGGCCGATGGAACCGGCGTTGAAATTCCGGATCGCGACCAATTCCCTGTTGCTGGCGCTGTTGCATCAATCGGACGGGAGTTCCGAAGCGGGTGCCGCGTTCGCCGCCGCACGGGAGGCTTTCGGGGATGTTCCGGGGGAGGCGGTGGACGGGGATCTTCTGGGCCAGCGGCTGGCGGTGCTCGATTTCCATGAGGCGAAGCTGCTGGCGGCGAATGGCGAGGACGCGCGCGCGCTCGATCAGCTCCTGCGGGCGACACAGACCCTCAACCGGCTGGTCGACCAGCGGCCGGATGCGGTCATCCTCCGCTCGGAGCTGGCCGGTTGTTATTTGTCCTCCGCCACGATTCTCGATGGCATCGGCAGGTTGGGGGATGCGCGGGAGGTGCGTTCGCTCGCCGTGGCGGAGATCATCGGTTTGCTGGAAAAATCCCCGGGTGATCCGCGTCTGAGATTTGAGCTGGCCGGCTGCCACGGAGCGATGGCGGAGGCAGCGGTGCTTTCGGGAGACATCGCGGCGGCGGCATCCCATTCGCAAACCGCGATGGAAATTCTGGATGGGTTGCTGGCCGAAGAGCCGGAAAACGTGGAGGCGGTGGCGCGCAAGGCCGCGCAGCTCGGAATCGGCGCCGGAATCCTGCGCGACCGCGGCCAGATGGCGGAGGCGATGAAAGGTTTCGATGAGGGCATCCGCCTTCTGGAGGGAGTCCGCGCATCGGCTCCGGGAGATGCCACGATCGCATTTCGTCTGGCGCTGCTGTGGTGGCAAAAGGGCCGGATGCTGGGAATGAGCGGAGACCGGGAGGAGGAGATCGCGTTGTTGAGGAGGGCGGGGGATCTGCTGGAGAAACTGGAAAGCGAACGTTCTCCCCAGGGGCCGAGGCCGGAAGTCCTGCAAAGCTCCGGGGCCTATTTGCTGGGGGATCTCGGCCATGCGCTACAGCTTGCCAACCGGAAAACCGATGCGGGCAAGGCGTTTTCCGATGCGGTGAAGCTGTGGGAAAGCCTCGCCAGCTCGCGCCCGCAGAGCGAGGAATACGATGAAGGGCTGGCGTGGTGCCGCCAGCGACTCAAGGAGTTGCAATGAGCTTCCCGAGGGAGGCGAGCGGAGGCCGCTCGGGCTCGGGAATGAGCTGGAGCGTCCGTTTCACCTCTCCGTCTCCGGCGGTCCAGCTCTGATAGAGATCGGGCAGCGGCGTGCCGGGCCGCAGCCTGCCGTCGCGCTCGAGGCGGCGCATGATCACCTTGAGAATGGCGAAGGCCATGCCGCCCAGTTCGGAGTCGCCGCGGTTGCGGTGCACCCGGCGGACGAGATCGGTCTGGGCGATCCGGCCGGTTTTCCCTTGCTCCAGCAGATCAATGAGATGTGCGATCTCCACGCCGTATCCGGTGGGGAAGGGGAGATGTTCCAGAACCTCCCGACGCGCGGCATATTCGCCTGCGAGGGGTTGGAGAATTTCCGAGAGTTCCGGGTAGAACAGGGAAAGAAGGGGCCGGATGAGAATTTCCGATACGCGCCCGCCGCCGCCCGGCTGGGTGCCGCCGCCATCCTGCAGGGGGCGTTCGTAAAACGCCTTCACGTAGTCGATGGACGGATTTTCCAGTAGTGGCCCCACGAGGCCGGGAACGTAGAATGGATCGAATTCCTCGATGTCCCCGTCGATGTAGCAGATGATGTCGCCTTTCGCCGCGTGCAGAGCTTTCCAGAGATTTTCGCCCTTCCCGCGGTGGGTTCCGGTTGCGGGGGCGATTTCCGAAGACAACAGGGCGGTGGCTCCGGCGGCTCCGGCGATTTCCAGGGTGCCATCGGAGGAGCCGGAATCGATCACCAGAATCTCGTCCACCAGGCCGTTTTTCCCGCAATGGGTTTCGCGGATCGCGGTCACGATGCCGCCGATGGTGGCGGCCTCGTTCAGGGTGGGAATGCAAACGGAAATTTTCCGCGAGCCTTTTCGGGCCGTCAGGGCGCGAGGGTCGGAGAATTGCCGGTGATGGAACCGCTGCATGAGACGGATCAGATCATTTCGCGGGTGACGCGGTATTTCGCGGCGCAGCGCGGGCATTGGACGGTGATGGCGTCCGTGCCTTCAAAGAGGGCATCGGGATTGTCGCGCCAACCGCCGAGAACGGGCAGGATTTTTTCCAAAGTGCAGCCGCAGTGAAAACGGAACCGGCGGGTTTCCAGCAGCGTGGTTTCCTCCGTTTTCGTGATGGCATCCACGGCGGCCTCGTCGAGCGCGTCGAGCCATTCGAGATCGCAGTCCGGTTGCGCCGCGACGAGCGCGAAATTTTCATCCCCAAGCCGGAACCCCCGGGCCGGACGTTGCTCGGACTGATCGTAGTATTGGGAAATCCACGCGATCGGATCCCGCCCCTCGATCTCGATCGTGGAAACCCCGGGCTCGGCACCTTCCACCGTGGTGATCTGGGAGTAGAAGAAATTGCGGTCGGGCTCGCGCACGTCTTCGGTGAAGACCCTGCCCGTGACGGATTCGGAGAGGGAGCCGCCGGTGACGAACAGGTTGATCCTCGGGGCGCGGAGGTTTGCGGTCCACGCGATGGTTTCCGCCCATGGCCGGGCCGTCAGGTGGAGGGTGAGCATCGCCAGGGAATCCTTGAGCATCTGGTCGATCTCCCCCGGCGGGCGGATGCCGTGCTGCATGTAGTGGAGATAATAGTCGCAGTAAACCGGCGTGAACTGGCCGCGCAGGAGCAGGGCGTTGCGGTGGCGAACGAAAATGGACTCGACAGTGGTGAATTCGGAAAGGGGCTGATCCATCGGCTGATGGAACCGTGGAAAGGGGAGGATGCGCTGTCAAGGCGGGGAAGAACGCGGCCCGGGAATCGCGGCAACCAACCGCAGTGGGCGTGCCACCCGGGTTTCGTGCCAGAGCCGGACAAGCTTCTTCCCGCGGGGGGATTCGTTCGATGGATCGCGGTATTTTCCAAGCGCTCCAATTCAAGGGCCTGGATTTTCGGAAGGTTGGCCACGGGCACCCCGGATCGGTGAGCCGCATGCCCACGGCTTGCCACGACAAACAGGAACTGATACGCATGACGCATGAACTGGCTGGAAAGCTTGGTGAGGAACCGCAGACTGAAGCGAAAATGTGAATCCGCGAGGACTGACCCCATTTATGACCCCATTTAATCTGGACGATTAGGGCCAATTTTGTTGAAACATGCTATTGTGTGACGGAGGGTAAGAAATGAGGACTCTAATTTTATTTATATTTTCCATGCATGCATTACTGGCGACCGATCTTGGAGAGGCGGAGGGTTTGGCAAGAGGGGAACTCTGTGTAATCAGGAGTGGCGAAAAGTGGTATATCGCTAAGTTTGAAAAGTACTTTTTAGTTACGGAGGTGGTTTTCTTGGAGGACGGAGCGGGCAATCATGTAGGACCACCGATACCTCGGCAAAGAATTGCTGACAGCGAACCCGCGCTGAACGAAGATGTTTTGGTTTGCCTCGCACTGCAGACAGTTCCTTTTGACACGAAAGAGGAGGCGTTGTTTTCAATAGAAGGCGGATTCGAAAAGGATGGGCACTGGTTGTCTGGTTTTGTCGGGGAGGCTTCGGCCGTTACTCGAGTGGAGAAAAAGGGGGCAAACGATTAGGCGGCTCTTTCGTCTCTGGGGTCAGTCCCCGCAACGTCTCTGGGGTCAGTCCCCGCAACGGAACAAAAATAGCTTGCGCAAGGATGGTTTGCGGGGGAGTGTGCGGCATGGCAAGGTCGTTGCGATTCCAATAGGCATCGTGAGAAGAGATCGAAGCCTACAAAAACACCTCAATGAACTGGAAAAAATGTGACAGTGCGGGGACTGACCCCAGAGATTCCCTGGTCGGGAAGGCATGCCGCAGGGGGAGTATGAAGCCGTTATGGCGGAAGAACCTATTTATGATCAACATTACAAAAACAAATAAATTATGAAATTTCTAGTATTTATTTTTTGCATATTTTCACTTTCGGCCCAAGCTAAAAATGAAAAACTTATGTTTAATTGTTCTGAAGTTATGAAATTAAATAAGCTTCAGATAAATATTTGGGCGTCTACCGATATTCGTGAAAAAAAATCTCAAGAAACATATATTAAAGGACTTGCTTTGAGTTTGAGGGCTCTGGAGGAGCTTTCATTAGATCCTGTTAATTCCAGGTTATATTTTAAGTCTCCCGAAGGAGTTTCTGATCTCGAGCTTGCCCGAAAAGCAGATATATTTAGAAAATATTTGAGAATGATTATTTCAATGATTGAAAATCCATTCGGCGAACCTATTTATGTGTTTGGGGATCGAGAAAAAATGTCTCAGCTGTTTGAACTGTTTGATAAAAGTATTGAAAATCTTGAGGCTTGGGGAACATGAATGGGGTCAGTCGTAGGCGGTATCTCTGGGGTCAGTCCCCGCAATGGAACAAAAAAGCTTGCCCAAGGATGGTTTGCGGGGGAGTGTGCGGCATGGCAAGGTCGTTGCGATTCCAATAGGCATCGTGAGAAGAGATCGAAGCCTACAAAAACACCTCAATGAACTGGAAAAAATGTGACAGTGCGGGGACTGACCCCAGAGTCGCGAGGGCGGCTCCATTTGGACCCCATTTGCGGACCAGTGCCTGACAAAATTCAAGGCCGGCCTCTTCTGATTCCAACCCAAGCTTGCTGGAAAGAGCTTGTTGTGGGCGGGAGGTTTGCAAGAGGCGGGTTCGTCAATTTCCGCCGCCGCCCGTCCGCCGCCTCAGCAGTGAAAGAGCGGCAACGGAGGCGAGCATCATCGTGGTGCCGGGCTCCGGGACTACGGCCAGGGAGTCGATACTCGCGCTGCCGTTGGGGTTGCCGGATTCTCCGGGGACGACGGTGAAGTCCAGGCGCAGCTTCCAGCCGGTGGCGTCGGGAACCACCGGAATCGGATAGTTGCCGATATTGCCGTTGGAGACGAGGAGAAAGAGGTTTCCGCCGCCCAGAAGAGCTTCCGTCAAGCCGGGATCGTCATAGACGGCGACGAAAGAGATGTCCCCGAGGTTGGCGCCCAGGGAGCCGGTGTAGGAACTGAAAAGATGCACCAAGGTCAATCCGGGCTCGTTCGGAAACAGCAGGCCGCCATTGCTCCATTCGACGCTCGCCGTGCCGAAATTGGGGTCGATGGGGGAGACAACCGCTGTGTCGAATTGCGTTGTGACAGTGAGGTTGGCGGAATTGGACAGATTCGTGGTGTCCGCAAATTCATCCACAAAAACAGCCGCTTCAACGGTCCCTGAGAAAATCAGAAAAGCAGCGGTGGTCAGCCGAAGAGAGCGCGGTATCTTCATGAAAGCCAACTAATGGGACCATCGTCGGTTGTCCAGCCTTCATTTTCGATCCGTGAGGAGATTCCACTGCCGGAGTGACGGGCCGGCCGCCCCAAAGAGCTGGTTTCCGGCAATCGGTAATTTATGCTTGTGGAGATCAGAAAAAAATGCCTCTTGGTGGAGTTGCAGGAAGTTGCAAAAAAGAATCCTTGAAATAACTCCTTGATGAAAACCCCCACAATCAAAACCACCAGGAGGTGCGTTGCAGCCATTGCTCTCGCGCTTCCCTGTATCAGCGTTCAGGCCGCAACCAGCTACAACGGGCCGGATGGCGGCGCCTGGGATGACGAACCAAACTGGTCCAACGGGCTTCCGAACGCTTCGGATTGGACGGAGGTCAAGCACGGCGGCAGCGTCGTCATCTCCGGTGATGTGGCTCCCGTGCAGCAAATCTTCCTCGGTGGAAACTCGACCATCAGCCATACCGCGGGAACGCTTGCGACGAGCGACGGATTTGCCGTCACGATCGGCGACGGTGGGGTCGGCACCTACAACATCACGGGCGGGACGTTCAACCCCGGCAATCCATGGTTCATCGTCGGTGGCAACGGCCCCGGCACCGGGTTCCTGAATGTTTCCGGCACCGGCGTGGTCAATGTCACGGGCAGTGGCATCGTGCTGGGGCAGGATTCCAACGCATCGACGGGCCATTTGACAATCGGCTCCGGCGGCCTGGTCACGGGAAATCAGGTCACGACTTTTGGTGGCGAGGGCTCCGGCGGAACCGGCATCATCAACCTGAATGCCGGCGGCACGCTCTCGCTGAACGACGGCATCAACTCCAACAACGGCTCGGTGACGGTGAACTTCGACGGCGGCACCCTCCGTGTGAACAACAGCGGAGACAAGGGCAACTTCGTCCAGTCGAACGTGGCGGTGACTTTGCTGGCTGGCGGGGCGACCTTCGACACGAACGACCAGGACACCGGCATTCAGGCTGCCATGAGCGGGGTGGGCGGCTTCACGGTTCTCGGCGGCAACCAACTGAAGTCCGGGGCGAATCATACGTTCCAGGGCGACGTCGGAATTCAGGCAGGCACCTTCACAATCGAGAACGCCGGATCGATGACCTTCTACATCGGAGAGGATGGCGTGAACAACCAGATCTTCGGAGACGGCCATTTCAACGCCTTCGGCAGCTTCAACTTCGACCTTGCGGACGCGGCCGCCATCGGGTCCTGGACCATCGTCGATACCGGGAGCAGCTTTTTCGGTGACGACTTTGTGGTCAATGGCTGGACCAATAACCTCGACGACACCTGGACTTTTGGGAACTACACGTTCTCCGAAGCGAGCGGCATTCTGACCGCGGTGCCCGAGCCCGCGACCGGTGTCTTGATTGGCGGCGGTTTGTTGGCCCTTGCGTTCGGCCGTCGGCGCGGTCCGGCGCGTCGATAGGAAAAACAAGGCTTTTTATAGCTCAACGGGAAGCCGCGGGGGTCTGCCTCCTCGGCTTTTTTCATTCCTGCTGACCCCGAAGCACACCTGGCGCGCTGTTTCGGCGGACGTGCTCACGGCCATGCCGCGACATTTCAGTGAGTATGCTTGTAGATCTTCCCGTCCTTCATGATGACCAGGAAGTTCTTCTCCGGATCGGCGACGAGATCGAGATCTTCGAGCGGGTTGCCATCGACGAGGATGAGATCGGCGAGCGCTCCTTCCTCGACGACGCCGAGCTTGCCGGGATAGGGGTTGCGCCTGCCGCACATCGCCAGCAGTTCGGCATTTTGCGAGGTGGCCATGCACAGGACTTCGGCGGGGGTGTACCACTTCGCGAGTTTGGCAAGCTGCCCGCCCTGGGCCGCGGCGTTGGAGGGATTGAAGAGATTGTCGGTGCCGAAGGCGGTCTTGATTTTGTATTTCTTCGCGAGCTGATAGGCGGCCTCGGTGCCGGCGAACATTTCCAACTGCTTGATCCGGTTCGGGGAGCCTTCGGGGAAGGAGGAAGGGGTCGCGGGGTCGTCCAGGAAGGGTTGCAGACACCACCAGATATCCTTTTCGGCGAGCAGCGCGGCGGTTTCCTCGTCGATGAGCTGGCCGTGCTCCAGGCACTTCACCCCCGCCTCGACGGCGGCGCGGATGGCCTTGGGGGTGTAGGCGTGGACGGTGACGTAGGTGCCCCAGTTTTCCGCGGCGCTGACGGCGGCTGCGAGTTCGGCCGGGGTGTACTGGGTGACATCGAGCGGGTCGTAGTTCGAGGAAACGCCGCCGCCGGCCATGAGTTTGATCTGGGTGGCGCCGTTGCGGAGCTGCTCGCGGACGCGCTTGAGGACTTCATCGGGGCCATCGGCGATGATGGTCATTCCGCTTTTCTCCATGTAGGAAAGCGGGGCGGCGGTGTCCTGCGGGACTTCGTTCGGCAGGCGGAAATCGCCGTGGCCGCCGGTTTGCGAAACGGTCGCCCCGGAGGGGTAGATGCGCGGTCCGGCGTGAAGCCCCTCGTCGATGGCGGCCTTGAGACCCAGCGCCGCTCCGCCCAGATCGCGCACCGTCGTGAAGCCCCGCAGAAGCTGTTTCTCGGCGGCCCGGGCGGCGACGAGATTCACGTAGCCGATGTCCGAGGTCAGCCCTTTCATCAGCGGCATGCTCTCCATCATCGTGTGGACGTGGGCGTCGATGAGGCCGGGCATGAGGGTGCGGCCGCCTCCGTCGATGAGCACGGTGTCGGCACGACGGTCGGTGGGGATGGGATCGGCGGATATTTTCTCAATCCTGTTGCCGCGGATGAGGACGTGGGACGGCGCGGAGAGCGTGTCGGATTTGCCATCGAAGATGCGGACGTTGGAAAACACCGTGACGTGTGGCGGCGGAGCGCCGGGCCGGTCGGCCGGGCCTTCCTGGCCGGAGAGATGCACCACGACCGCCAATCCAAGAGCGGCGGCGGAAAGGAGGAGAGGAGTTTTTGAGGTCATGTTGATGGAAGTTGAATCGTCCGAGTGGAACAGATGCGTGAGGCAAAAGGCAAGCCGCCATCCTGCTTCAGGGATCGTCCGCCCAGATGAGGCGGATGGCGTCTTCCTGGCAGGAGCCTTCGGGGACGGCCTCGCTTTTACGGTTGGCGTAGTACCAACGCCTGCCATCGGCGGCGCCGGACAGGCAGCGGCCGCCGGGCATCTGGAGGTAGCCCGCGGGATCGTTTTCGCGGACCCAGTTCCAGGCATGGCGCAGCCATTCGTCGCGGTCCTGTTCCGGGAGCTGGGAGAACCATGTGATCTCGTCCCAGCCCCACACCCAATGGACGCCCGCACCGGCCTCGCCGGGGCTGCGGCTGCGGCCGTAGTTGTCGAGTTCCACGAGGTAGGGGAGATTTTCGCAGCGCCAGCCGGAGGGGGTGATGCCGCCCATGCTGCGGCCGTAGATGGCATCCTTGAAACCCGCGCGCAGCCGTCCTTCGCGGGGTTTTCCGGGGATTTCCTCGACGCGCAGGGGAAAGGAGTGGAAGTCGTAAAGCAGCCTGCCGTCCCGCACCAGACCGCCGCCGGGGACGTGGGCGTCGCAGAGCAGGAAGTTCCGCCGCGCGTGTTTGCCGGCATGGGCGCGGGCGTGATGGAGGACGGAACTCCAGTGGGCGAGGTCGGGATCGTTGCCGTTCATCAGTTCCGCCTGGCCGAAGTGGATGGCCTCGCAGCCGATGTCGATGTAGGACGCCGCGAGGTAGTGGAACCACAGGCGGGTCTCGGGGCGGCTGACGTCGGGGATGCAGGTGTCTTTTCCCCATTGGTCGCGGCCCCGGCCGTTGGTGTAGGCGATGTCGTCGAAGCGGAAGTTGCGGGTTTCCACCGGCATGCCGAGCGCCTCGAAGGCCCATGCGGGGACGGCCAGCCGGTTGATGTCGGTGGAGACGATCTCGAAAATGCAGGCTTGCAGGATGATTTCCGGGTCGGCGGCGTGGACTTTCGCGGCGGCGGCTTTCGCGCGGGCGAGTTTTTCGGGCAGGCTGGATTCGCCGCCTTGTTCGCGCCCCCAGTTGTGAATCGCCCGCCCGGCGAGTTTCACGCCGGTTTCCTTCATCATGCGGATGTTGTCATCCAGATCGCCGTGGCCGGTGAGCAGGTACATGAGAGTCATGGAGCGCGACAGGTAGCTGCGGAGGGTTTCCTCCGGCATGGTCCCGTCGAAGCGGTAGTCGCGGGCATCCGCCGTGGGGATGAGCAGGAGAAAGAGGCAGGCGCGGAGCAGGTTCATGGCATGAGCCTACGCGGATGACGTGGGAAAAATCGCATTGAATCGTGTTCCTGCCGCAATGCACGAGCGAATGGGGGCGGCAGGCATTGCCCGCCATCTTTGGAGCAGGGGTTTTTTCGGGAAAGAAAGAAAAACCACGGATTACAGGATTATACTGATTGAAGAATTTCCATCACAACCTCTTAAAAAATCCGTGGTTTCTCATCGAGTGATCTAACAAGCTCAACCTGTTATCCGTTTTTCATCATGTACGCTTTTGAAAGCGGAATGAACTCACGGGTGCGAGGCGGGCTGGTGGCGCAGGATTCGCGTTCCTTCCCGCAGGTAGAGGAGCGCGGACCAGACGGTGAAGATCCCCGCGACGATGCTGGGATAGACGGGGGGAACGGGAACGACCCGCAGCATGACCCAGCCGATGGCGATCATCTGGGTGACGGTGCAGATTTTCCCGATGATGTGCGGGGCGATTTTCACTTTGCGGCCCGAGGAGCGAAGGATCCAGAGACCGCCGACGATGATGCAATCGCGCGCCACGACGATGGCGGCGAACCATGCGGGCAGGCTCCAGCCGTCCGGCCCCCAATCGACCAAGGAGAGGATGAGAATGGCGGTGAGCAGGAGGGTTTTGTCCGCCAGGGGATCGAGAAAGGCGCCGAGATCGGAGGTTTGGTTGAAACGGCGGGCGATCCAGCCGTCGATCCCATCGCTCACGGATGCGGTGACGAAGATGGCCAGAGCAGTCCAGCGCAGCCATTCGGAAGGGTTTCCGTCCCGCACGCCCGCTCCATAGGCGAGGGCGAAGGCACAGAAGACCGGTATGAGCGCAAGACGCACGACGGTGATTTTCGTGGCAAAGGTCACGGCCGTAATGAAGCAGATGCGGGCTTTTCCAAAAACTTGAAAGTTCGTTTCCAATGGTTGCGCCACCGGTGGAAACGTTGAAACTACGCCCATGAAACCCCGCCCCGGCGATCCCGCTCCTGATTTCACCGCTCCTGTTGTGGGTCATTTCCCGGAGGATGGAGCGGAATTGACGCTTTCCGGTCTCCGGGGCCGGAGCGTGGTGCTGGTTTTTTACCCGAAGGACAATACGCCGGGTTGCACGATCCAGGCGTGCGCTCTCCGCAACGGGTGGGAGGATGTGCGCGAGCGGGCGCTGGTCTTCGGGGTCAGCGGCGACGGGGTGAAAAGCCACAGGAAGTTCATTGATTCCTGGTCCCTTCCGTATCCGCTGATCGCCGATGAGGATCACTCCATCGCGGCGTCCTACGGGGTGTGGGTGCAGAAATCGATGATGGGCCGGAAGTTCATGGGGACGGAGCGGAGCACGTTCGTGATCGGGGCGGATGGAAAGATCCGGGCGGTGTTGGAAAAAGTTTCTCCGGGGAAGCATCTGGGTTTGTTGCTCGAAGCACTCGCTTGATTGCCGCACCGGCTTGGCCAACGATCCGGGGGAAATCCGAATGAACGTTCCTAGAAATACTCCGCCTCCAGGGCATGTGCTGGCACCGGCCGCGGCGATCGGCAGCCTTGCGGCCATTCTTGCCCTGGGATTGGCTTTGCTGGGACTGGCCGACCGGATGGACGCGGTGATCGCGGGCTGGCTGGGGGGAGGGGTGTTTCCGGAGCGTGTGCCGCCGTGGGTGGTCTGGTTGGGAGGCGGGGTGGTTTCCTATGGGCTTTCGCTGGCGATTTTGTCGGTGCCGGGCGTGTGGCGGCGGGTGGTTTTGTGGATCACGGCCCTGGTGGTGATGGCGGCGTGGGCTCCGGTGTTGGTTCTTTCCGCCCGCGATCCCGCGATCAGCACGGGGATCATTCCGGTGTTGTGGTCGGGAATTTGCTCGCTGGTTTACGCCCAACGCCACCGGATGGAGGCGGATGAAATCGTGAAAATCCCTTCCCATGGCGCGCGCTGATTTTCCGGAACCGGTGAAGGAACTCATCGCCGGGTTGCGGCGGCTTCCGGGGATCGGCCCCCGCAGCGCGGAACGAATCGCGGTGTGGTTGTTGCAGAGTCCGAGGGCGGATCCGGGAGCTTTGGCGGATGCTCTCCGAGAGGCCCGCGATGCGGTGGTCCGTTGTCCGGTCTGTGGATTTTTCGCAACCAGGGAGGGCTGCGGGATCTGCGATGACCCCCGGCGGGATACCGGGCTTTTGTGCGTGGTGGAGCAGGCGACCGATGTGCTTCCGCTGGAGCGTTCCGGCGTGTTCCGCGGGCATTACCATTGCCTGGGAGGGAAACTGTCTCCGCTGGACCGGGTTTCTCCGGAGGATCTTCATATTCCCGCGCTGCTGCGGCGTCTCGAGGCCTTGCCGGAAGGAACCGAAGTGGTCCTGGCTCTGGGATCGGATGTGGAGGGGGAGGCGACGGCGAACTATCTGGCGGATCTGTTGCGCGGGAGGAATCTCCGGCTCACCCGGATCGCGCAAGGCCTGCCGGCGGGTGGCGGGTTGGAACATGCGGACGAACTCACGCTGATGCGGGCGATGCAAGGACGCCGGAGCCTGTGAGCGGACTCTCAGGGAGCGGCGGTGCCCAGCTTCAGCCCGACGACTCCCACGAGAATCAGCAATACACTGAGTGTCTTGAGGAGGTTCGCGGGTTCTCCGAAAAGGAAAATGCCCGCAATGGTGGTGCCGACGATCCCGATTCCCACCCAGATCGCGTAGGCGCTGCCGGCGGGCAGCGATTTCATGGCAAGGCCGAGAAGAACCAGGCTGAGAACCATGGCGAGTGAGGTCCAGACGCTGGGCCAGAGCCGGGTGAAACCGTGGGTGTATTTGAGGCCGACAGCCCAACCCACTTCAAAAAGCCCGGCAACGATTAGAATGATCCAATGCATATCTCTCCAATTTCAATTTTCGGGGCCGTCCCCGGTTCGGGTTTGGAGAGGCGGGGTCGTCCCCGCTTCCGATTGATGCGCAGGGAAAGTAGCCTGTCCCGTTGCGTTGGCAAGGAGAGGATGAAGCCGTTCTGATTCGGGATCTTACGGCGCGGCGTTTTCCACCGCAACTTTCGGGTCCTTGTAGGTCGATTGCACGTATACCTCGCGGAGCAGCTTGTGCTCGATCTGGCAGGGGCTGTGGGCCATGAGGTCCGCGCCTTTGTTGTTTTTCGGGAAAGCGATGACCTCGCGGATCGATTGTTCTCCGGACACGAGCATGGCGATCCGGTCCAGGCCGAGCGCAATCCCTCCGTGCGGAGGCGCGCCGAAACGGAACGCATCGAGCAAGTGGCCGAACTTGATCTGCTGTTCCTCCGCGTTCACGCCGAGGACATCGAACATCTTCGCCTGTAGATCCTTTTCGTGAATCCGGATCGAGCCGCCGCCGAGTTCGTAGCCGTTGAGAACGACATCGTATGCCTGCGCCCGGACATTCGCATAGTCACCGGCTTCGAGCAGGTCGATGTCGTCCGGATGGGGGCGGGTGAAGGGATGATGCACCGCCGCCCAGTGACCGCTTTCCTCATCATGGGCGAGCAGCGGGAAATCCACCACCCACAGGAAATTGAATGCTCCGGAATCTTTGGTGAGTTCCATCATCTCCGCGATTTCCACCCGGACCCGTCCGAGAATGGTGCTGACGCTGTCGCGCGATCCGGCGACGAAGAAAACAATATCGCCCTCCTCGACGGAAAGCGTCGAGACCAGCGCCTGTTTTTCCTCTTCGGTGAAAAACTTCCACAGCGGGCTTTTGTATTCGCCGCCCTCCAGCTTGATGAAGGCGAGCGTCTTCACCGGCAGGCCGGCCTGGATGGCGATCTCGTTGAGACGGTTCATCTGGCCGGTGGTGATCCCGGCGAAACCCTTGGCATTGATGGCGCGGACGACGCCTCCGCCATCGAGCGTGGAACGGAAGATTTTGAACTCCGTTCCCGCGAACACGCCGCCGAGATCGGTGATCTTCATCTCATAGCGGGTGTCCGGTTTGTCCGATCCGTACACATCCATCGCTTCCCGGTAGGTCATGCGGGGAAACGGAGCGGAAATGTCCCGGTCCAGTCCCGCCTTGAACATCGATGGCAGCAATCCTTCCACCAGCGAAATGATATCTTCCTGCCCGACGAAGCTGGCTTCGATGTCGATCTGCGTGAACTCCGGCTGGCGGTCCGCGCGAAGGTCCTCGTCGCGGAAACAGCGGGCGATCTGATAGTATTTTTCCAGGCCGGCCACCATCAGCAGTTGCTTGTATTGCTGGGGAGCCTGCGGCAGCGCGTAGAAGCGGCCCGGATTCAGGCGCGACGGCACGAGGAAATCCCGGGCTCCTTCCGGAGTGGGGTTGGACAGAATCGGCGTTTCGATTTCAAAGAAACCGGCCTCGTCGAGATGGCGGCGGGCGGCGGAAGTGATCACGCTGCGCTGGCGGATGTTTTTGTTCATCCGCGGGCGGCGGAGATCGAGGTAGCGGTATTTCATCCGGATGTCCTCGTTGGACAGCTCCTTGTCGAGCTGGAAGGGAAGGACCTCGGCCTTGTTCACGATGCGGAGATCTTTCGCCACGATCTCGATGTGCCCGGTCCCGATGCGGGAATTCCCGGAGCCTTCGATCCGCTTGCTCACCACGCCCGTCACCTGCACGACATCCTCCTCGCGGAGCGTGTGGGAGAGCGCGGCGACATCCGGGCTTTCCTCCGGGCGGAAAACGCACTGGGTGAGCCCCTCGCGGTCCCGGAGGTCGATGAAGATGACTCCGCCGTGGTCGCGGGCGGAATTCACCCAGCCGATCAAGGTGACGGATTGGCCGATGTGGGATTCGCGGAGTTCGTTGCAATGATGGGTGCGCATTTTTGGAATTTCGTTAAAAGTTGGAAGTTGTTTGTTAAAAGTTATTGGTTGTGGATCATTCGTCGTGGCATGTCTTTCCATCTAACAAATAACTTATAACTTATAACCATATTTCGCTACGCCAGCAGGGGTCCGTCGGGTTGATGGATGCGGGCGGTGAGCCATTCCACCGCGTTGGACGCGTCGCCGGTTTCCTCCGTGCGGTTGGCGAGGATCTTGAGCTTCAGTTGCGGATACTCCGCGCCCACCACGAGGGCGAAGCGCGCGCCGGATTTTTCCGCGGCCTGGAATTGCTTCGGCACTTTCAGTGGATTGAGGGGCAGGTCGGCGGAAATTCCCGCCCGGCGGAGATCCGAAACCAAACGCAGCGATTCCGGCCGCCTTTCCTCGTCCGCGACAATCACGAAAACATCGCAGGCCGCCGCGTTTCTCTGGAGCCAGACTTCCATCTGCATCGCGGCGTGGGGGGTTTCCTCGATCAGATTGCGGATCACATGGTCGCCCATCGCGAAGCCCGTGGCGGGCATGTCCACGCTGCCTCCGGACAAGGTGGAAACCAGCGTGTCGTAACGCCCGCCGCCGGCCACGGCGCGCATGGATTTTTTCGAGTCGAACACCTCGAAGACGATCCCCGTGTAGTAGGCGAGACCGCGGACGATCGACAGGTCAAGCTCGACAAAGCCCTCGAATCCGCGGGCGGCGAGATCGTTCCGGATTGCCAGATACGCGGGGGAGGCGTTGTCCGGGTTGGAAATGAAATCGAGGACGGCCTGCCGGGTGAGGGAGAAACTTTTCAGCTTCTCATCGAGCACCTCCGGTTTCTCGCGCTCGATCTTGTCGATCACGCTGAGAAACTCCGTAACCCTTTCCTCCCCGATCCCATGGGCGGCGGCGAAGCCGATCCACGCCTGCCGGTCGGAAACGCGCACCACGAAGTCCCCGGCGACGAAACCGAAGGCCAGCATGGTTTCGATGGCGAGGGAGATCAGCTCGGCATCCGCGCTTGGCCCCGCCTCGCCGAGTATGTCCACGTTGAACTGATGGAACTCCCGCCCCCGGCCTTTCTGCGGTTTTTCGTAGCGGAAGCACTGGCCGATCTCGAACCACTTGATCGGTTTCGGGAAATTTCTCTGATGTTGGGCGACGAGACGCGCGAGCGAGGGGCTGACTTCCGGCCTCAACGTCACATCGCGCCCCCCCTGGTCCTCGAAACGGAAAAGCTGCGAGGAAAGCTCGCCGCCGGATTTTTTCAGATAGAGGGCGGTATCCTCCAGCACGGGCGTTTCATACTCCACATACCCGCAACGCCTCGCGGCCGCCCGCCAGGTTTCAAAAAGGTAATTGCGCACGGCGCACTCTTGCGGAGTGAAATCGCGGAATCCGGGAAGTGCTTGGAGAGTGGGGCCAGCCATGAGCGGGCGGCGAGGATGCACGCCGTTCACGGCAATTCAAGGCGGGATTGCACCGTTCACGGGCGCAGCCTTTCCTTCACCACCGGGTCCCCCAGCGAGCAACGGTCCCCGCCCGCCAGGCGGTGGCGGTTCCCGGCCATCCAGCGATACAGCATGTCGCGAAGCCCGTGCGGAATGAGTTTGAAAATGCCAAGCATCCTCCAGGGTCCTCCGATCGCGTGTGCCAGTTCCAGAAGCGCGTCGCTCCGCAGGAAAACTTTTCCATCGCTTTCCCGCAGCACCACCATCGTGCCGTCTTTCAGCCCGGCATGCCGGGAAAATCCCATTTCCCTGCTCAGTTCCCCCTGCAACGGAGAGAAGGCGATCCTTCCCCGGCTGTCGAAGCGGGCGATCCGCCGGACCGACGCCGAGCAGAACGCGCAATCCCCATCGAAGAAAAACACCCAGCCCATGCCCGGACGGTAACAGCGCGAACGGAGCCCGCCAGCAAATCGTCAAGGAGCGTGGGCGTCCCGCCCACGCTCCTTGATTCCGCAAAGAAATCTTGGCAGCCGGACAAAAATCTGAAAAGTGTTCATTTAAACATGAGATTTCCAAGCGAAACATCCCCGGCTTCCCCTCCGCGCATCCATGACATGCCTTTCGCCGAGCGCCCGAGGGAAAAGCTCGCGCTGCTGGGCCCGGCCGCACTGAACAACGCGGAACTGATGGCGCTTTTCATTTCCACCGGCATCAGGGGACGGAGCGCCATCGAGATCGGGCGGGATCTTCTCGCGAAATACGGCTCCATGGGAGCTTTGGGCGGGCTTCCCGTTTCCGAACTCGCAAAGGAAAAAGGCATGGGCCTCGCCAAAGCCTCGAAGCTCGCCGCCGCGTTCGAGCTGGGAATCCGCGTCGCGCGGGAACAGGTCAACGACCACCCCCTCGATACCCCGGAAAGGATTCACGACATGTTTTCCCCGCAGATGAGACATTTGCCGCAGGAAAACGTCATGGTCGCCGTCGTGGACTCCCGCCTGCGGCACACCGGCAGCTGCCTGATTTCCGTGGGAAGCGTGAACGAAACGAACGCCCATCCGAGGGAAATCCTGCGCCCCGTGATCACCCGCGGGGCCTATGGCTTCGTCCTCATCCACAACCACCCGTCCGGCGATCCCAGCCCGAGCCGCGCCGATGAAAGCATCACCCGCCGCCTGATCGAAGCCGCGGACCTGATGCAGGTGAGATTCCTCGATCACATGATCATCGGGAAACCCTCCCCGGGCCGGATGCCTTTCTATTCGTTCCGGGCAGCCGGGGTGATTTCATGAAAAAAGGGAGCGCGGGCGTCCCTTCCGCGATATTTTTGTATGAATTGCAGGCAGGATGCCCGCGCTCCTGTTTCCCTTGGGTTGCGTTCCCTCCCGCATCCGGTTAACCTGCGCGGAATCCGATCTTCATGCACCGCCTGCATCTGAAGCACAACCTTCGCACCGCCGGTTTCCTCCTGATCGTTTGCGGGGTGGTCGCGGCGGCTGGCGTCGTCGGGTGGGCGAACCTCACCGGCATGCCGGAGTCCTGGCGGCGGACGATCGAGGCGGAAATTTCCAAACACGGCGCGCATGTCGAGATCGGCTCCCTCAGCTACATTCCTTTCAAAGGTCTGATCGCCTCCGACGTGAGGGTTTTTTCCGACCCCGCCCGGCACAAGGAGCTGTCGCGCGTGGAACGGCTGATTCTCGATTTCGACAAAACCAAGCTCGCCCGGGGAGACACCCGGCTGAACAAGATCGACCTGAGCGACGCGACGCTCCGGCTGCCCGTGGATCCCGAATCGCCCGATGCCGAAGTGCTCGAAATGACCCACGTCAACGGAACCATCCTGATGCGCGGCGGGCGCGTGATCGAAGTTCGCAACGCCCGGGGAAAAATCGCCGGAATCCATGTGACTCTCGGAGCCCGGATGCTGGGCTACCGGGATGACGGCGGGGAGCACGAGGATGATCCCGACGAGGGAAAGCGGCGGGAGCTGATTTCCCGCGCCGTGAAGGAGTTGGCGAACTGGAGTTTCGACGAAAAGAATCCTCCCTCGGTGCGCATTTTCATCGAAGGGGACCTGAACGACCGGAGCACCTTTCTCGCCCGTTTCTCGATCGAGGCGAGCCGGATGGAAAAGGAGGACCGCATGCTCACCGACGTGTCCGCCGAGGCCGTGCTGGATGGCGAGGTGCTCACGTTCACCTCCATCGCGGCAAGGGACTCCCAGGGCGATCTCGATGCGCGGGTGGACTATGACATGGGCAGCCGCGAGGGGCGTTTCGACGCAAAATCGTCGCTGGAACTTCCCCATTTGCTCAAAGCCTGGCTGGGGTTCGAGCTTCCCGGAGAAATCGAAATCGCCGGTGCCCAGACTCTGGAGATGGAAGGGGATTTTTCCCTTCCGGAGGACGAACCGCCGGTCGTCAAGGCCACCGGCTTCGCCCGCTGCGATTCCCTGACAGCCAGGGGAGTTTCCTTTCATTCGCTGGAAACCGCCTTCTCGGTTTCCGGCCGGGATTTCTACCTGCGCGATTTCCGGGCAAAACACAGGGACGGCGCGGCAAGCGGCAAGCTCCTGCTCGAAGACGGGATCGGCCGGCTCAAGCTTTCCTCAAGCCTTCCTCCCGCCGTGTACGAGCCCTTTTTCCGCGGTCAGCATCTGGAACGCGTCCTTGCCGATTTCTCCACGCGGAACGGGGCGGAGGTGGATCTGGAGCTGGAAGGGCAGTTCAACATCCACGATCACCACGCCTGGGCATACACCGGCCGGGGAGCCGTGAAAAACCTGTCCTTCCGCGGAGTGCCCGTGAACACCGCCTCCAGCGGGTTTTCCCTCAGCCATTATGAACTCGATTTCTTCGACGGCGCGGTGGAGTTCAATTACGACGACTACGCGATGCGAAAAGCCTACAACGGACCGCGCCAGGGAGCGCTTTCCGTCAAGCGCGTCCGTTTCGACGCCGCCGACCGGAGCGTGGCCATTGAGGGCATCGCCGGGAACGCATGGGCCGCTCCCGTCGTGAGAATGTTCGCGGTTCCCGTGGCGGAAACGCTCGAACAATACCGCTTCCAGCAGCCGCCGTCCCTCAAAGCTTCCGGAAAGATCGACGTGGCCTCGAAAGGCCGGACCTCCCTGAATGTCTCGTTCACTTCGCGCCATCCCGCCGACTACACGTTTCTGGGGGAGACGCTCACGCTGGATTCCCCGAGCGGGCGGGTGGTCCTCCGCGGGGAACGGGTGAGCGTCGAGGATCTAAAACTGTCCGGATTCGGCGGCCCGGTGGCGGCGCGTTTCACCCGGGATGGCGGAAGGCTTGCGGGAGAGATGAGCTGGACGCGCCTTTCCCTTCCGGCGCTGGCCTCCGTCTATGGTTTTCAGGTGAAAGGGGGAGGGGATCTTACGGGGCGGATCGAGTTTTCCATGACCGGAGACAAAGTTTCCGGATTGAACGCCACCGGATTGATGGGCGTGGACAAGGCGGAGCTTTTTTCCGTTCCCATGTTCGGCCCGCTCACCCCGCTTGTTTCGGGCGTTCTGAACGATCCCAAGGGAGGTTCCGAACGTGCGAAAAGCGCTTTCTTCACCTTCGGCATCAAAAACGGCATCCTGAGCAGCAACGACTTTCATACCACCACCACCTCGCTCGTTTTCACCGGCGATGGCACCGTGGACCTCGGAGCCCGCGAGCTGGACATGATCATCCGCATGAACGCCCGGGGATTTCTGGGCCTGATCACTCTTCCCCTGCGATCCCTGCGCGGGTTGTTCCAGTTCCACGGCACGGGCCCTCTCGAAGACCCCGTATGGGAAAAAGTCCGCTTCACCCCTCCTCCGGAAAACCAGGCGAAAGCCCTGATGGAAGCCCCGCGGGCGAGAATCGTCGTTCCTGATTGAATTCCGCCGCGCCTTTTTCAACGGACTGCTTGCGCCGCCGCCATAGACGTGAGAATGATCCTCTGCAACGATTCGGCCCGCCCTTTCATCGAAAACCAACAAGATCGAAACCATGTCCCAGCAAATTCCAACATCCGACAATCTCGACCCGGAAGCCGGGTTCGCCCAGGCGTCTTCCTCCATCGCCCAGGCGGCGAATGATCTGCGTGCCGCCGCAGGCGAAAAAGCCCGCGAAATCGCCCACGCCACGGAAGCCCGCGCCTCCGAAATCAAGGATCGCGCCGTGGAATCCGCCCACCATCTCCGCGAGGTGGCCGGGGAGCGCATCAGCCAGTTCAAGACCACCGCCGCCGAACGCGCGGAAGCCCTCAAGCATGCCGCGAGCGACAAGGCCCATCATCTGCGCGATGCCGCGACCGATCAATGGGAGGACACCCGCGTGAAAGCGAAGGAACTCCACGTCACCGCCGAGGACTACATCCGCCAGAACCCCACCAAATGCGTGATCAGCGCCCTTGGCATCGGCTTCCTGATCGGCTTGATCACCCGCCGCTAAAGCGTTCCCGGATCGCTTCAATGAAGCCGCTGCCGCAACGACAGTGGCTTCTTTTTTCATCAACATGAACGCCCCTTCCGGCACCGATCCGCTTCCCCAGGCTGGCAAGGCCCCGGCGAATTGGCCGGAAGCCATCGTCCGTCTCGCCGCGGCGAGGATCGATCTCATCAGGATCGAGTCCGGGGATTTTCTCCGCAGCGGCGTAAAACGGGTGATCCTCTTGGGAATCGCGGTTTTTTCCGTGATTTCCACCTGGATTCTCGCCCTTGCCGGTGGTGTGGGTTCCATCGCCGCCGTGAACGGCTGGCCTTGGTATTGGGTCGCATTGGCCGCCGCGGGAGTTCATCTTCTGGCCGCGATCCTCTGCATCGCGTTCGCCATCCGGAGAGTTCCGCCCCTGTTTCCCGTCACCCGCTCGGAGTTCCAAAAAGACCTCGAATGCATCGAACGACAAACAAAGAAAAAATCGAACGTCTGACCCGCGCGAGCGAGGAAGCCCGTCTGATGCTTGAGGAAAGGGTGGATACCTTCCGCCATCAGATCGACGTTCCCCGGCGGCTCAGGCATTCGCTCAAGGCGCACCCCATGTCATGGCTCGGCGGATCGGCTGTTTTCGGCCTGATAACCAGCCGGTTGTTGCTTCGCCGGGGCCCGAAAAGCGCTCCCCGCTCCAGACGCGGACGCGGCGTTGTTTTCACCCTGCTCGGCCTCGCCTTCACCGCCATCCGCCCCTTGGCCCAGGTCTGGCTCACGGGCCAATTGAAGCAGTACCTTGCCGATCAGTTGAGATATCGCTCGACTAGCCGCCCTTAACCGATGAATTTTCGCCCCTCAAACCCGCTCCAAGGCCCCCATCATGTCCGAACATCAGGTTCTCTCGCACGTTGACGAATATCTCCAGCTCGGCCGCGAGTACGATTGCTCCGATCTCCATCTTCCCACCGCCTATCCGCCCGCGTGGCGCCGCTTCGGGCAGCTTTCCCCCATCTGGCCGGATCACCCGCCTCTCAAAGCGGAGGAAACCGAGCGGCTCGTCCGTTCCTTCCTCGGCGATGCGGAGTGGAACCGCCTGCAGGAACGCGGAGACATCGACTTCGCCTACGCTTCGGAAAACGGCCGTTACCGCGCCTCCGTCGTCAAGCAGCGCCTCGGCTACGACATGGCCTTCCGGATTATCAACAGCAAGATCCGCTCCATCGAGGAAATCGGCCTGCCGCTCGAACACATCCTGCCCCTCACCCGCTACCAGAACGGCCTCGTTCTCGTCACCGGGTCCGTCGGCTCCGGAAAATCCACCACGCTCGCCGCGCTCGTGGACTTCATCAACCGCGACCGCGAGGACCATATTCTCACCCTCGAAGACCCCATCGAATACGTTTTTGAATCCCGGGGCTGCCAGGTCAACCAGCGCGAAGTCCACACCCACACCGAGTCGTTCGCCAAAGCCCTGCGCGGCGCGTTGCGGGAAGATCCGGACGTCATCATGGTCGGGGAAATGCGCGACCTGGAAACCATCCAGCTCGCCCTCACCGCCGCGGAAACCGGCCACCTTGTCCTCGGCACCCTCCACACCGGAAACGCCCCGCGGACGCTTGACCGCGTGCTCGACGTTTTCCCCACCGACCAGCGCGACCAGATCCGCATCATGGTTTCCGAATCGCTGCGCGGCATCCTCTCCCAGCAGCTCGTCCCCCGCCTGGACGGCAACGGCCGCGCCCTCGCCATGGAACTGCTCGTCAACACTCCCGCCGTCGCCAACTGCATCCGCGAAGGAAAGACCTTCATGCTTCCCGGCGTGATGCAAACCGGCAAGAACGTCGGCATGATCACCATGGACGAATCCCTCCGGCGTCTCTACGCCCAGGGAATCATCGCCCGCGAGGAAGCGCTCTTCCGGGCCGACGACAAGAACCAGATGAAGGCCTACTTCCAGTCCTGATTTCCCAATTTCCCGAATACGCCCAAACTCACCTCGTATGGCAAAAATCGACGAATTCTTCCGATACCTGATCGACTCCAAAGGATCGGACCTCCACCTGTCCGAAGGCCAGCCGCCCAAAGTCCGCGTTCATGGCGCCGTCGTGCCCATTCCCGATCAGCCCGTTCTCGGGGGACAAAACTTCAAGGATCTTCTCGCGGAGATCTGCGATCCCACCGCCTTCAAGCGCTACCTGGAAACCGGTGATCTCGACTTCGCCTACGAAATGGACGAGGAATCCCGCTTCCGCTGCAACTACCTCAAGCAGCAGAACGGTCTCGGCGCGGTTTTCCGGCTCATTCCCACCGAAATCGCCTCCCTTGAAAGCCTCGGTGTTCCGGAAGTGGTGAAGGAATTCGGCCACATGCGCTCCGGGCTCGTTCTCGTCACCGGTCCCACCGGTTCCGGCAAATCCACCACGCTCGCGGCGCTGCTCGACTACATCAACAGCAACTTCAACCGCCACATCATCACCGTCGAGGAACCCA
>CAZVSA010000023.1:0-2863 GCA_964629955.1 uncultured Luteolibacter sp.
TCAGAAACCGTGCCTGCGTTTCCCCCGCCATCACCCGCTCCGCCACCATTCCGTCCAGATCGTCCCCGCCCAGCCTCGTGTCCCCGTGCGTCGCCAGCACCTGGAAAACCCCTCCCTGCATTTCCAGAATCGAAAGATCGAACGTCCCTCCCCCCAGATCGTACACCGCCACCCTCGCTTTCTCCTCCAGCTTGTCCAAGCCATACGCCGGCGCCGCCGCGGTCGGCTCGTTCAGAATTCTAACAACCTCCAGCCCCGCCAGTTCCCCGGCTCTTTTTGTTGCGGCGCGCTGCCCGTCGTTGAAATACGCCGGCACGGTGATCACCGCCTTGCCGATCTCCGTTCCCATCCGCCACTCCGCGATTCGTTTCAGTTCCTTCAGGATCTCCGCGCTGATTTCTTCCGGAGTTTTCCCCAGCACTTTCACTCCGCCATCCACCCCGCGTTCCACACCCGGCTCCCCCGCCGCCTCGTCCCATCTTCTTCCCATCAAACGCTTCACGCTCGTCACCACCCGCTCCGGTTCGATCGCCCGCCGCCGCAAAGCCTTCTCCCCCACCTCCACCGATCCATCCCTGCCGATCCACACCGCGCTCGGCGTGATCCGTTTTCCCTCTTCGTTCGCCAGCAAGATGGGAAACCCCGAGTCCACCACGCCCACCGCCGAATTCGTCGTCCCCAGATCGATCCCCAAAATCAACTCGCTCATCTGCGGAAATCCTCTCCCCTCCTCATCCGTCCGCCAAGAACCAACACCGCCTCACCTTCGCCTCGGACGGGGAACGATCCGCCACGTCTCCCCCGGATGAACCATGAAGGGCGCATGATGGCGCACGACAACCTCGAAGGGAGCGCGGTCGCCGTTCTCGCAACGCAGCGTCACATCCAGATACGCCCCGCCAAAGCTCACCTGCAACACCGTGCCGCGCAATGCCTCACCGTGCTCGGGACCATCCGGCGCCAGTTCCAAATCCTCCGGCCTCACCCAAAGACCCGCCCCCTCCGCCTCGGCCGCCCGCGGCGGGCCGATGTGACACAAAATCCGCGCCCCGCTGGGATGATGCAGACTGTGGAATGGCAGAAAATTGCACGTGCCGAAAAAGGATGCCACATAGGCGTTCGCCGGCGCGTGATACACCTCCGGCGGCGCTCCCGCCTGCTGGACCTCCCCTTTCCGCAGCACCACGATCCCATCCGCGATCGCCAGCGCATCACCGGTATCATGCGTGACGAAAATCGCGGTGGCCCCGCGCTCCCTCAGAATCGCCCGCGTTTCATCCCTCACGCTCTGCCGCAGCCGGGCATCGAGGCTGCTGAACGGTTCATCCAGCAGCAGCAGCCGCGGATTCGGCGCCAGCGCGCGGGCGAGCGCCACCCGCTGCCGTTCCCCGCCGGAAAGCTCATGGGGAAACCGTTTCCCAAAACCCGCCAGGCTCACCAGTTCCAGCAGCGAACCCACCACCTCCTTCCGCTCCTCCCGCGGCAGATGCCGGATGCCGAAACCCACATTCTTCTCCACCGTGAGATGCGGAAACAACGCATGATGCTGGAACACCAGACCGATTCCCCTCCGCTCCGGCTCCACCACCGCCTCCGGCGAGGAAATCGTCCGGCCATCGAGCACGATCGTTCCCGAGTCCGGCGTCTCCAGCCCGGAAAGCATCCGCAGCAACGTCGTCTTCCCGCTGCCGCTCTCCCCCACCAGCGCCAGCAATTTCCCCTCCGCCAGCTCGAAGCTGGCCGAGCTGACCGCCGGCAGATCGGAATCGCGGAAGGATTTGGAAAGGTTCTGGACTTGGAGCAGGGTCATCGGGACACGTGCCGGAGCATACGGGTGAGAGGAATCAGACCAATCAGGCTGAGAAGCACCATCACAAGACCCGGCACCGAAGCTTCGGGAATCCGCCCCTCGTCGGTAAGCCGGAACGTGCGCGTGGCGAGGGTTTCAAAATCAAACGGACGCAGGATCAACGTCAACGGCAGTTCCTTGAAAACATCAATGAACGCCAGCGTCGCACCCGCCAGCATCGCCGGCCACACCAGCGGCAGATCCACCTGGATCAACGTCCGCAGAGGCCGCGCCCCCAATGTCCGCGCCGCCTCGTGGAGACTGGAGGAAACCCTCTCGAAACCGGCCGAAACCGGCTGGATGCCCACCGCCAGAAACCTCACGAAATACGCCAGCGTCAGGCCGAAGGCGGAAGCGCTCAGCGCCAGCCACCCCGCCCCGGGCCATTTGGCGACCGCCGAAATCAACGCCCCCACCCCCACCGCCACCAGCGCGCTCGGGAACGCATACCCGAGCACCCCGATCCGCTGCGCCAGCAAAACCGAGCCCGATTTCAACGTGCGGCAACCCGCCACCAACAAAACCGACCCCGCCACGATCAGCACCGCCGACCCCGCGGCCAGGGAAAACGAATTCGCCGCCGCAGCGAGGTTTCCGTTCCACTCCGCCACCTCCCGGGACTGCACCGCCCAGCGCCCCATCCTCCACGCCGGAATCACGAATCCCAGCAGCAACGGCACTCCGCAAACCACCCACGCCACGATCACCGATGGCAGCTTCAACCGTTTCCGGGCCAGCATGGCCTCGGACGCATCCGCCGCAAACCGCCTCCTCCCCCGCTGCCAGCGTTCGAGACTCAAGCCCACAAAAATGATTGCCATCAGGATCACCGCCATTCGCATCGCCACTCCCGGATGCCCCTCCATCCACGCGCGGAAGATGCCCGGCGTCAGCGGGGAAATTCCAAAGTAAGTAACCACCCCGTAGTCATTGATCGTCTCCATCGCCACCAAACTCCCCCCCGCCACCACCGCCGGGCGCGCCATCGGCAGCGCGATGCGCCAGAAACTTTTC
>CAZVSA010000023.1:2873-6791 GCA_964629955.1 uncultured Luteolibacter sp.
CAAACCACCCGCCCCGAGCAATCTCGACGCCTCCAGCGCACCCGCCGCCTGCCGCGAGAAAACCGCCCTGCAACTCAGGAAAACGTAGGGAAAAAGCGTCGCCGCCAGCACCCCCGTCGCGAACACCCACGGGGCCACCGTCTGCGACATCAGAAACGCCTCCATGCCATACGTCCGGCGAATCCACACATACACCGGCACCATCCCCTGCAAGGTGTCCAGATACGCCACCGCCGCCACGAAACCCGGCATCGCCAGCGGCAGCAGCAGCAGCCACTCGAAGAGCTTGCGCCCGGGAAACTGATAGACCGAAACGAACCACGCCGCCGGCACGCCGAACACGATCGAAAGCCCCGTCACCGCCCCCACGAGGATCAACGTATGCCGCAGATAACCCGGCAGCCGGTGCTCCACCACCTGATCCCAAAACTCCCCCACCGGCTCTCCGGCCCGGATCAGAACCACCAGCACCGGCAGCAGGACCAGCACCGCGGGAAGCCACACCAACACCACCGCGAACAAGCGGCGAAGGAGTGGCGGAAGGGCGAAGCGGTCTGGCATTCGCGCGGAGCCTTGCACGGAGGTTGCTTAGCGCCAATCGCTCATTTCCACCCTACGGCATCGAAAATACGGATCGCCTCCGGCTGGTTTTCCCCAAGCTCGGCAAACGTTCCGGCATCCATCTTGAACCCGCCCCAGGCGGCATGGGTCGGGCTCAGCGTGAGGTCCATGCCCACGGGGAACTCGTAGGAGCCGTTCGCGATGATTTTCTGCACTTCGGGGCTCACGAGAAATTCAAGATACGCGCGCGCTTCCTTCAGGTTCTTCGCATGCTTCGTCACACCCGCAGCGCCAACATTGCAATGGGCTCCGCGGCCATTCTGGTTCGGAAAAACCACGCGGACGCTTTCCGCCGCGGCACGCTCCGCCGGGTCCGGCGAATTCAGCAGCAACCCGAGATAATACGTATTGGACACACAAACATCGGCAAGCCCCGAAGCGACGGTTTTGATCTGATCGCGATCCCCGCCCTGTGGAGGCCGGGCCATGTTGGAGACCACGCCGCGCGCCCACTTCTCCGCCGCTTCCTTGCCATTGGCAGCCACCAGCGAAGCCATCAGCGACTGGTTGTAATTGCTCGACGCGGAATTGATCAGCAAACGCCCCCTCCATTTCGGATCCGCAAGCTGCTCGTAAGTCTCGATTTCACCGGGATTCACCCGCTCCTTCGACACGAGAATCACCCGCGAGCGGACCGTATAGGAATGCCAGTAACCCTCCGCGTCCCTGAGATTCGCGGGAGAAGCATTGGAAAGCACCTCCGACTCCAGCGGTTGCAGCAAACCCTCCGCCTTCGCCCGCTGCATGCGGCCCGCATCCACCGTAATCAAAAGATCCGCGGGGCTGTTTTCCCCCTCGGATCTCAGACGCTCCAGAAGCTGGTCCGCCGGAGCGTTCACCACCTTCACCTCGATTCCCGTCTTCTCCGTGAAGAGCTTGTTGATCTCCTGGTCCACCGCGTAATGCCGGTGGGAATACACATTGACCACCCCGGCCGAAACGCTTCCGGCTGCAAACATGCCCGCTGCAACAGCGAGAAGTGCAGCCCCGACATTATTGAGATTCATTCTCATCAAGAAAAGAAAGCCTCCCGGCAAGCAACCCGCAAGCGGAATTTTCGCGGACCATGGAATGTTTGAGAAACAGCGGCCTGCCCCGCAGGCATTTCCGCGCAAAATTCCCCGGACCGCCCATTTCGCATGGCCATTGCGCGGACCTCGCCATAGAAATCGGGCTTGGAAACTCAAAGAGAAAACAGCCCGCGCCGCTTCCTCCACCGGATCGCGGCGATCTTCCTGACAATCGCATCCCTCAGCGGATGCGCGGACCTGGAAACGCCGGACACCCTCGTCCGTTCCGTGAAATCCGAATACTCCGACATCCGGGTCCGCGATGCCAACGGCACGCGCAGCCTCTACTTCGTGGAACCCGGCCTGGAAGTCCGGCAATCCTCCATGCATCTGGCGAATCCCGGCCATCTGATGGTCCCCTACACCCGCCACATGTTCGCCTCGATGCTCGTGAAACACCCGCAGGACCGCGTGCTCGTGGTGGGTCTCGGCGGAGGCTCAATGGTGCGCTTTCTCAACCACCACTTCCCGAAAACCCGCGTGGACGCCGTGGAGATCGATCCGGAAGTCGTGAAGATCGCCGCCGATCTTTTCGGAACCCGCCCCTCCCGCCGCACCCGCATTTTCACCGAGGACGCGTTTCACTACCTCCGTCGGGACGTGGGCCGCTACGACGCAATCTACATGGACGCCTTTCTGGAACCCGGCCCGGAAACCGACCCGCGGGGAATTCCCCAGCAGCTCAAAACCGCCGACTTCCTCCGCAGCCTCCACGACAAGCTCCAGCCCGGCGGCGTGGTCGCCTTCAATCTCTCCGAGCACCACGACACCTCCCGCGACATCCGCACCATCGCATCCGCATTTCCCTCCACCTACGGGTTCCGCGTGCCCGGCACGCAAAACCGCGTGGTCATCGCCACTTTGGAAAACAAACCAAAATCCAAAGAAGAACTCCTCGCCGCCGGGCGGACCCTGGACCAATCCCACCGGACCGGTTTCTCCTTCGAGCAACTGGCCACCGGGTTCCGCCCATGATGCCACCGTAGAGGCGATCACCGGTCGCCTCTTCCCAACCGTAGAGGCGATCACCGGTCGCCTCCTCCTAACAACGGCAGCCCCCCCGGAACCAAAGGCCTTCCCTGAGGAAGCGATTGCTTGCGTCGTGGAACCCGTTCGGTAGTCTCGGAGCGGATGAAGCCTCTGCTCATATCCGCCGCCGCCCTTCCGGCCGTTCTCCTCGGAGCCGCGGGCGGTTGGGCTCTGGGCCGTGGCGATGACCGGAGCATCAAGCTCGCCGCCATCGCCGGCACCAGCGCGTTGCAAACGCATGCGGACATCGCCTCCTGGGAAAAAACCCTCGGAGAACTCCGGGAAACCTCGGCAAAACTCGACGGGGAAATCGCGGCGCTGCGGGAACGCAGCGAAAACGCCGAAGCCATCCGCCGGTCCATCGAAGCGGCTGCGGACCTGCTGCCCGAAACCGCCGCCAGCCTCGACGGCCTGCTCGCACGTCACAACGCGGCCGGAGCCGTGGAAGCTCTCACCGCATGGAAGACCGCCGTGGAAGACCGCCTTTCCGGCCTGGAAAACCTCGCAAGCTTCGATCCCGTTCTCGGCGAAGAACTCGCAAGCGTCAAAGAAAGCATGGACGCCGCCGCCACATCTTTCGAGCAAGGCTCCAGGGACAACGCCTCCCTTGACGCGCGCCGTGCCGCCCTTGAAAAACTGGAAGCCGCAATCGCAGCCGCCGGGGAATTTTCCACAAAAGCCGCCGCCGCCCTCAAAGCCCGGGAAGCGGAAATCGAATCCTCCATCGACTTGCTCAAAAAAGAATACGACGCGCTCCCTTCCGTCCCATGACGCCCCTGCTGATCAACCGCATTCTGCTTGCGATTCTCGGCCTCGCTCTGGTCCTCCTCGGCTGGGCCATCTCCGGCGTCTCTTCTTCGGAAACGGCGAAACCTCAACTCCCGTCCGCCCCTGCCATCGCATCCGTCCAGATCGCGGACGCCGTGTCCCCCGCCGCCATCCGGAACAAACAGGAACAAATCCAGGCATCCTCCGGCGACACATCCGGAGACCTCGAAATCGCCGGCCGGCTTTGGCAGGACAACCCCGCCTGGACCGGCTCCCTGGAAACCCTCGCAGCCCTTGTGGAAAAAATCGACCCGCCGGACGCCCGCGCCGCGTTCGATGCCAATGCCCTGCTCGCCTCGCTCCGCAGCCGGGAACACTCCGCTTTCGTGGACCGTCTGGCCACCGCGCTCGCCATTCCCGCTCCTCCCGA
>CAZVSA010000023.1:6801-23509 GCA_964629955.1 uncultured Luteolibacter sp.
CGATTCCGCCGCCCTCGCGGCCCTGCGCCGCCAGCTTGAGGACTTCAGCACCACCGCGTTCCTGGAAAAACTGGCAATGGAAATCTCCGCCCGGCTCTCCCCTCCCGCCGCATCCCGGGACAGCGCGGCCCCCATGGCCGGCACCGACAAGGAATTCACCCTCTCCGGAATCGGCTTCGTCTGGGTGGGCGAAGGCGGCTCGGGATTCTGGGTCTCCCGCGAGGAAATGGGCTCCGGATCCTCCCCCCCCTCCGCCGCATCCCTCCGCACCAGAATCGAAGGCCAGGGCATCCCCGCCTCCTGGACCGTCGGCCTGCCCACCCTCGCCCAATGGCAGGCGGCAAGGGCCGCATCCCAATCCCTCGGCCTCGCCGATTTCGACGGAGGACGGGCGGAATTCCTGTCCGATGGCCGCGTCATCGGCGCCTCCTCCTTCTCCAGCGCCGCCGCCACCCGGAACCCCGCCACCATCGCGGAAAGGCGGAAACTCACCCGCAGGCTGGTCACCGCCGCACAGCTCCCCTCCCCCGGACGTTCCACCGGCAGCCCCGCGGTTTATTCCGAGGAAACCGACTTCGCCCACCGCATTGTCATCACCCCCCAGTGAATCCCGGGACGTTGTGGCATGCCATCAGTTCATCAAAGCGCAACATCTTCCCGAAAGCCCTCCCGGATTGACCAATTCATGCCCGAAGTCGAATTTCATCTTCATAACGGGTCGAGCATCAAGCCCCCACCTCCGTCCTGCCATTCGGACTGTGACATTTTTCGACCCCGCGCCCTCATCTTCCGCACCATCGCCGTGGACACCCCCAGCCACAATGACCCCGGTGCGGTGGACCTGACCAAATTCGCAGGCAGTTCCACCATTACCGCCCGCTACAACGGTCTGAACGCAGACGTTCCGATCTCCAAAAAACCGACCGCCCTTTGCGATGGAAATCTCCATCACCTCGCCCTCGTCCGTGATGCGGAAGCCAACGAAATCCACCTCTACTTCGATCACGAACTGCTCGAACGCATCGAAGGATTGCACGGCTCCCGGAACGCGCATGAAAACCCCCGCAATCCCCGCTTCATGGCCGGTGGCGCGCCCTACAACAAGGAACGCTGGAACGGCCTCATCTCCGAAGTCCGCATCACCAAGCGAGCCCTCATCCCCGCCCAATTCCTGCCCAAGCCGAATCCATGAAAACCACCTGCCCCCACTGCTCCCAGCACATCGAAATCGACGAAGAAACGCTGACCTCTCTCCAAGCCTCTTCCCATTTCGCCTGTCCCTCCTGTTCCTCGGAAGTTCCCGTGCCGGCATTGCCGGAACCTCCCGCGACCGCTCCCCTGCACCAGCCCCGCGGAGAAAATCATGCCCCGCAAAATCCGGCACCCTCCACCCTCGCGCGAACCCACCGAGGTCTCAATCGCAATCTGCTCATCCTCGGCTCCGTGGCCCTGCTCGTCCTCGGCGGCCTCGCCTTCTTCCTGGCCTCCCAAAAATCCGGAGACACCCATGTCACCAATCAAAACATCGCCAACGAAATCATCAACAACACCTACTTCCAGCAGTTGATCGCGTCAGGAGCGACGACGGAAAAAGATCTGGAGGCGGTTGCCGACATTCAACCCTACGACGACGGATTCATCGGCATCAGCCGGGAAAAAGTCACATGGGAAGAGGCGCGGGAATTCGCGGCGAAAACCGGGGCCGACATTCTTGAGTTCCAGGAAGAGGAACTTGCGGATTTTCTCACATCGACGTTCCCGGAGGTTCATGGGACCACCGTATGGATTGCGGAGAATGGCAATCCCCGTGCAGCCGATAGCCCGGATGTCATGGAAATCACCACTCTGGACCGGAAAAGAAGAGCCTTCATCCAATGGCCGCAAGCACCCGCCAGTCCATCCCCTGTGGATGATTTCAGATACACCAGCGACGGTTCCTCCATCACTATCACCGGCTACAACGGAAAAGGCGGCGAGGTGAGAATCCCTGATATCATCGACGGGCTCACGGTGACTGGCATCGGAATGAAAGCGTTCATGAGCCGCGAAAGCCTGACCAGCGTGACCATTCCCGCTAGCGTCACCGAGATCGGATACTTTGCGTTTGGTGGTTGCTCCGCTTTGCTCAAGATCGAAGTTGCGGCGAGCAATCCCAGTTACCGAAGTTTGGACGGGGTGTTGTTCAACGCTGATCAAACAGTGCTGATCCGGTATCCCGGCGGCAAAGCCGGAAGCTACACCATCCCCTCCAGCGTTACCGAGATTGGAGCACGGGCGATTGTAGGCTGTGACCACCTGACCAACGTAACCATTCCGACCAGCGTCACTTCCATCAACGAAGGGGCTTTTTATGCCTGCGCGAATTTGCTCGATATCGAGGTGACGGAGGGGAACACCTCTTATCAGAGTGTCGGTGGAGTATTGTTCAATGTGGACCAAACCAAACTCATCAAGTATCCCCAAGGAAAGACGGGCGATTGCATTATCCCCGCAGGCGTCACTAATATCGAGGACAATGCGTTCCTCGGTTGTACCGGCCTGAGCTCCGTAATCATCCCTGATAGTGTCATCGGAATCGGAGAATCCGCGTTCCAACACTGCACGAACCTGACCCATATCGCCATCGGCAACGGCGTTACTTCCATCGAAAGAAGCGCGTTCGAAAATTGCGCCAGCCTTACCAAGGTGACGATTCCTGGCAGCGTCTCCTCCATCAGAGGTTGGGCATTCAGAGGCTGCACGGCGTTGACCAGACTCGTGATCTCCACCAGCGTCACCGCAATCGGAGGAGGAGCGTTCTCTGACTGTGCGGCACTGCTGGACATTGAAGTGGCCGCGGGCAACCCCAAATACCGCAGTGTGGACGGCGTGTTGTTCGACGCTGATCAAACCAAGCTGATCCTATATCCCGGAGGAAAAACGGGGAACTACACAATCCCCGCCAACGTCACAAAAATCGGATACATGTCGTTCAGCGGTTGTGCGGGCCTGTCAGGCGTAACCATTCCCAATAGCGTAATCGACATCGAATCATACGCTTTCAAAGGCTGCACGGGTCTGGATGACGTAACACTTCCCGAGCGCCTCACCATGATCGAAGACGAAGCGTTTGCCGGCTGTACAGGACTGATCAGCGCCACTTTCAAAGGCAATGCACCCGCCTCATTCAGAATGGATGCTTTCAAGAACACCGCTACCGGTTTCACCATCTACTTCCGTCCCGGCGCCACCGGCTTCACCACTCCCGAATGGCACGGCTACCCCGCGAAGGAGGGCGAACCGGAAACCACAACCTCTCCTTCCGATCAATAAGAATGGCCGGAAATCCGTCGATCAGATCCTCGTGCGCCGATCCGGCGATCCGGACTTTCATCGGATGGCGCGTTCGATCCGGCTCCATGCCTCATCCCACTCGAAAACCCGCTCGCTCCCGGAATCGAGCGCCCGCTCCCGCTCATCAAGCAATTCCCTGTGCCACTGCGGAACCTCGATCTTGTCCGGCTCGGCGGATACCTCCGACCACACGGTTTCCAGCAACGCGAGCTTTTCCCGGAAAGGCAATTCGCGGATTTCCTGTACGGCGATCATGGGGAAAAGGGTAGCTCCCCCGGCAGGCGGAAGCAGTCTCCTTCCCGAAAATCGCCAATTTCCGCAAGTCCCCGCATCCCGCGCGTCTTTCCTCACAACGAATCCCGCCCCGATGAACCGAACTCTTTCCCGCCTCCTGCCGTTCGCGCTTTGCGTCCTGCTTTCCGTGCCGATCTACTCCGAGGAAAAATCGCCGCCCGATCCCACGGGAGCCGCCGCTCCCCTCTGGACGGATGCCGATTACTCCCGCTTCACGCCGGAAACCTTCCGCGCCCATGCCCCGGCGCGGAAGATCGTCGAGCGCGGCAGCTTCGACCACGCCCTCCTCTCCGCCGCGATCTTCTTCGCCAGCAACGAGCAAAGAATCCGGCGCGGGATTCCTCCGCTGCGCCATTCGCCCGCCCTGCACCGCGCGGCGCGGATTCACAGCCACGACATGGTTGCCGGCGGCTTCTTCGCCCACGACAACCCGAAGAACCCCGCCCGCCGAACCCCCTGGCAGCGCATGGCCGCCGAGGGAGTTCCCGGCGGATTCCGCTCGGAAAACATTGCGAAGACAAGCGCGGGCAAACTCACCTACCTCGCCGCCGCCGATGCCATTGTCGCCATGTGGATGAAATCGCCCGGCCATCGCCGCAACCTGCTGGACCGGCGCGTGCTCCACCTCGGCTGCGGCGTCCACATCTGCGGCTGTCCCCGGCCTCATCTCTTCGCCACCCAGAATTTCGCATCCGAACTGCTGCCTTGAACATCCCGCCCATCCTCTCTTCCAATTCACATACTCCCATGAAATTCCCGCTTGCTCCCATCACCGTCTCCCTCTCGCTTGCCTTGCTCGCTCCTTTGATGGCCCAACAGGCACCCGAAACACCTGCCTGGACAAATACCTCCGGCGTCACCATCCACGGCGAATTCGTGAGACTCGCCGGGCAGGCCGTGGTCATTCTCAAGGATGGCAAGGAATTCACCATTCCCTTCCCGAATCTCACCGGCGACAGCATCGTCCAGGCGGAGAAACTTGCCAAGGCGGCGGGACAGTCTGGCAAGAAAGCGGGAGAGACGCCCGCTCCCGTCACGGAAATCCCGAAGCACGCCGGGGTGCCTGCTCCGGGGGCATGGAAAAAGGGATTGGACACCCGTTTCCCCAAGCCCGGCGTGGACCGCATCTTCCTCATCGACCGGGGGTGGGTGGAGGGCAGGCTCACGGCGCTCGATGCCTCCTCGGTCTCTCTCGATATCGGGAGTGAAACCCTCCGGTTCCCCAGAGACCGGGTGAGTCTCGTAGGCTTGTCGGACTGGCTTTCGCCACAGGGCGGCGAGGAGATCAAATTGCGCGTCACGCTCGCCGGCACCGCGGAATGCGCGACACTCCTGTTCACCGGCGGCGCGATCATCAAATCCGTGGACAAGCCGCCGGCATGGACATCCGGCTACTTCGGGGAAAGCCAGACCAGTACCGGCGTGGCGGAAATTTCCTTCGACAAGGGTTCCAATCAAGCCGAGGCGGAACTCACCACCGACCTCACGCTCGTTCTCCCACCCTCCGCCACGGAGTTGAAATGCGAGATCGTCAACAACCGGTCCAACGGCTGGACCGGCCCCCTGCGTGTCGTTTTCAGCGACCCGGCCGGCGGCAGGGAAACCGCTTCCTCGAGAAACCCGACCACGGGGATGTGGAGCCGGTTCGAAATCCCCCGCGCCAAACTCCTCGCGGCCTCGGGAGTCCACAGGTTCGAGCTATCCGGCCCGCCGGGTCTCAGACGGGCGGACATTTCCACCCTCAATCTCCCGGCGCCCGCTCCGGGAAAAGCCCGCCACGGCACGGCGCGGGTGATCGGCCCCGAGGGCTTCGCGATCGAGGGGGCGAAGCTCGACTCCATCGACGCCCGCATGCTCCGCCTGACCGATTCCCGTACCGGGCAAACCCGTGAGCTTCCGCGGGACAAGGCGTGCTGGATCGAGCTGCACGATTGGCAACTCGCCTGGCTTCCCTCCTCCATCGGCGTGGAGTCCCCGGAGATGAAACCGGGTGCAAGTTTCCCGGTCCGCTTCAAATCCTCCGGCCTGTCCGGCCACAATGGCATCCATTTTCAGGAGCAGACCGCCATCGAGCTCCTGATCGTCCCTCCTTATCTCCTGTATGGCCTGGACCCGAACGACCATATGTTTGTCAGCGACACGCGGAGGATGGGCTACGACCGGTATGCGATGGATCAAAGCCCCTTCCACGCCGAATTCGTGGCGACTCTGCGGATCGGGGAACAACCTCAGGTGCTCATCGACTTCCGCAATCACTATACCAACGTCGAGCCGGGACGCCTCGAAGTGGAGATGGAGGAAGCCCTCACCGGCCGCAAGATCGCCGATTACAAATCCACCGATTGGCAACTGAACCGGGTGGAGAAATTCCAGAGTTCCCGCTTTCCCGGAAAATGAAACGCAATCCCCTTCCCATGAAACGACTCATCCTGATCCCCGCCATCGCCGCATCCATCGCATCCTCTCTTTTCGCGCAGGAAGCGCCACCCGCAGCTCCCGCGTGGACGAATACCTCCGGTGCCACCATCCACGGCGAATTCGTCCGGCTGGACGGCCAGGCCGTGGTCATCCGCAAGGATGGCAATGAATTCACCATTCCCTTCTCCAGACTCACCGGCGACAGCATCATCCAGGCGGAAAGACTCGCCAAGGCCGCGCCCGGACCGCCCGTTCCCGCACCGGTTTCCGAAACACCCGCGCAGCCGCGCGCCAACCAGGAAGACCCCGAACACGAGCGGAAACTCGCCGAATCCGTCCTCGCGAAGAATGGGACCATCGAAATCTGGAAGGGAAAAGATTCCCACGCCTCTGTCTCGGAAATCGAAAACCTCCCGCCCGGCCGTGTGTCGTTAAAATGGGTCAACGCGACTGGCGCTCCTCTGGATGAAAGTGACATCGCTCTTCTCAACGGCTGCCACAACCTCACCCGGCTGGATATCCACCGCGCCACGCTTGACGACCTGCCTTTGGAGTCCTTGCCCCGGCTGGACAATCTGGAACTCTCCGATTGCGCCATTCCTCCTTCCGCCTTCGCCGGGCTCCGCGGCAGCAAGACGTTGTGGAACGTCGCGATTCACGGAAACTCCATTCCCCTGGATGGGAGTGTGGTGGAGATTCTGTCCACCTGCGGCAATCTCAATACCTTGACCCTGTATGCATCAGGGCTCGACGAATCCTCTTCCCTGCTCCCTCTGACGAAACTCGGAGCACTCCGTCATCTGAACATCGGCGGGAACCGTTTCGACGATTCCGCCTTCACCGTGCTCGCCCAATGCCGGGGCTTGGAAACTCTTCGACTACATGGGACGGATCTCTCCGGCCACAGCCTCGATTTTCTCCCCAAATTGCGGAATGTGAGAGTTCTCGGTCTCACCGGCTGCAAGCTGCCCGATCATGCCTTGGCACATGTCGCCGCCATGCCCGGCCTCACCAATCTGGATATGCCTGGATCGGACGTCCGGGACTTCATGCTTGCCGATCTCGGCGGGCACAAAACTCTTCGGGAACTCCGGCTCAGCGACACCTCGCTGGAGGATGGCGCGTTGGCGGGTCTCGCCCCCCTTTCAAGCCTGACCATTCTGGAGCGCGCCGGGAAACCCGCTCCCGGCGACACCTTTGTCTCCGCTCTTCCCACGGTCTGTCCGAACCTCGCCCATCTCGTCATCAACACCGCTCACCTGACTCCCTCCGGGTGGGAACACATCACCAAACTCCGCTCGCTTTCCAGGCTCCATACCGAGGACGCCGTGCTCGACGAAAGCGTCATCCGCTCCCTGGGCGGGATCAGAAGCCTCTCCAGCCTCAGCCTCAAACGTTCCTCGATCACCGGCCCGCTTCTGGCCCAACTGGCCGATATCAAACCCCGCCTGACCGAACTGACGCTCGAGGGCACGGAAATCGACGATTCATCCATCGAAACCATCCTCAAATTCCGCTCCCTCGCTTTTCTCTCGATCCGTGGAACAAACATTTCCCAGGAAGGTGTGGAACGCCTCAAAAAAGAACTGCCCCGGTGCAACATCGAATCGTGAATGCCCGCCCATGCGATTAGACCGGTTGTTTTCCCGGCAGCCGCAAAGCCGCGGGTCGGTCCGCCGGAAGATGATCCATATGTTCGTCGCGATGCACCAGAACGAGCCCGCGGGCGGCGGCGCAACCGGCAATCAGGGCGTCCACCAGGGGAATCCGTCCGGAGGCCGCCCGCTGGAGCAGGATGGCCTCCCGCACGGCAGCTTCATCCAGTGGAACCATCGCACAAAGGTCGCGCGTGTAGAGCAGCCGGATGCGCTCCGCCTCGGCGGGATCGGGAATGAGTTCACGCAGGCGGCGGTCCAGCTCGACCCACGAGGGGGCCGCGAGGACGGTTTTCTCCTTTCCCCGCGCCAACAGGGCAGCCACTTCATCGGCTCCCGGCTCGCCGAGGAAATGGGCGAGGATCGCGGAAGTATCAAGCAGATGGGTCACAACGCCTTCGCTCGTCCGGATTCGTCGCTGGCGCGCTCCGCCGCCAGTGCGTCGAGAGGATGCGGGATTTCCGGCCGCAGGTATTTCCGCCCTGCTCCTTGCAGTTCGCGGGCAAGACGGGCCGGATCGGGAAGAATCCGGCAATGGATCTCGTCCGGCGCATCGCCTGCCAGCCACTCGATGCGGGCTCCGGGCTTCAGGCACAGCCTTTCGGCCAGACGGGCCGGGATCGTGATCTGGTTGCGCCCTGTCAGGGTGGTGATCATGGTTCAAAAAATCATGGAATCCGGCATATTTCAAGTAAAAAGCTTATTCGTCATGAAGAGGGGGTGCCACCAAGGCTGTTTCTCCCCGGTGAAAGTTTTTTCCGAAAATTTCGCAAGATCCGCAAATCCACGCGTCTTCCCGCTGATCGAAGCTTTTTCCCTTTTCATGCCCGTCCTTTTTCCATGCCCGCCCGAATCGTCCGCCGCTGCCTTCCCTCCCGCCAACCCTCCTGGACCCCGCCGTGCCGCCATTTCCGGTCTTGCCCCCGGTGGCTCGACATGAATCATGCATTCTGCATGACAGTTTCTCACTCCTGACTTCCCATGGAATTCCAATGCCCCCATTGCACTCAGCCCATCACCTTTGATGACGCGGAAGTGGCCGCTCTGACCACCGATGCCGAAGTCGCCTGCCCGGCCTGCTCTTCGTCCATCGTCCTGCACCCGGAAGCCGCGGACGCCTCGCCTTTGTCTCCCGGTTGGAAACCGCCCGCCCTCAGAAACACGCAGCGTGCCGTGGAACCGAAGCCGAAGAAACCGGCACCACGGAAACCGGCCGCTTCCACCGCCGTGCAGGTCCACCGCCGCCTGAACCGCAACCTGCTCATCCTCGGCTCCGCGGCAATTCTCATCCTTGGCGGCATCGCGGCGTTTCTGGCCACCCGCAGGGAAAAGGAAGTCCATACCACCTCCGATGTCGCCAACGAGATCGTCAACAACCGCTTTTTCACCGATCTCATCGCCTCCGGGAAGATCACAAGACAGGATCTGGATGCCATCGACGGAATCAAACCCTACGGCTCCGGCTTCCTCGGCGTGAGCAAAGGAAAAGTGACGTGGGAGCAGGCCGGAGAACTGGCCCGGCAGGTGGCGGGGGAAATCCTGCTCGTCGATCTGGCGGGCGCGGATCGCAGCATGAGCCGCCGCCCCGCAGCGCAGACCGAGGCATTGCTGGAACTTCTGCCCACCCTCTGGGCGCGGGACCACACCGGAGAGCCCCGCGTCATCGACATTCCCGAAGTCGTCCCCGTCACCACTCCCGGCCGCCCGCGCCCGGTCTTCATCCACTGGCGGGCTCCATTGCCACCGCCCCCTCCCCGGCCCGTGGTCCGCATCATATCCACCGATCCTCCGCTCTCCACCGACCCGGAGAACCCGACCGTGCTCAACGTCGCCGAAGACTGGGTGAAAGTGACTCTTGAATATGAGAATCCCGGTTTGGAAGGATTGCGCGCCGACGTCACTCCCTATACGAAGGGCCAAGCTACCGAAGGAAGAGGCAACAATGGCCCGCGACTCTTGCCGCCGGGGAACGGCAAGCTGTCGGAATGTGAATTCTTCATCCACGATGGGCCCGCAACCATTGATGAAATCGGCGTCCACCTGTATTTGGTGAACCCCGATCAATCCTCTGAACAGCTTGGTATCGCAGCCACCCTCCCCGCCTACGCCAGATGGGAACTCGATCCGGCGAAATGGCATATCGAACTCCTCTCCATCCAGCCGCCTGCCGTTTTCTCATCTGAAACGAAGGAAATCTCCGTAACCGCCAAGGCGGGGGAAAAGTTCCAGTTCGATCTGACCGCGGAATACCGAACCCCGGAACCCACCAAACTCGCCTCCAACCTGCTGCTCCGGGACGCGGGCATTCTCGCCCCCGACCAGATCGCGGAACTCCAGGCCAACCACGCCACCACCTGGCATTTCGATACCGAATCGCGCGAAGGCCACGAAAGCGTGAACGGCGAGGGGCAAATCTCCTTCGATCTCACCGGCTACGCGCCGAAGGAGCCGGGCAGCTACACCTTCGACATGAACCTCGGCCTCTTCGACCAGCGGACGTGGAACACCATCATCCTGAAACTCCATAAAATGAACCTCACCGTGGTCCCATGAACGGCGGCATTCCAAAAGGCAGGGACCGCTCTCCGAGCGGTCAGGCGGGGGGCGGCCCGTTTTGTCTTCCCCACCCGCATCCCCATGCGATCCGCCCCCAACCGGACGGCCCGGAGGTCCGTCCCTGCCCATCTTACCCTCTCCCATCATGAACACTTCCCTGCAAATCCACAAAACGCTTCACCGCAACATCCGCATCCTCGGCGCGGCGGCCCTGCTCATCCTCGGGGCTCTGGGAATCTGGCTGGCGAAACGGCCGGTCAAGGAAACCCATCACGTCCACCAGAAAATCGTCAACGAAATCATCAACAACGAATACTTCACCAATCTCGTCACCGGCGGCGGAGCCGAACGAAGCGCCCTTGAGGAAGTTGCGGAAATCGTTCCCCGTGCGGACGGCTTCATCGGCCTGAGCCGGGAAAAACTCACCTTCGCCCAGTCAAGCGAATTGGCCGGAAAAGCCGGCGCGGAAATCCTCGACATATCTTTCGCCGCGCGGGAGGGCCGGGAGGAACTCACCGGCTGGCTGGAGGAATCCTTCCCCGGACAACTGGGCCGGACGGCGTGGATCCGCGACAACCACGTCCCGAAACTCATCGACAGCCCGGATGTTTTCGAGCCGCATGGGGGAGAGTTCTACTCCCGCTCCAGCGGTCAGGAAAAAGCCCTGAACACCCCGCGCCATGTGTTCCTGCAATGGCCGCGCGGCGGCGGGCAATGGGAGAACAAAGGCTGGTCGTGGACGATCCCGCCGCAATACGACGAAGTGCTGCCCTTTTCGCACAACGGGTTGGCGCGGGTACGGGCGGGCGGGCTGTGGGGCCTCATCGACCGGTCGGGCGAGGTTGTGCAGGCTCCCGCCTTCGACGAAATCCGCGAATTCTCCGCCGAACATGGTTCCGCCAAAGCAAGCAAAGACGGGAAATGGGGCCTTCTCGACCGCAACGGGAAAATCATCACCCCGCCGGAATGGGACGACGTGCAGGAATTCATCCGCGGCTTCGCGCCCGTGCAGCGCGACGGCAAATGGGGCTACGTGGATGCCACCGGCACCCTCGCCATCCCCTGCGAATGGGACGACGCCTGGCGTTTCTCGCTCACCGGCCATGCCATCGTCACCCGCAACGGCAAGCGCGGCTTCATCGACCGCACGGGAGAAGTCATCGTCCCGCCCGTGTGGGACGGAGCGGTCAATTTCGCTCCGGAGGGGCTTGCAATGGTACGGCGGGGAGGTGAGTCCCACTCGGGATGGCGGTTGATCGATACGTCCGGCAATGTTCTTTCCCGCCCATTGCAAGGTGAGGGGGAATTCTGGAAAGCCCGGCGCTTCGATCTGGGATATCTGGGGCCATTGCGGAATGAATCATCCGACAACATCACCAGAATCCATTTGGGGTTGAACGGAGAGGCTCTTGCCGCTTCCGAGGCTGGAAAGAGGCGGGCGGAATGGGCGGCTCATCTTGCCGGAGAGGTGGGGGAGAAAACATCGCCGTCCGACGATGGATTGGTCCGGAAGGAGTCGGGCGGAAAGTGGGGCTTCGCCGATCAGAATGGAAACTTCGTGGTGAGTGCGGAGTGGGATGAAGCGAAAGATTTCAGTGAAGGTCTGGCTGCGGTGAAACGGGACGACAAGTGGGGATTTGTCGATACCACCGGCAAGGTGGTGGCGATCCCGGAATGGGATGAAGCGGGGCCGTTCTCGGAAGGACTGGCCGGGGTGCTCCGGGTTGCAGAAGAAGTTTCCGAAGGATACGATGGTGCAGGCAGAAAATTCACGCGCAGGTCTACTTCCAGAAAGTGGTTCTTCATCAACAAGAAGGGTGAAACCGTTTTCGGAAACCGCTCGTGGCCGGGTTCTCTCTCTTATGGAAATCCATCCCGGCAAACGGCGGAGACTTATCGCGTCTCGGTGCGAGGTCGCGACTATCATGGTATCATCCCTGTCTATCGGGGGGGATATGCACAAGTGGGTTCCGTAATTCTGGACACCCGGGGCAACGAGTTTTCCGCAAGTGGAAATGCCTGGCCGAAACTTCCCGCCGGCCTGCAAATCTCCTCGTCCGGACGCGGCTCCTACCGTAGCCGCGACGGCTCGACCTTGCGGATGGCGATTGTCGATGCCGATGGGGAAACGGTCATGCCCGGCGTGAACCAACGCCTCGCCAACCTGCCCGCCGGAAACTGGAACTGGCTGGGCGATCACATCCCCTACGCCACGCCACCGAAGTATGGCCTGATGGATGTCTCCGGCAAGGTGCTGGTGGAACCGGCGTGGGATGACGCGCGGATTCTTTCTCCGGACCGGGTGTGGTTCAAGGTGGACGGCAAATGCGGACTGGCGGACCAGACCGGCCGGATCGTGATCGAGCCGAAGTGGGATGAACTGCAAGTCCTGCCGGTGGATTCGGGCACTCTGGGAAGCGACGGCAAAACCGTGCTGCCCGACCGCCGCGGCACGTCCTTTCTTTCGCCATGGGTGAGGGCAAGGGAAGGCCGCACCACGCGCATCCTGCGGATCAACGGCGAACCGGCCATCCCGGACACTTTGGCCGGAGCGGAGTATGTGGATTTCTACGGGCCGGATCATATCGTGATTTCCCAGCCGAGGGAAACGGGCGGCAGGCTGTTGAGCGTGTACGAGCCCGCCACCGGCAGGCAGGCGAGGTTCCCCGGTGCGGCGGCATTCCGCTGGAACTGGAACATCGCCGTGGAAGGGCTGTTGTGGGCACAGGACGACGGCCCCAACGGCGTTTGGCGGCTGATGAAGATGTCAGGCGAACAGACGGGCCACACCCAGCCCGCCGAACAAAAGCCGGACGGCTGGGGTTTCCACGAAGGCCGCACGCCGCTGCACAAGCCGGGCGGCTGGACTTACGTCGATACGAAGCTGGACCCGCTTTCCCCGGATCAATGGGAAGAAGCCCGCGATTTCCACGAAGGCCGCGCCGCGGTGAAAAAGGACGGCCTCTGGGGATTCATCGGACTGGATGGAAAAATCGTATCGCCGACGGAATGGGAAGAAGCGCTCGATTTCAACCGGGGTCTGGCGGCGGTGAAGAAGGACGGCCTCTGGGGCTACCTCGACCTTCAGGGAAACACGGCCATCGCTCCGGTGTGGGACAGGGCATTGAGTTTTGAAAAATGGCAGGGAGAACCGGAGGAAGACGGCGGCGAGGTGTTTCTCGATGTTGCAAGAGTGGATTTCAACAACATGGCCGCCCTGATCGACCGCGAAGGGCGGCTGGTGGTCGATCCGACCCCGCGAAATATTTCATGGATGGGGCAAGGCCCGGCGGTGGTCCACGCGGGAGGGGAATGGATCGTGAAAAACGTGGACGGCACTCCGGATTGGGTGAAGCGCGCCGAGCCGGAGGACAACAAGCATATATGGAGAATCAGCCCGGCCAGAGGCTGGAAGTACACGGAAAACGGCCGGCGGGCGCTTGTGGACGAAACGGGCAGGCCTCTCACCCCGCCCGTCTGGAACGAACCCTATTACGACGGCTGGGGAGACCGGCTGGCCGGTGGATTGATTTCCGCGCGGACGCCGGAGCAGCGGTATGGCCTGTTGCGGAAAGACGGTTCGACCGTCGTGGAACCGGAGTTCGACCGGATCGCATGGGTCTCCCCCGGCGTGGCGGCGGCGTGGTCGCCCACCGGGGGCGGATTGATCGACGCGGAAGGAAAATGGATTTTCCGGGACAATGATCGAATCCGCATCGCCCGCTTCGGAGATCAGAATGCCAGAACCACCGCCAGGGAATTCCGCCACGGACTGGTCGTGATCGAAGACACGCCCAGGTGGGGCTATGCCCGGTTGAACCGATGAACCTTTCCGTGAACTCCAGACAAAACCAGCCATGAACGCGAAATCCTTCCGCAAACCGGTGATGGGGCTTCTTGCCTGCGCTTCCCTGATTCTCCACGCCTCCGCTTTGACCCCCGCCGGGCAAGCGGATGCATTCCACGCCCGCGGCGTCGCGGCGGAAGCGAGAGGCGACGAGCAAACGGCCATGAACTGCTTCACACTGGCGCTCCGCGCCCAGCCGGGGCACGCGGCAACGCTGGCCTCGGTCCAAAAGATCGAAATGAAACACGTCGATGCCAGCCTCGCCCGCGCCTCCGCGGCGGCAAGAAGGGGAGACCTCGCCACGGCGAACCGCGAATACGCCGCGGTGCTGGAAACGATTCCCGATCACCCCGTGGCGACGGAGAAGCTGGCGGAGTTGAAGGAAAAACTCTTTGCCCCACCTGCGGACACGACCCCCTCCTGGACCAGCAAGGACGGCAAAACGATCCAGGCGGCTTTCATACGGCTCGATGGCGAGGCCGTGGTGATCCTGGCGGAAGGCAAGGAAACGAAAGTGGCATTCGCCCGGCTGTCCGCGGACAGTGTGGCCCAGGCCAGGGCTTTCGGGGAGATTTCCAAGGATGTTTTGCTCCACTACGACTTCTCCGACGGCAACGGCACCACCATCGCCGACCGCTCCGGCAATGGCCGCCACGGCACGCTCCACGGCTTCGCCGACAGGAACGCCGGGGCGGGCGACACCTCGCCGTCGGGATGGACGCGGTCCGGCAGCCTCCGCTTCGATGGCGCGGATGACTATATCTCCACGCCTCTTGCCGTCTCCGATTTCGGTGCGGGCAGCTTCACGCTGGAGGCGGTGGTGTCGCATACGAATATCGGGGATAACTTGAGCCCGATCATCGCATCGGACGCGGAACAATGGGGGACTCCCGGAGCCATTCTTCTCGGCAAGATTCATGCCGGTCATTGGACTTCCCCCCCCAGCGGTTTGGCATGGCGTCACACTGGCCTGAGCGTGGATCTTACCGATTCAAAACGGCCGACTTCCCTCTGCGACGGGAAGCTGCACCATGTGGCGCTGGTGCGGGATGCCGGGACGGAAGAGGTGAGAATCTACTTCGACCATCTTCTCCACGACAGGGTGCCCGGCGTCACGGGCCGCCTGCCCGCGAATCATCGCATCCTGATCGGCACAGGCGTCTCCGACGCTTCCGAACGATGGACCGGCCCCATTTCGGAAGTGCGGATCACCAAACGCGCGCTCGCTCCCGGCCAGTTCCTGCCGAATCCGAATCCTCTCGCCGCAACGCCGCCGCCGCCGAAACACCGGTGGTCCTTCAATGGCGATGTGAAGGATTCCATCGGCAGCGCGCACGGGACACTCATCGATCCCGGCCAGCCGACCGCGCGTTTCACGGGTGGCCAGCTCGATCTTTCACGCAACCGCGGCGAGAGATCCAACGCCACCACGGACGATGCCTACGTCGATCTGCCGAATGGCATCGTTGCGGGGTTGAAAGGCAGAGCCAGCTTCGAGGTCTGGTGCCAACCTGCCAACTGGCACACTTACGCATGCATTTTCCGCTTCGAACGGAGCATCGACGGTGAGGGAGTATCGAGCACCAGGCGAGACAACTATGCCGCCATCGGTCTGATTCCCAGGAATCGGGTCAACGATGTGATCAGTTTCCTCAATCTCGGCTCCGGGGAGTGGATCGCCGATTCGAAAATGGATCTCCAACTGGGCGAAGAGCGGCATTTCATCCTGGTGCTCGATCCCGACGATCACTTTGCCGGGCCGGGCGGCACACAAACACTCTATCTGGACGGCTACAAGCTCGCGTCGAGCGCAATGCCGCCCGGCTTCCTTGACAACTACGGAGACATCAACAACTGGCTGGGCCGGACGCTGCGGGACGGGCCGATGTTCTCCGGCTACTACAACGAACTTCGCTTTTACGACAAGGCGCTGACCGCGGACGAAGTGCTGGCAAGCCACCTCGCCGGGCCGGACGCGGTGTTCGGCACTCCGGGGAAATAGCGCCGCTACAACTCCGGGACGTGGCAGCGGAATCCGCCGATCAGATCCTGGCGATCCGTACTTTCATCGGATGGCGCGCTTGATCCGGCTCCATGATTCTCCGAAAGGTCCGGCGGGGGAAAGCCCGATTCGCCTTCTGTAGCCGGATATTCCTCGCGGGCCTCCCCCCGCCGGACGGCTGCGGAAAGCCGTCCCTGCCTCAACCCTGAGCAATTGAGCAATCCGCCTGATCCACGCGCCATTCGCGTCTCTGCGGTTCGTTTGTCTTTCGGGGGAGAAATCATTCTCCCGGGCGGTCCGGAATTTTCATGCGGAAATTTCCGCAAGTCCCGCAACCCGCCGCGTCCTTCTTGCGGAACCACCAATCCCATTGCATCACCATGAAATCGATCCGTTCTCTCCTCTCCGTCCTTCTGGCAACCGTCATGTCCGCGCAGGCGGGCGATCACGGCAATACCCTCTCCACGGCCACCCCCGTCACCCAGCCGGATATTCCCGGAACGCTCCAAACCACCGGCGACGAAGACTGGTTCAAGATCGAAGTCACGGAACCGGGAATGCACTGGTTCCATACCCCCGGGTATCCGTGGTTCCGGTGGTATG
>CAZVSA010000024.1:0-3361 GCA_964629955.1 uncultured Luteolibacter sp.
CATTCGGCTTCGTTGCCGGTGGCTTCGACGAGGTCGATTTGTTTCCAGCCGCCGGGGCCGTCGTTTTGCAGGGTGGCGGATTTTTCGATGCGGTAGCGCAGGCCGGCCTCGGAGGGCCAGGCGAGGCGGACCTGCGTGCCGGGCAGGCCGGAGGAGAATTCCAGCAGCGGCGGGGCGTAGTCGTCGGCGAGAGGCGAAACGGACAGAACGAGCAGCAGCGCGGCGGCGAGAGCTTTGGGTTTCATGGCAGGAGGGGGTGCAATTGTGGAATCGCATGGCTGGCCCGGATGGATGGACGCGGAGCCCCGCCGATGTACCCGGCCATTATCTGTTTTGGCCAAATGCATCAATGCCAAAATGAAATTTCCCATGAGATGTTTGCATTCATTTCCCGCGGCATCCGACACGCACGACGTTTCCAGCCGGGCGGGCCGGAAGGGATTTTCCGTTGTGCATTTCCGGTTTGCCAGCCGCGGGACCGGCGGCGACGCTTGGCCGATGAAAAAAATCCCCGTTGTTCCATTGCTTGCCGCGGCGCTGGCCGTTTTTCCCGTCCTTCATGCGGAGGAGGAATCCGGAAAACCGTCTTTCGTCGAAATGCGGACCTACCACGCCGCTCCCGGGAAAATCGACGCGTTGCTCAAGCGTTTCGAGGATCACACGCTGGCTCTGTTCGAGAAGCATGGCATGACCAACGTGGGATACTGGCGTCCCGTGGAGGTTGCCGCCGATTCAAAGGAGCAGCTCGTTTTCCTTCTGTCGTATCCGGACAAGGAAGCCCGGGAGGCTTCGTGGCAGGCCTTCGGCTCCGATCCGGACTGGATCGCGGCCCGCGACGCTTCGGAGGTCGACGGCAAGCTTGTGGAGAAAGTGGACCAATGGTTTCTGGAACCCACGGACTTTTCCTTCCCCTTCACCGCCGCTCCGGAGGGTGTCACCCGCCTGTTTGAATTGAGAACCTACACCACGGTGGACGGGCGGCTCGACGCGCTTCTCGCCCGCTTTCGTGATCACACGACCAAACTCTTCGGGAAACACGGGATGACGAACATGGGTTACTTCACGCCCGTGGAGGGCCAGCCCGGAGCCGGGAACACGCTGGTGTACTTCCTCGCGCACGACGAAGTGAAAGCCGCCGAGGCTTCCTTCACATCGTTCCGGGCGGATCCCGTGTGGGTTGCCGCCAGGGCCGCGTCCGAGGAGGCCGCCGGAGGTTCTCTAACAGTTCCTGACGGCGTGAAATCCCGATATCTGGTCGCGACGGGGTTTTCCGCGGTCCGTTGAACGATCCGGCGGATGGCGGGCCGGTGTTTTTTTCCTGAATAATCTCCGGAGAAGTCCGGTCTTATGATGCGAGAAAAGGAACACTGTCATGAACTCCACATCTTATAGAAAAACCACCAGCCTTCGTTCGCGCCTTCTGCGCTATCTGATCCTGCCCGCGGCTATTTTCGGCTTTGCGATGCCCGCCGCCGATGCCCGCCCCGGCAGGGACCGGGGTCACCCCCACCACCATCGGGGGGGATCGTCCGCGGGACATCATCACGGGCATCACCATCATGCGGGGCGGCACGCGCACGGCCATCACAGGCATCATTCCCATCACCGGCACGTGCATCACGCCCCCCACTACCGCCACCATGTGTACCACGCGCCGCGCCACATCACGGTTCTGCCCCGCGGGTATCGCACGGTCTATCGCAGCGGAATTCCCTATTACTATGTGAACGGGTGCTACTATCGCCCGCACTATCACAACAACGCCAGGGTGTTCGTGCAATTTCACTTCTGATCCAAGGTTCGGACAAGATCACTGGTTCGAGGAAAAATGCGCGCGGGAATCGGCGCGTTCCCCGGGGCGGGGGTCCGACGGGTTTCAAAAAATCCGCGGGCTTCCGTCCCGGGACCGTGTACGGCCCGTGGCGGCGAAGGGGGCTGCTTTCCTGCTGGGAAAACTCCGGCCGGGGTTCATGATCCGCGCGTGGATCTTTTCACCAAACCCAAGCCGCCGGAACCGTCCGCGCTGAGCGTCACGCAATTGTTGCGCAGGATGAAAAACCTGCTGGAGGTGCAGGTGGGCGAGGTGTGGGTGGAGGGGGAGATCTCGAACCTCAGGAAACAGGGCAGCGGGCATTGGTATTTTTCGCTGAAGGATGAGGGGGCGCAGATCCAATGCGCGATGTTCGGCGCGCGGAGGCGGGAGGGGGCGGAGATCCTGGCGGAGGGGGTGAAGGTGAGGGTGTTCGCGGAGGCGAGCGTGTATGAGGCGCGCGGGCAGTTGCAGATTGTGGTGATGAAGGCCGAGCGTTCCGGCGCGGGGGACATGGCGGCGAAGTTCGAGGCGCTGAAGCGGAAGTTGCAGGCGGAGGGGCTTTTCGATGCGGAGAGGAAAAAGAAGATCCCGGCTTTTCCACGGGTGATCGGGATTGTGACTTCGCCCACGGGGGCGGCGCTTCAGGACATTCTGAACGTGCTGCGGAGGCGCGCGCCGTGGGTGCAGCCGGTGTTGTTCCCGGTGCGGGTGCAGGGCAAGGGAGCGGAGGTGGAGATCGCCCGCGGGGTGGAGGCGATGGGCCGGCCGGAGGCGTTCGGTTTTCCCCGTTGTGATGTGCTGATCGTGGGGCGTGGCGGAGGATCGGCGGAGGATTTGTGGTGTTTCAATGAGGAGGTGGTGGCGCGTGCCATCGCCGCGTGCCCGATTCCCGTGATTTCCGCCGTGGGGCATGAAATCGATTTCACCATCGCGGATTTCGCGGCGGACCTGCGGGCTCCCACTCCAAGCGCCGCGGCGGAACTCGCGGTGGCGGATGGCGCGGAGACGGCGGCCCGGCTGGTGCAGCTCCGCCGGAGGATGGAACGGGTGACGCGGCAACAATTGCTCGCGGCGAGGGCGGCGTTGGATGCTTTGAAGCGGAGCCCTTTGCACCGGGATTCCGAAAAACTCCTGCGCGAGCCGGTGATGAGGTTGGACACATTGCGGGACCGCATGCACAGGGCGGTGCGGGCGGGACTGCGGGACGCGGGGGCGAGGCTTGCGGAGGCGCGGGCCGTCCATCGTTCCCGGCATCCCGCGAAGGTGATCGAGCGGCGGCTGGAGTGGCTGGAGGCCCGGCGCGGACGGCTGGAGGAACTGGTGGAGGACCGACTGCAACGCAGGGAAGCGCAGCTCGCGCGGCAGCGGGTGCTTCTGCGTGCCCTTGGCCCGGAGTCCGCGTTTCAGAGGGGATTTTCGATCACCTACGGCCCGGATGGAGGGCTTTTGAGATCCGCCGCGGATGCGAAACCGGGGGATGCCCTGCGGACCCGTCTGGCGGATGGCGAAGTGCTCGAGGAAGAGCGAGGTGGTGCCATAGAGCAGCGG
>CAZVSA010000024.1:3371-17011 GCA_964629955.1 uncultured Luteolibacter sp.
GGCGGATGGCGAAGTGCTCAGCCGGGTGGAATCCTGAGAACCATGCGTTTTCTCCGCCGGCATCCGTTTCCCGTGGTGGCCCGCTTCGAGCGGGTGGTGGCGCTTTCGTTCGCTTTCCCGGAGGACGCGCTCCGGCCGCTGGTTCCGGAGGGATTGGAAATCGATTCGCATGAGGGATCGGGCTTTGTGACGGTGGCATTGGTGTGGACGCGCAAGTTGCGGCCCGCGGGGTTTCCGGAGTTTTTGGGGAACGATTTCTTCCTGGCGGGCTACCGGGTTTTCACGCGGCTGGCGGATGAATCGGGGCGAAGGAGGAGGGGCTTGAGAATTCTCGGAAGCGAGACCGACAAACGGCGGATGGTGTGGCTGGGAAATCTGATGACGGGCTACAAATACCGGCTGGTGAAATTGCGGATGGAGGACGACGGAAGGGAGATCCGGCTGGAGACATGCCCTCCCGGCGGGGCTCCGGGTTTGGAGATTTGTTTCGAGCCGGGCACGTCTCCGGAGAGTCCCCCGGAGGGTTCGCCATTTCCGGATTGGCGGACGGCGCGGCGTTTTGCGGGGCCGATGCCATTTACTTTCAGCCCGCAAGGCGACGGTTCGTTCGTGGTGATCGAGGGCGGGCGGTCGTCCTGGAAACCGAGACCGGTGCTGGTGAATCACTGGCGGGTCGGAATGTTCGGAGAGGGGATTTTGCGCGAGCACAAGCCGGTGCTGGCGAATGCGTTCGCGGTGGAGAACGTGGACTACCGTTGGGAAAGAGGAGTGGTCGTCCGGGCGGGAGGTGGAGCATGAACGGGCGGGGAAGGTGGCAGGGAATGCTGGCCATCGCGCGGTTCAATTGGCCGGTTTTTGTTGTGGCGCTGGTGGGGGTGCTGGTTTGCGCGGGGGCGGAGGTGGGGTGGTTGAGGGTTTGCGGGGCGCTTGGTTTGGCGGGGGCTTTGTATTTTCTTTTGGGATCGCTGGGGGTTTCCCATTTCATCTATGACCGGTCGGACCTTTACCGGTGGGGATGGACGCGAAGAGCTCTCAAGGGAGCGGCGCCGGGCCGGATGGTGTTTTGTCATTCGGGATTCGATGAAGCGTCGGCGGCATTGAAAGGAAACCTCCCGGCGGTGGAGTGGGTGGTTTTGGATCATTTCGACGAGGAGACCATGACGGAGGGATCGATCCGGCGCGCGCGGAGGATGTTTCCTCCGGTGGAGGGAACCGTCGCGGCGCGCTACGATTCCTGGCCGGTCGAATCCGGATCGGCGGCGGTGGTTTGGGGCTTGCTGGCGATTCACGAACTGCGGAGCGAGGGCGAACGCGGGGCGTGGTTCGCGGAGGCGAAACGGGTGCTGGGAGCGGATGGGCGGGTGATTCTGGCCGAGCATGTGCGGGACGCGGCGAACTTCATCGCCTTCGGGCCGGGCTTCCTGCATTTCCACAGTCCGGCGGGCTGGCGGCGGTGCTGGGAACGCGCGGGATTTGCCAGGGAGGATGAATTCCGCGTCTCCGTTCGTGCGGGTGTTTGTGTTGCGGGCGGCATGACGGAGTTTCTAACAGTCTTGTTGCGGGTCGCGGGCGCGGGATTGATTTTTCTGGCAATTCTTCACGTGCCGATCAGCCGCCGGTTGAAGTGGAGGGAGGACGAGGCGCGGATGACTCCGGCGAACGCCGCGATTTTCCGGGTGCATGCGTTTTTCATCTGCCTGGTGCTGGTGTTGATGGGGCTGCCGTGCCTGTTGGAGCCCCGGGTGTTTCTAACGGAAAGCAGGGCCGGGGGATGGATTTCGTGGTCGTTCTCGGCGTTTTGGGCGATCCGGTTGTATTTCCAATGGTTCGTGTATCCGCGGGATTTGTGGCGGGGGAAGGGACTGGAGACGGCGCTCCATTTCTGGTTCACCTTGGTTTGGGCCGCGTTGGCGTGCCTGTTCGCGGCCTGCGGATTATGGCAGGCGGGATGGTTCCGGTGAGGCTGCCCAATACCAGACCAGCGCGAGAAACGTGAAGTTGAGCGTGAGCATGCCGGCGGGGGAAATCAGAAGGTCTTTTGCGAGGAGAATCTCCAGGGTGTTCATGGAGAGGATGGCCAGTGTCTGGACGGTCGCGCAGGTTTTCCGCATGAGGCGGCTGCATGTCCAGAGGCCGAGGAGAATTTCGAGAACTCCGATGACCGGCGTTGCGGTTGCCGCGATGTTTTCCCCGAGAATGCGCTCCACGATGAGTCCGTGGCGGGGGATGCCTCCGAGAATTTTGCTGTAAAGTCCGTGGAAGATCCAGACGGCCCCGATGGGAATGGCCAGATGACGTGCTGCAAACCTTGCCCGGTCGGGTTTCCTTTTCTGCCCGGGCATGAGGGGACGGTTCCGGTGCGGGCCGCGTTCAGGGGGCTTCCGCTTCTTCGCCCTTTTCCCGGGGGGGAACTTTTCCGGGTGGTGAATAAGAAGGGAGCGCCGCTCCGCCCTCCGGGTTTGGAATGGCTTCCACCCACCAGCCTCCGTCGCTGCGCGGGGTTGTGTGGTAGCCGAGGATGCTTGTGGCCGTGGAAGTGAAGGATTTCCGCCAGATTGCCCCGCCGCTGGTTTTTTCTTCCGTTTCCCAGCCGTCGGTGGCGAGGATTTCCCATGCGTCCGCAGGATCTCCGCGGAAGGAGAGGGTGAAGGGTTTCTCTTCCGTGACTCCCGCGGTGTGGAGGATGCCGAGGCAGGCGGTGGCGAAGAGGCGGCGCTCTTCGCCGGTGGGTTCGGTTTCCGTGGTGAAGCCGTAAAAGGAAATGTCCGTGGAGCCGGCGGAGAGGTCCTGGCTGTCAAGCCGGCCGACGTGCAGGGGGTTGGCGTTTTCCCCGCGTTTCGCGGACAGAACGTTCATTCCGCGCGGGATCGCCGTCCAGAGGAGGCCGAGAGGCACGGCATCCGGCTCGTTGCCCGTCCAGTGGGGGACGAGGGCGATCTGGTCGTCGTCGGAAGCTCCTCCGCCCACACTCAGGGGGACGAATGCGAGCTGCGGCGGGTGTTTTTCCTCTTCCGGAGGATTGGCCGCCGCCTTTTCCTCGAAACGCACGAAGACCACTCCCCGCGAATCACGGACGAGCTTGCTGCCGGGAATTTCCCCGACGAGAAGGGAGGTCTGATCCTGTGCGAGGACGTATTCTCCGGCGTATTTTCCAAACTCCGGATCGTGGGAATTGATGGTGACGGTCAGGGGGGCCTCCTCGCTGCCGGGGGAGGTGAGAATGAGGCTCCAAAGGGTGGCGACGAGAGCCTGCTCGCGTGTGTAGGGCGAGCCGGGAGGGATTTCGCTCCGGCCCGCTTTGATCGTCACGGGCAATTCGGGAACCATGGTTCCGTCTTCGGGCACCACCTGGATGTCGAAGACGCTGGCGAGATTCATGTCATAATGAATGCCCTGCCCGGTGATCAGGCCGCCCGCGGGAAACGGGCGGGGCCGGGAAATGACCTTGTGGATGCCGTATCCGTAGTTGTGCCACACGGCGGTGGCGGAGAGGGGAATGGCCTGTGGATCGGAATGCGCTCCCAGATATACCGGATGGGTGACAAGCCCCATGGATGGATTCGTCGCGGGAGCCACCTGTGCCGTGACGAGCCAGATTCCGGGAAGCAGCAGGCGGGGAATTGCTTTCATGTGTGAGAGGGACGGGTGATGCGGGAAGGATCTTACGATCCTAAAGCGGATCGCCTGACGCGAGGAAAAACTGAGTGCGGTTTTTCAAAGGTCCACCAGCCGCCGGCCGTCGAAGAACGCCTTGCGCCAGCGGGTGATGCGGACGCTGCCGAAAAGCCCGCAGTGAGAGAAGGGGTCTCCCGACACAAAGGCCTCCGCTTCCTTCCGGTCGTCGGTGGCCAGAAGAAGGATGCCTCCGTGGGCGGAGGAGCCTTCGTCGTCGAGCATCGCGCCCGCGGCGAGCAACAGGTGCTTGTGTTCGTCCAGATAGAGCTTGTGGGCCGCCTGGTGGCGGTCGCGCAGTGCGGCGCTGTCCGGCTTGTCGGTGGTGAGGATCGCGAAAGGCATGGGCTCACAAGGGTGGCAGCTCCACGCCGATTTGCTCGAAGATCCCCCGCGGGGCTCCGCCGGGCACGGGGTCCGGGCGGATTTCGGCCAGCTTCCCGTCCACGACCCGGTAGTAAAAATAGTGTTCGGGAATTTTCACTGTTCTTCCGGTGGCCGGAACGCCGGGGAACCCGGAAAACTCCAGGGTTTCGGTATGGGTGCCGCCCTGTCTCCACTTCACGCCGATCATGCCGTCGTCACGGAACAGCAGTTCGTCGTGATCGTAGGACCAATCGGGAAAACCACGGTAGAGGGCGGTGAGAAAATCGAGGATTTCCCGCCGGTGCATGGTTTTCGCCGGGGTGACGAACACGATGTCGTCCGAGAAAGATGAGCCGATTTTCCCGATGTCATGGGTTTTGAGTCCGGCGATGTAGGTTTGGAGCGCTTCCGGGATGGCGGGCATGGTGGCGGCATGCTCGCTCCCGGAAGGCTCCTGTGCCAGCCATTTTCCGTCCGTCCGGAAAACTTCCGGATTTGTCAGAGGCTGCCCATCTTTCCTTCCTGGAAATCCTGGAAGGCCTGGAGGATCTCCTCACGGCTGTTCATGACGAACGGGCCGTGGCCCACGACGGGCTCGTTGAGGGGCTGCCCGCTCATCAGCAGGAGCCGGGAATCCGCGATGGCCTGAAATGCGAGGTCGCGGCCTTCCCGCTCGAACACGACGAGCGCGCCTTCCCCCGCTTCGCGATCTCCATCGATGACGATCCCGCCCCGCAGGACCAGCAGAGCGGTGGTATGCCCCTCCTTGACGGGCAATTGCGCGAACTTTCCGGAGGAGAGCTGGATTTCCCAAAGATCGATCGGTGTGAAAGTCTTCGCCGGGCCGCTCCGGCCATCGAATTCCCCCGCGACGACACGCACCGTTCCGGCATCGCCGGGCAGATCGACGACGGGAATGTCCGCCTTCAACAGCGTTTGGTAACGGGGCGGGGCGCTCTTGTCTTTGGCGGGGAGGTTTACCCAGAGTTGGGCCATTTCAAAGGTTCCTCCCTTCCGGGCGAAGTCTTCGGAATGATACTCCTCGTGCAGCAGGCCGCTGGCGGCGGTCATCCATTGCACGTCTCCGGGGCCGATTTTCCCTCCCCCTCCGCTGGAGTCGCGGTGCTCCACTTCTCCCTGGAAGCTGAGGGTCACCGTCTCGAAACCCCGGTGGGGATGCGCGTCCACTCCCCTCCGTTTTCCGGTGGGCGTGAATTCATGGGGAGCCGCGTGGTCGAGCAGCAGGAAGGGATCGAGTTCCCTGCCGAATTCCTGATAGGAAAATACGGATTTCACGGGAAAGCCGTCGCCAACCCAATGCATGCCCGAACTCTGATGGATGAATTTCAGTTTCTTCATGCCCCGATCATACGGGGAAATCCGGAGGTGGGAAATACTGGTATGGCATGCTGAGCATGTTCGCGGGGCATGCGCGCCGAATCGGGGAAAAACCGCGCGTTGAAGGAAGGAGGCGGCAGGGCGCGTAGTTTGCCTGCCCGCTTCCGTTTTTCCGTGAGCCGATGCGAACCCTGTTTGTTCCAAATCCCCATGAATTTCATATATTTCACCGGCCTCGTATTGAAAAGATATGCGGTCCTCAGTGCGTGCGTGCTCTTCGCCGTTCTTTTCCTGTTTGCCGGTGGATTGATGGCGTCGCCCTTTCCGGGCGAGGAATGGGAGCGGATGTCCGGGGAAGAGGCGGTCTCCGCGGGGTGGTCCCGTGAAAAACTTGGCGAGGCGCGGGCGTTTTCGGAAACATTGGATACGGAGGCGGTGGTGATCGTCACCCGGGGGAAAATTCTGGATTCCTGGGGAGCGGTGGATAAGAAATTCAATGTCCATTCCATCCGGAAAAGTCTGCTCAGCGCCTTGTGCGGAATCGAAGTGGAGAACGGAAGATTGAAACTGGAGTGGACGATGAAGGAGCTGGGAATCGACGACAACGAGCCCTCGCTGAGCGATGCCGAAAAGCAGGCGACGGTTCATGATCTGATGAAGTCCCGCTCCGGAATCTATCACACGGCGTTGTATGAGACGGCCGCCATGAAAGCCAGGCGGCCGGAACGGCACAGCCATCCACCGGGAGAGTTTTGGTATTATAATAATTGGGATTTCAACGCGATGGGAACCATCTACGAGCAGGTGACCGGGAAGCGCATCCACGAGGAATTCCACCGGCGCATTGCCATTCCCATCGGCATGCAGGATTACAAGCCTGCGGATGGCGGATATGTCACCGGGGCGGATTCGATCCACCCCGCATATCCGTTCCGCATGAGCGCCCGGGATCTGGCCCGGTTCGGTTTGTTATATCTGCGGGAGGGAAAATGGAATGATGAACAAATCGTTCCCGGGGATTGGGTGCGCGACAGCCTGGTTTCCCATTCCTCAGCCGGGAACACGGGAGGTTACGGCTACTATTGGTGGATTTCCCGGGATGGATCGCATTTCCCGGGTGTCACCCTGCCGGAAGGAAGTTATTCCGCCCGCGGGTTTGGCGGGCATTTGATCGTCGTGATTCCCAGGCTGGATCTGGTCGTCGTTCACCGGGTGGACACGGGCCGCAGGGAACGCCGGGTGACGGATGCCCGGTTCGGCGCGTTCCTGCGCCGATTGCTTGATGCACATGAACCTCCGCCCGTCGCGGGTGATGGATGAACACCACAGCCAGCACTCACTTCTTGTCGTTTCCGGCACCTCCCAATGAGGCGCTTTGCGGGGAGGGCGTTCCGGCTTCGTGCGATCACTGCGGTTTCAGGCCCGGATACCGCCAGGCGCTGTAGCCGTTGGCTCGCAAGTCATCGAGATCGTATTCGGCGCGCAGGACCTTGTGGGACGCTTCGTAGGTGACGGCGCGGGTGCGGGCTTCATCCGCCCAGCCGACGAAGAGGCGGACGTGGGCATTGTGGGTGTTGAAGATGTCGCCCGGGCGCAATCCGGACCAATCTCCGACAGGATCGCAGAGCGAGGGCAGTTCCCGGGTGGAGTAGCTGCGCGGCAGTTTCCAGCACCGGGAAACGAAACCGCTGCAGTCGATGCCCACGGCGTGGTTGCTCACGGCGTCGTCGAGCAGGCGGCGTTTTTCCCCGGTGTAGGCGTCCCCGGCATAGAGCCCGGCCCGGAGTCCGGCGTCGAATTCCTCCGGAAGATCAAAGCCGCCCCATTTGTAGGGGATGCCGGTGTTGATTCCCCGCGTGGTCCACCAGCCTCCATCCCGGTCTTCCGGTTGATAGTGCTCGTCGGGCGTGTTCACCGGAATGCCGTCGGGATCGATGCCATGAAAAACATTCGCTCCGGTGGCCGTCCATTCGTGAATGGTGTAGCGTTCGGCAAGGTCGAGCACTTCTTCGATGGTCACCGTCCAGCCGGAAGTTTCCGAAACACCCGGGGGGCGGTTGGACCGGAGAAACAAGCCCAAGCCCGCCAAGGATGCCAAACCCAGGCTGGCGGTTCCGAGAAGAAAAGTTCGTCTCATGAAGGGATTACGGCACAGGCCGAATTTCCCTGCAAGCGGTGGAGGCCGGGGATCTTTTTCCCGTTCCGTCTTTGCGCTGGTCCCGGGGATGCGGTCCGGGGCAGGTTGTAGGCCATGAAACGCATGCTTTCCGGTTTTTTCGCGGCCCTGTGGTTCGTCACGGCGCTGCCAGCTTCGACCATCACCGTGGTTCCCGTGTATGAGCCGCTCAGCCTCCACGGCACCGATGGCGACGAGGCGATTTCCGAAATCGGGGAGGCGCTTCAGGCGGCGGTGTGTCCGCGCCCGATGGCGATGACCGGCGCTTTCCCGGAGGTTCTGGTGGATGCCATCCGCACGCCGCATGCGTTTCCCACCAACCACCCGAACTACGATGTGAAGGAGGCGAACCTGCTTGTGCTCTGCGATGTGGGGATTTCCGGCGAAATGACGGAAGAGGGGCTCCTGGTGCGGCTCGATGTAGGGAAACTCTCGATTCCGCCGGAGGTGGACCTCACCAGCCGCCAGGTGCTGCGGCTGGCGATCGTGGCGCTGCGCAAAACGCTGGAGGAATATCAGGCCCCCCAGCTCCAGCCCCTCACGGTCACCGTGGAAGTGGAGGGGACCGACGAAGGAAAGGCCGGTTTGCGCGATCTCGGGGTGACGTTCGAGGTCCGTCCGGCCCAAACGGGCAACTAACCGGTCTTTTCCCTTTTCATGGATGGCGGCCATCCGTTTTGATTCGCCCGGAAACCCGCACCGCATGACCCTCCCATCACGAGATCCCCGCCCGTTCAAACGCGCCATACTGAAACTCAGCGGAGAAGCGCTCCGGGAACCCGGATCGACCGACAACATCTCGCCGGAAATCGTGGAGCGCATCGCCGGGGAGATCCGCGATGCGGTTGCCGCCGGGCTGGAGCTTGGCATCGTGGTGGGCGGAGGGAATTTCTGGAGGGGGGCGAAGGCGTCCGCGCGCGGCATGGACCGCGCCACCGCCGATTACGTGGGCATGCTGGCCACGGTGATGAACGCCCTCGCGCTCGAAGGCGCCCTGCAACACAAGGGGGTGTCCTGCGTGGTGCAGTCCGCCATCGAGATGAAAAACGTGGCGGAGCCGTTCATCCGCCGGAAGGCCGAGCGCCAGCTCGGCGATGGCAAGGTTGTCATTTTCGCCGCGGGCACCGGCAGCCCGTTTTTTTCCACCGACACCACCGCCGCCCTCCGCGCCAGCGAGATGGACGCCGATGTGATCCTGAAGGCCACGCAGGTGGACGGTGTTTACGATTCCGATCCGCGGACGAATCCCGACGCGAAGCGCTACGAAACGGTCACGTTCCAGGAATGTCTTTCCAAACGCCTGAACGTGATGGATTCCACCGCCTTCAGCCTCTGCCTCGACAATCACGTGCCGATCATCATTTTTGACCTCGGCCCGGCGGGGAATCTCTCCCAGGCGCTCCGGGGCCAGCCCATCGGCACCCTCGTTCACGGCGAATAAACGAATCAACCCACCCCCCACATCATGGATCCAGACGAAGCCATCCTCGAAGTCGAAGAAGCGATGACCAAATGCGTGGAGTATCTCACCCACGAATTCGCGGGAGTCCGCACGGGCAAGGCCAGCCCCGCGCTCATTGAAAACCTGGACGTCCACGTGCATGCCTACGGGGCGGTCAGCAAGTTGAAGAGCCTGGCGGTCATCAACTCGCCGGAGCCGCGCATGCTCGTGGTCCAGCCGTTCGATCCCTCGACCACGCGGGACATCGAACGCGCCATCCGCGAGTGCAAGCTGGGTCTCAACCCGGCGGCGGCGGACCGCTCGATCCGCGTCCCGATTCCCGAGCTTTCCGAGGAGCGCCGCCGTGAGATGGTGAAGCTGATCAAGCAGCTTGCCGAGGAGGCGAAGGTCCGCCTCCGCGCCGTCCGCAAGGACGGGATGGACGCCGCCAGGAAGATGAAGGCGGACAACGTCATCACCGAGGACGGCCAGAAGACCTTTGAAAAGGAAGTCCAGGAGCTGACGAACACCTACACCAAAAAGGTGGACGAGCACGCCGCGGCGAAAGAGGCGGATCTCATGAAGATCTGATTTTCTTTATAGCAACGAATCAAGGAGCGTGGGCGTCCCGCCCACATGCCTGCTCAAGTGGGCGGGACGCCCACGCTCCTTGAATTCATGCGCCTCGAGAACGGCCGCGACTTTTCACAAAACGCCGTGACGGAAATCATCGCCGCGCCTTTGCCCGGGCCTTCCGGTAGTTCGGAAGAGCGCGGAAGGTGGCGTAGGCCGCCAGAATCAGGAAAACATCCAGGGGAATCCATAGCAGCGGGGATACCCAGTAGGCTCCCCACGCCAGGCTTCCGATGGGATGGAGCCAGTCGATCCCTCCTGAAATGGCGTCGCAGATCAGATGGAAGAGATAGGCCAGGGACATGGCGGCGGCGATCCCGGGGGCGAGCGCATCGCTTTTCCATCGGGAAACCCCCGCGAGAACGAGGGTGAATGCCATCCAGCAGGGAAGTCCATGGGACCAGCTCGCCATTCGCGCCTCCAGGCTCAGGTGGGGGTTGAGCAAATCCGGCAGGGCTCCCGCGATCCCGATGAGGATGAGATTTTTTCCGCCAGGCCAACTCCGCTTTCCCGCGATCCAGCGGATCAACAGAACCGGGGCCAGGGCGTGAGTGACGGTGTTCATTTGTTGGCGGCGGAGGATTTCCCCATCTCCCTTTTGTTGGAAAATGAGATATCCGTCTTCAAGGCCGCTCGCCATGTCTTTTTCGTCCGGGGCGTGGCAGGGAACGCTCGGAGAGCCGTCCCTGCCTCGGTTGCTTCATTCCACTATGATCTCCGCCGTGCGCCGAGGGAGAGGCAACCGAGCGCGGCGAGCAGGGCGGCGGAGGGTTCCGGGATGGTGAAATGGAGCACCAGGTTGCTGTAGCCGGGGATGCTGCCGCTGATGGGAACATCCACCACGCCGAGATGGAAGGAGCCGCCCGCGAGGTCGTTGTAGTCCGCGAATCCGGAGTCATCGATGAAGAAGTTCGCGGGCTCGAACCCGTCGATGCCGCCGAAGGCGGTCAGGATGATCCATTCCTGGTTGATGCCGGGGTTCCAGGAAGCGAGCGGGCCGGCATCCGCCGCGAGGAGGGAATGGAGGCCGATCTGGAACGGGGTGCCCGGATCGGACTGGATGTCGAGGGTTCCGGAAAGGCGGACGTGGTCGTGCCGCGCGTCGTCGATTTCCCAGAAGTATTCCCCGCCGCCGTGCCAGGTCATGTCATCGGCGAAAAGCTCTCCGGTGCTGTTGCCGGGGGACAGTCTGCCGCCCCAGTAGATCTCGGTTTCCCCGGCGATGCTGCCGTCGCCTTGCAGGATGGAGCCGTCGTATACCGTCACCCCGCCGGTTCCCTGGAGCGATCCGTTGACGGCGAGGGTGCCTGCCCGAACTTCCGTGATCCCCGCGTAGGTGTTGGTGCCGGAGAGTGCCAGCGTGCCGCCGCCGGTTTTGGTGAGGCCGCCGGACCCCGTCATGCCGATGGGGATGGTGTTTTCGTAATTGGTGTGAATGAACGCGCCGCCGGACTGGATGGTGACGGAGCCGGGGGTGAAATCGCGGATGAGTTCGCCGTTTTCCGTGGCCCGCAGGATGCCGCCGTCGAAGTTGAGGAGGATTGGTTGTTCCAACGACGGAATCCTTCTGATGTAGCCCGTGCGAAGTTCCCCGCGGGCGGCGGCGGTGCCCAGAAGATCGATGGTGCTCGCCTCGCCGAGGCTGAAGACGGAGTTCGAGACATTCGCGCTTTCCACCAATCCTCCGTTGGAAACCGTGAGGGATCCACTTCCCATATGGCCGATCGTGAGCGAGTTGCTGATCTTCCAGACGGAGCCCGTTCCGGTCACGGTCACCTCGCCGCTGCTGTCGGAGGAGCTTGTGGCAATGTAGCCCTGCGATGACTCGACGCGGCCGCCGTCGGCAATGTACAGGATGCCGTTTCCACCTATGCCGACGGAGAGGGTCCCGGCGTCCGTCCAGAGAGAGCCGGAGCCCAGAACATTGAGAGTCCCGTTGGCGCCAACGCCTCCGATGTTGCCGAAGGAGTGCGTATGAACGGTGGAGCCGCCGATGACGTTGACCGCGCCGGAACCGGAAACACCGAGGGTGCCGATCAGGAGGTTTCCACCATTATTCCACGTCCTCCCGTTCATCACGCTGACGACGACGTGCGGGCCGTCGACATTTCCGACATGCGCCCCGAGGGAAAACGCATCGGCCGAGCTGATGTTGACGGCCGCCGGGCCGCCGACGCGCACGTGGCTCGTATCATCCGGCAAACCGAGGGGAGTCCAGTTCGTCGGGTTGTGCCAGTCGCCGGCGTTGGTGTTCCACGTGATGTCCGCCGCGCGGGCGGTGGTGGAGCAGGCGATGAGGAGGAGGGAAACGGACCAGTGGCCGGTGCGCCGGGCTTTGGGAGAAGATTTCATAAAAGGCCGCATCATGCCCGGCCGGGCGCGATCCGGCTATATGCCGTGCGGCATATTTTTGAACCCGGGGAACGGGGGATGCCCGCGCTCCCTTGCTCTTCGGGGAGGAGGGCGGAGAAACGGCACATGAGCTTCAGGGCATGTCGAATTTCTGGGTGATGTTTTCGCCCTGGGTGGCAATGCTGCCGACAGCGCGGCTGGCGGTGATGCCGTATCTGCCGGCTTCGTTCGATTGGCGGCTTCCGATGCTGTGGGTGACGAAGGTGGCATTGATCCCGTCGCCCCCGCCGGTCATGGCGTAGCCGGAACTGCCAATGACCGCGATGGATTGGATTCCGTGGTCCCTGTTCGAGATTCCGGTGGAGTTGGAGACCCGGCCACCGGACTCCACGGCGTAGATGCCTCTGCCGACGCCGGTAGCCGAATTGCGGGTTCCGTGGCAGTGATCCACCGATCCCAGGGAATGGATGCCGTTGCCGTTGGATCCGGAGGTGGAAAGCCCTTCGCTGTGGGAGACCAGCTGTTCGGCGAGAATGCCGTGGTTGCTCTGTGAACTGCCCCTGCTGCCGTGTACGATCCGCGCGGTGATGCCGGTTCCGTTGTTGCCCTCCGAAACTCCGGTGCTGTTTTGCACGCTGCCGGCCGAATGGATTCCACGGGATGTGCTGTTGTCTCCGTTGCTGTAACCATAAGAATCGGAGACGCTCCTGCTTCCGGTAATGCCGGCGGCCGCGCCGCTGATTCCAATGGAGCCGGAGACGATTTCAGCGCTGATGCCCCCGGCAACTCCGGAGGTGAGAAGCGTCCGGCCGTAGGAACGATGGACCTGGGTTGCCGAAATGCCGACGCTTCCCTGGCTGATGGCGCGGCAGCCGGTGACCTGGCGCGCCGAGATTCCTATGCCGCCGGAAAGATTGACCGTGCTTCCGGTCACGAGAGTCGCCGTGATGCCCTGCCCTCCGGCGACATCGACGGTGCAGGATTCCACCACGATGTTTTCGTCGGGGCCGCCGTACATCCCGTGCGATTGCACGCCGCGGACGGAGAGATGGTTCAGGAAGACGTTTCCGGAGTTTTCGATGATATGGATTCCGTAGGTGAATCCATTGCCGGTGAATGTCGTGCCATTGAAGGTGTAGCCGGATGCGATGCGGCCGTTTTTCACGGTCACGTTTTTGGATCCGGTGATGCTGATGCCGCTGCCGGAGCCGCCCGCGGTGGTGGTGAGGATGGAGAAGCCCAGCAGATCCAGAGTGACATTGTCCGATTTGACGGCGATGCCGTCGCCGGAGGAAACGGTGAGGTTGTCCGCAAGGTGGTAGGAGCCGGGCCGGGAAATGGTGATGGTGCCGGATGGAGCGATGTCGATGCCGGGAGCGCCGTCCACCAGCGGGGTGCGGGGCTCGATCCGGTCGAGCGATTTCATGGTGGGGGCGGGCGGGCCGGGTGGCGGGGTGAGCGGTCCGCCGGGCTGGGCGGCGGCGGGAAGGATGAGGAACAGAAGGAGGGCGGGAGTTTTCATGGCGGTTGTTTGGCTGGGGCGTTTTTAGGGGGCGAGCGGGCGGATGGCCACGGCGCGGAGGAAGCGCTTCGGCCCGGTGGGGAAGGAAATGGCGCGGGTGGTGAGATTGCCGGACTCGGCGTCTTCGCGCCCGATCCCGG
>CAZVSA010000024.1:17021-21132 GCA_964629955.1 uncultured Luteolibacter sp.
GCCGGGATCGGGCGCGAAGACGCCGAGTCCGGAGTCGGTCCACGGTTCCGATGCACCGAGGTCGGCGGAGTGTTCCAGGCGGTAGAGCCGGGAGGGGGTGGTGGTGAATTCGACGGTGGCCTGGGTGAGGCCGCCGTCGTAGGTATGGGAGAGGATTTTCAGGTAGCTGGCGGGGTCCTTGGGGTCGGTGGCGGCGTGGGATTCGGCGAGGTCGGGGACGCCGTCGCCATCGTGGTCGGAGGTTTCACCGGCGGTGGTGAGGTTGCCGAAATGGTGGCGCTCCCAGGCGTCGGGGATGCCGTCGTTGTCGTTGTCGGCGTCGTCCATGGAGCGGGCGGTGAGGAGGCCGGTGCCGAGGTTGATCCAGCCGGTGTTTCCACTCCACGCGTGGCCGGAGAAGGCACCGGTGAGGAGGTTGACGCGGGGTCTGTTGGGATCGGATGGATCGGCCCAGCCGAAGTTGATCCAGCCGGTATTGGCGGACCATGCGTAGCCGGAGAGGTTTCCGGAGCCGTCGTGATTCACGCCGTGGTCGGAGCCGGTGTTGGCGTAGGTGTGGCCGTTGGCGGGGGTGCCGGAGCCGAAGTTGATCCAGCCGAGATTGGCGCTCCAGGCGAGGCCGGAGAGGTGGAATTCGCCGAAGACGACGCCGGCGGGGGATGCGGGGCGGTCGTGGCGGAAGGAGATCCAGCCGGTGTTTGCGGACCATGCGTATTTTTCGAGATTGTCGAAGCTGGTCTGCCCGGAGGCGGGGAGGAGTGCCAGGAGGATGGCGGTGGAGGAGGTCGGCGTTCTCATGGGAGAGGGGAGCGAGCTGGTTTGGCGGGAGCGATTCCGGCATCCGCCGATGGGTTCCCGGTTGCCGGATGGTTCCCTCAAAATTATCTGAAATTTCCCGGCGGTGGAAGAAAATATCGCCCGGCAACGCCTTGGGCCAGGGGGCGGGACGGGTGCAGCACAAGCTCAAAGGGCCGCGGCGGCGTGGCGGCTGGAGACCTGGAGTTTCGAGAGGATGTGCTCCACATGCACCTTCACCGTGCCGGGGCTGATGCCGAGGATGAGGGCGATCTCGGTGTTGGTTTTCCCGGCCTTGATCCAGTGGAGCACCTCGTGCTCGCGGGTGGTGAGCGCGGGCTTGTCCGCGTGTTCCTTTTGCAGGACGAGGCGGTGCTCGCCGCTGCGGGGATTCGGCAGGCAGTGGACGAGCAGGCGGGCGCGCCCGCGCCGGAGGACGAGCGGGCGGAGGGCTTCCGGCCCTTCCGCTCCGCCGGTGCATTCGTCAAACCATCCGAGCCACCCGGGGGGCAGCCGGTCGCCCGCCTTTTCGCCTACCGCGATGAGGGCCCGGTCGGCTCCGGCGCTGCGCCTGACGACATGCCCGCCAGTAGCGCAGAGCAGCCAGGTCTGCCGGTGCAGCAGGCTGGCCCTGCCGAAAATCGGATGCTGCCCGTGCTCATGGGCCATGCCCCGCAAGCGGGCTGTTAGATGGGGTTTGAGCAGATCCAGAATGAAGCGCTCGGTCAGGGAATAGGCCCGCCGCCCGCGTGAAACGTTGATCTGGAACTGGAGATTGCACTCGCGGTTGAGGTTGAGATTGAGGTGGTGGAGGATGTCCACCTGCTTGTAGAAGGTTTCGTAAACGGCGCTGTGCCTGAAGCGATCGACCGGCATGAAATCCATCAGCGAGAAGGCGTGGGGCGAGTTGAAATACTCGCCGGTCCTCACGCCGGGCATCCGGTGGAAGTCGTCGAGGTGGTTGACGAATTCGAGCAGATGTTCGTGCGCCGGCCGGCTCATGAAGGCATCGCCGGTGTCGTTGGCGACGTCGTGCGTGCAGAGCGCGACGAAGTCCACCGGCATCACGCTTTCCAGCACCTCGATGATCCGGGCGGGGAGATGGTCGGGCGTCACCGGTTCGTAGAGCCGGAGCAGCGCCCGGTTCACCCGGTCGTATTCCTTGTGCGAAAGCCGTGTCATGTGAACCCGCCTTGTCCGCAGGCTATGGATTTCCGGGCCGCTCCGGCAATCCGCAAATGAGGACGACGCCAGGGGGCGGCGTTACGAGTCAAGGAGCGTGGGCGTCGCGCCCACATGTCTGCTCAAGTGGGCATTCCGCCAAAAGTGTTCCGGGAATGATTCCCGCAGGTAGGGCGTGACCGCCGGGCGCGCCGTGATTCTCTCTCCGCAGCGGGTGGGGCTTTCATCGGCGGGGAAAGCGGAAGGGCCGGGATGGATGCCATACCAATCGGGGAAAAGTGGGACGGCCCGGCGGTCCATCCCTACCGGGAAACCCGCCTCCGGCGTTGCCGCCGCGATTCCCGGAACACTTTTGGCGGGACGCCCACGCTCCTTGAATTCCTACGTCCCGAAACGTGATCGCACAAAAAACGGCCACGACTTTTCGCAAGATTTTATCGCCGGGGATGGTTCATGGATCGTCCCGCAGGTAGCCTTCGGGAATGGAGAAGAGTTCGTCGTCGTCGTTGCCCGCTCCGGCCTCGCGGACGGTGAGGGAGAGGACTTCCCAGCGGGCGAGTTCCCGGACGGGTGTTTCTTCTTCGTTTTCCCGCCCGCCTTCCTGCGGGGCGAAGGGGACTTCCTCCACGGTGACGAGAAAGGGGAACAGGCCCTTTTCGCGGACCAGCGCGGGCCAGCGGGAAAGCTCGTCCGCGGGGACGAAACGGGAGGGCGGCTGGCTCTTCAGGAGGAAGAAGGGCGGCAGGCTTTTGTCATCGGCAAGCCACAGGGTGAGCCGCTGCCGGTGGCGGGCGAGGGTGAGGGTGTGCCTGCGGCAGGAGTAGCCGTGGAGGGTTTGGGTTTCCTCTCCGGCTTCGAGGGTGGCGGGCCCGGCGTCCATTCCCGGAAGGCCGGGCATGAGGGGCATGCCCATGCCTGCGGGCGGAATGCCCGGAATCCCCGGGATGTTCGGGATGCCGGAGGGCGGGGACGGGATGGAGGGCAGGTCCGGCGCGCCGGGCGGAAGTCCGGGGAGACCGGCGGGCGGTGCGCCGGGAGGACCGGAAGGAATGCCGGCCGGGAGTCCGGCGGGGGCTTCCGGAGGCAGGCCGGGAAAGGAGGGCGGTGCGCCGGGGAAATCCGCGGGGAAGCCCGGCGGGAGGCCGGGGAGGCCCGGGGCGTCGTCGGGCCGGTCCCAGATGCCGAAGGGGAGGGTGATGCTGGAGGAATTGATCGGGCGCAGGATGGTGAGTTCCTTCGCTTTCAGGTCGAGGAGGTTGACGGGGTGGGGAGGGCGGGTTTCGCCGAGGCGCTCGATGCGCAGGTGGTCGCCGCGTTTGAGGTAGCGGTATTCGGTGCGTTCGCCGCCGTCGGTGCGGAGCAGGCGGATTTCGCCGGAATCGAAAGGTGCGGGCGCGGCCTTTTCCTCCGCCGGGCTGGTGGAGGAGAGAGAGGCGATGAAGAGAACATTGAGCATCGAACGCCCAACATCGAATGTCGAAGGATTCGGCTTTGAAGAGAAGGGGAAGCGCATGGGGATTTCGGATGGTGAATTTTCAGCGTTTCAGATTTTCAGCATTCACCTGTCACGGCATGTTGTATCTGTGGGTGATGCTCGGTGTACCTACTATGTAGCAACCGACAGCGGTGTTAGCGTGGATACTGTAGGTACCGCTTCCACCGACCCCGCGTTCGCCGCGGCTATGGACAACGAGATCGGCGAATAAGCCGCTGGCCCCATCGCCGTCGGTGCGGCCATGAGAAGAAGCTATCATCCCCGCCGCCGCATTGATACCGCTTCGCCGATAGGAATAGCCCGTGGAATTGGTAACGGAGCCGTAGAATGCTTGGATCCCGTGGCCGGAGTTTCCATTTTCGGCGATGCCGTGGCAATGGTCCACTCTGCCGCTTTGGCAGTAGATTCCGTGGTCGTTTGAGGAGGCACCTTTCGAGATGCCGGTGCTTTGGGAAACCATTCTGGAGGCGGTGATGCCGTTGTCGCCGTTGGACTCTCCGTAGCTGCCTTTTACCATCAGGGCGGAAATGCCCGCGCCTCCGTTTGCATGGGTGGAGATGCCGGTGCTGCTTTCCACGGCGCCTCCTGTGCAGGAGATTCCGTGGGCGGAGCTGTGGTTTCTGGCGGTGGTTCCGTAGC
>CAZVSA010000024.1:21232-23157 GCA_964629955.1 uncultured Luteolibacter sp.
CCTGTGCAGGAGATTCCGTGGGCGGAGCTGTGGTTTCTGGCGGTGGTTCCGTAGCATTGGGAAACCATTCTGGAGGCGGTGATGCCGCTGCCGCCGTTGGACTCCCCGTGGCTGCCTTTTGCGATGCTGGCGGAGATGCCCGCGCCTCCGCTCGCATGGGTGGAGATGCCGGTGCTGTTTTCCACGGTGCCTGCGCAGGAGATTCCGCAGGTGAAGCTGCTGTCCTTGGTGGTGGATCCGTAGCTGCGGGAAACCAGTCTGGAAGAGGAGATGCCGTCGCCGCCGGAGGAAACGCCGTAGCTGCCGTTCACGATGGTTGCCTGGATTCCATGGAAGAAATCGTCGGTGCTGGTGCCGGTGTATTGCCCAAAGGAATGGGAGACGAGGGATGCGGAAATGGCGGAGCCGTATCCCACGCTGGTCGCCCGGCAGTTTTCGACCTGCGCGGCGGAGATGCCGATGCCTCCGATCTGACTGACGATGCAATTCCTGACGAGTCTGGCGTGAATGCCATCGTACCCGGCCGTTTCCACGGTGCAGGAATCGACAAGCGCGTTTGAACCCGGGAGGTGGATGCCGCCGTCCACCACCCCGGTGACGGAGACGTTCCGGATGGTGATGTTCGGCGAGGTGCCGGGGTTGCTGCGAATTCCATATACGAAACCGCCGCCGAAGGAGGAAAATGTCGATTCTTCATAGGTACAGGAAGAGGCGATATGGCCGTTGTGAATGGAGATGTTACGGCCTACGACGGGATGGAGGGTGATGCCTGAGGCGAAGGGGTCGTTGGTATAGTAAGAATCGTCGGTGCCGATGGTGAAGCCCATGAGGTCGAGGGCGACATCGGATGTGCCGATGGCGATGCCGTGCCCGCCGGTGACGGTGAGATTTCCGGTGAGGTAGTAGGAACCGGGTTCGAGGATGGTGATGGTGCCGGACCCGGCGATGGAAACGCCGGGAGCGCCTTCCACAAGCGGGATGCGCGGCTCGATCTGATCGAGGGATTTCATGACAGGGCCGGGGAGGCCTTCGGGCGGAAAGAGGGGGCCGCCTGTTTGGGAAAAGGCGGGAAGGAGGGTGAGGAGGAGGGCGGTGGCGAGGTGTGTGGTTTTCATGACTGGTGGTAGGTTGGGAAGAGTGCCGGGTGATCAGTGAGCAGTGATCAGAAGTGGAAGAGAGGTTGTGGTGGTGCTTTCAGGGGGTGGAGAGGGGCTTGATGGCGATGGCGCGGAGGAACCGCCGGGGTCCGGTGGGGAAGGTGATGGCGCGGGTGGTGACGTCCCCGGCATCCGGGGCGAAGGTGCCGAGGCCGGAATCCGTCCACGGTTCCGAAATGCCGAGATCGGTGGAGTATTCGAGCCGGTAGAGGCGGGTGGGGGTGGTGGTGAAGGTGGCGGTGGCCTCGGTAAGATCGCCGTTGTAGGTGTGGGTGACGATTTTGAGGTAGCTGGCGGGGTCCTTGGGATCGGTGCCGGCGTGGTGCTCGGAGAGGTCGCCGGCCCCGTCTTCATCGTGGTCGGAGGTTTCACCGGCGGTGGTGAGGTTGCCGAAATGGAAGTGTTCCCATGCATCGGCAATGCCGTCGTTGTCGGTGTCGGAATCGTCCATGGATTTCGCGGTGAGAAGGCCGGTGCCGAGATTGATCCAGCCGGTGTTTCCACTCCACGCGTGGCCGGTGAATGCGCCGGTGAGGAGGTCGACACGGGGGCGGTTGGGATCGGATGGGTCGGCCCAGCCGAAGTTGATCCAGCCGGTGTTGGCGGACCAGGCGAATTTTTCGGTGTTGTCGAAGCTCGTTTGGGCGTGGGCGGTGACGAGAGCCACGGGCGCGAATAATCCGAGGGAACGAAGAAACCCGGGGCGATGGCAATAGAGCATTTTCCATTTAATTTGTCGCGTAGTTGGCGTGATGAAAGTAATTGGCG
>CAZVSA010000025.1:0-15247 GCA_964629955.1 uncultured Luteolibacter sp.
CACGCGGGGGCGCGTGTGGTCCCCGAATCAAAAGAGGTGGCGACCGGTGATCGCCACCACGGCGAAATCCGCCTTACCCACGCGCCATTCGAGACTGTCACTTTTCCCGCACGGGCCCGACAGTCGCACCGGGCCGGTAGGCGCAATCGATCAGAACGTGCCTGGCAGAGCCGAAACGCTTGCGGATGCGCTCGATCAGGCGCTGTGTGCCCGTGGCTCCGATTTCGCGGAAGGGGATTTGAACCGTGCCCAGCTCGGGGCAATCGCCGGGGTTCTCGATGCCATCGAAGCCGGTGACCGAAACCATGGACGGCACATCGATCCCCCTCATGCGGAATCCCCGGATCAGATCGTAAGCCTGGTGATCCGCCGCGCAGACCCAGGCGGTGACTCCGGCGCGGGTTCTCTCCGCGGCGAAGTCGATGCTTTCCTCCCCCGTCCGCTCGGGGGCGGGATAGACGTTGATGATGTCCTTCGGGGAAACGGGAAGACGGAGCCGGACCATTTTCTCCATGAAACCGGCATACCGCCGGAACGACCAACTGGCTTCCACCTCATAGCGCCGGGTGAAAAAACCGATTCTCCGGTGGCCGTTCTCCACAAGATTCCCGATCGCCGCGGAAATCCCCTTGTAATGGTCCACGTCCACGCAATCGATTCCCATGTGCCCGGACTGCTCCACGAGGGACACCATGGGCATCAGGGGCGCCAATTGTTCGATCACGGCATCCGGAAACGGATACACCAGCAGCATCCCGTTCCAGCGTTGGCGCGGGTTTTCGAGCTTCAGGTAGCTGGGATCCGCCAGGGTTTTGGCTTTGGGATCCACCAGATGAACCTCCACCTTGCCCCCGTTGATCTGGGCGCACTCGGTCACCCCCGCGAGGATCTGCTCGCAGGGATTCTGATAGTCGGCCCGGAGATATTCCTCCTCGTCGGAACAGATCAGGACGCCGAAGGTGTGGGTTGCCCCCTTTTTTTTCCGGTTCGTCGTCCGTTTGTCCAGATGGGTGTAGCCGATCTCGGCGGCAACCTGGAAGACCCTGGCCCTCGTCACCGGATTGATCCCCGGGTGGTTGGTGAAACACCGGGAAACCGTCGCACGGGAAATCTGCAAACGTTCCGCAATCAACTGTTGGTTGCTCTCAGCCATGGTCGCGCCTTTCTGGGGCCACGCCGAACATCGGTAGCGCTCCTAGAAGAGCAAGAAGGAATTCCCCGGGATCCCGCAGGACGCATTCCCCCTCCGGAAACCACAAGTGGAAACCAACCGCACTAAACGCTTCCGGCAACCGGGAACATCCGTCCATCATCCCCCCGTCATCCCGGGAAATCCACATGCATCTCCGCCTCCTCCTCGTTCTTTCCCCGATCCTCGCCACCCTGCACGCGGCTGCGCCGGATGGCACGGCGCTCTATCAGAAACACTGCTCGATCTGCCACGGGGCGGAGGGACTCGGATTGGCGGGGGTGTTTCCGCCTCTCGCGAAATCCGACTTTCTCGCGAAGGAACGGGAACGGTCCTTGAAAGCGCCTCTGGAAGGAATGAGCGGAAGGATCGAAGTGAACGGCGAGGTTTACGACGGAGCCATGCCACCCGCATTTCTGGATGACGCGGAAACCGCCGCGGTCTTCAACCACGTCTTTTCCTCATGGGGAAACAACCACGCTCCGGTGAGCGCCGGAGAAATCTCCCGGCTGCGCGCGGAAACGAAATTCCCCACATTGGAAAAACTCAAGGCATCCATGGTGGGGGCCGAGCTGCCTTCCCCGCCCGGGGGCTGGAAGCTGGAGATCGGGGCGGAACTCGGTTTCTCCCCCACGCGGCTCGCCCTGCATCCCGACGGACGGAGCGTTCTCGCCCTCTCGGCGCAGGGAGACGTCTGGCTCTGGGAACCGGGAAAACCGGAGACGAAAAAATTATTCCAGGGGACCTCCTACATCGACCGGAACCTGGGCGAGGCTCTGGTGATGGGCATGGCCACCGATTCGCAGGGCCGCCTCTACATCACCAGCAACCAACGCAACACCTCGGCAAAGCCGGTGAGAAACGAGATGACCATCTTCCGGACAAAGCCGTGGACGAAGGGAGGCACATGGGAGAAACCAAAGCCGTGGTTCCGGCACGCCAGCCCTTTCGGCATCGGGCCGTACAACCACGGGCTGTCCCACATTTCCCAGGGCCCGGACGGATTGCTCTACATCAACAGCGGCGCGCGGACCGATGGCGGGGAAGCCGGAGAACAACCGGACTACTCGCCCCACGGCGAGGAGCCGGAAACCGCCGCAATCTGGCGGATGGACCCGGAACAGGACCCACCGGCCCTGAGCATCTACGCCAACGGGCTGCGAAACACCTATGGATTCTGCTGGGATGACGCCGGCCGTCTTTTCGCAACCGAGAACGGCCCGGACGCCCACTGCCCCGAAGAGCTGAACCTGATCGAAAAAGGCAGCCACTACGGCTTTCCCTATCATTACTCCGATTGGACGGAAAAAGCCTATCCCCACACGCCGGAAGCCCCGGAGGGTTTGGAAATCACCCTCCCTTTCCGCAATCTCGGCCCCGACGGCGGCAAGGGATTGGCGACCTTCGACCCCCATTCCTCCCCCGCCGGAATCGTCTGGCTGGGCAACGACTGGCCCGCCCCGCTGGGAGGAAGCTTTCTAACAGTCCGCTTCGGGAACCTCCTCCAATTGGAGGAAGATACCGGCTTCGATCTGCTGCAACTGAGAGCCAACCCTGAAAACCGGACCGTCCAAACCAACCGGCTCCTGTTTCCACTCGGCAGGCCGATCGACCTGCTCAAACTGCCGGGCAATCGCCTGGTGATCGCGGAATACAGCCGGGAAACCAATTTCGCCGCGGGCATGGGCACGCCGGGACGCCTGCTGATCCTCCGGCCGGAGTGACCACGGGCGGCAGGGCCGGCGTATCAAAAAAACAATGGATTCACCGCAAAGCCGCAAAGGTCGCAAAGGGTCGCTGAGAAAAATGCCGGATGAGATCCGGGGGCGGTTCCGCCTGTTTTTCCGGTTTCCGATCCTCAATTCGCCCTCTTCGCCCTCTTCGCGTTCCTTTGCGACCTTTGCGGCTTTGCGGTGAAATGAAACCCCCGTCTTTTGACGCGTCAGCCTTGGGGCGGTCGGCGTTTTGGATTTACTTCGGAAAGTCCATCCCGAACCGTGGTTTTCACTTGGCTCTCTGATTTGACAATCCCCCGTTCACCATCCCGATTCACATCCCGTCCGCCGGTCAAGCATCTGCTGCGGATCGGCCTCGCGGCGCTTGCCGTGCTGGCGGGGGATGCCACGTCCGCCGCGGAAGCGCTGACCCGTATCGCGGACGTCCGCTCGCTGCCCCGCGAGAAAGCGGCGGAAGCCTTGCCGGTGCGGGTGCGGGGCGTGGTGACGTGGCGCAGCGGTTCCGATAATTTCACGGTGCAGGACGATTCCGCGGGAATCTGGGTAGATCTGGTCGGAGCCCGCAGGCGGAACCTGTGGAAGGGCGGCGGCAACGTGCTCCAGAAACTCCGGGAGGGAATGGAGGTGGAAATCTCCGGCCGCAGCGATCCGGGCGGCTACGCCCCGCTGATCCTGCCGGAAACGCTGCGCATCCTGGGCCGGAAATCCCTGCCCCCGGCCCGGCCGATGGAACCGGCGCGGTTTTTCAGCGGAGCGGACGATTGCCAGCGCATCGAGGTGCGCGGAGTGGTGCAGGGCGTCTATCCCACGGCGAGCGGGGTGACGCTGGTGATGAATGCGAATCCGGGGCGGTTCATCGCGCAGGTCGCCGGGCCGGTCGTGGAAAAGCCCGAATCGCTGGTGGATGCGGAAATCTCCCTGCGGGGCGTCGCCGCCACCCATTTCAACACACGCGGCGAGCTGACGGTCAGCCGCGTGCTCGCCAGCGTGCCGGGCGATCTGCGGGTGGAGCGACCGCCACCGGCACCCGATGCGGTGCCGCGGGTCACGCTCGACCGCCTGCTGCCCTTCCGCGCCGATCCCATCGGACCGCACCGGGTGCGGGTGGAGGGCACGGTGACACATGCCCTGCCCGGCGGGTTTTTCTATTTGCAGGAGGGCGACAGCGCGGTGCGGGTGGAAACGTCCTCGCCGGTGGAGTTGAAGCCGGGCGATCGGGTGGAGGCCGCCGGTTTCGTGGAAATTTTCCGCCTGATCGGCACTTTGACCGATGCCACGGTTCGCAAGACGGGCACGGGCACGCTGCCGGAGCCGGTGGAGATCAGCCCCGGCGAAATCCTCGCGCTGAACAAGACGGCGGTGGAGACCGCCCAGACCGCGCGGCCTCACGATTACGACGGGCATCTGATCCGCTGCCGCGCCCGTCTGCTCACCGTGCAGTCCGAGCCGGAGGGCGGCGGCCCGCATGTGCTCACGCTGGAGCAATCCGGCATACCGGGGCAGGGAAATCTGGTGTTCCGGGCGCTGCTCCACGCCGGGAAAAGCGGCTCGCCCGGCTCCTTGAGGCCCGGCAGCGAATTGGAAATCACCGGACTCGTCCAGCTCGACTACGCGCCGAACGATCTGATCCCGCGCATTTCCCGGACGATGCCCGCCAGCCTCGATCTGATCTTGCGCGGCATTTCGGATGTGACCGTCCTCCATGAACCGACATGGTGGACGCCCGAACGTCTCGCGACGGTGCTGGCGGCGGTGTTGCTGGCATTGGGCGGCGCTTTGATCTGGAACCTCCAGTTGAAGCGGCAGGTGCGGCGCAAGACTCTCCTGCTCGCCGGGGAAATGCGCGCCCGGCGGGATGCCTCGGTCGAGTTTCAGGCCACGCTGCGGGAGCGCACCCGCCTGGCGGCGAATCTCCACGACACCTTGCTCCAGACCATGAGCGGGCTCGGTTTCCAGATCGAAGCCTGCGAGGCGGAGGCGGCGGAACCGCGGGAGGAAAACAAAGCACCCGGCCATCTGGAGGTGGCGCGGCGCATGCTGAATCACGCGCTGGACGAACTCCGCAATTCGGTCTGGGCGCTGCGTTCCCTGCCGCTCAACGGAATGGCCCTGCCGGAAGCGCTCGATGCGGTGGTCGAGCGGCTCGGTGCGGGCCGGGAGACCCGCATCGAGGTCCGTGCCGAAGGCGATCTTTCCCGCGTGCCGGATTTCATCGCCGGGAACATCCTGCTCGTCGTCCAAGAGGCCCTGCACAATGCGCTCAAGCACGGCGACCCGCGCTCGGTGGGGATCGAAATCCATTCGTTGGAAGATCCCGCCCGGATTTCGCTGACCGTCCGCGACGATGGTTCGGGCTTCACGCCGGGCGAGCAGGCGGGAGTGGTGCAGGGGCACTTCGGATTGCAGGGCATGCGCGAACGGCTCGAACGGCTGGACGGCACCCTGCGCGTCCGGAGCGCGCCCGGCCAGGGCACCACCATTCATGCCGAAGCTCCGCTGCGGAACTATGACCGCGAAATGGCCGAACGGCCAATCGACGGCGCGCGTGCCCCACGATAAAAACTTTTCCCCGATGTCCGCCTCTCCTCCGATTCGCCTGATGCTGGTGGACGACCACGCGATCCTCCGCGCCGGTCTGGCCAATATGCTGAACTGCGAGCGCGGGCTGGAAGTCCTGGCGGAAGCGGATGACGGGGAAAGCGCGCTGCGCCTGTGGCGCGAGCACCGGCCGGATGTCACCCTGCTCGACATCAGCCTGGGCGGGATGGACGGCATCGAAACGATGAGCCGCCTGCGGGCGGAGTTCCCGGAGGCGCGGGTGCTCATTCTCACTTCCTCGGAAGCGCACGAGGATGTCCGCCACGCGCTCGAAGCCGGGGCCTCCGGCTACGTGACCAAGAGCATCCGCCGGGCGGAACTCGTCGAAGCCATCCGCGAATGCCACGCCGGCGGCTGCCCGATCGGCGATCACGTCGCCCGCCTGCTCGCCGCCGACAAGGAGCACGGCATGCCGTCGCGGCGGGAGGTCGAGGTGCTCGGTCTGGTGCGGCAGGGTTTCACCAATGCCGAGATCGGCCGCCTGCTAGGCATTTCCGAGCGCACGGCCAAAGCCCACGTCGCCGCCCTGCTCGTCAAGCTGGAGGCCTCCGACCGCGCCGAGGCCGTCGCCCGCGGTTTCGAGCGCGGTTTGCTCAAGCCGTGAAGCGGAGGTTCATGGGATGAGTTACTGAGAGGTCTGCGGTTTGCCCTACTGTCGGGAAGCCGGGCATTCTGCCCGCCGCCTCAAAATCCGCACGGTCTTCGCCAGTCGATGCGGAGCGGGTGACGGCGGAACCGCGCATGCTGTGTGGGTCCGATGCCCGATCCCTCCCCAAAACCGGCATGAACGTACTGGCGCTCACCATCTTCATCAGCATCTGCCTCGCGGGCATTTTCGTCTGCTGCTTCGCGGCGGAGTGCCGCCGCGCCCGGCGCAGGAGCATGGAGCGCGATTCCCTGCTGCCTCTCGACGATTCTCCCCCCCACCGCTGAATTTTTCCCCATGTCCACGACCACGACCACGACCACGACCATCACTTACGACGACCGCTCCGTCCGGCATTTCATGATCGCCTCCGTATTCTGGGGGATCGTCGGAATGCTGGTGGGCGTCATCGCCGCCACGCAGCTTTCGTGGTGGCAGATGAACGGAAAGTTTCTGGAAGTTGTTACTTTCGGTTTGTTCAAGGCGGAAGGGCTTTCCTGGCTCACCTTCGGACGCATCCGCCCTCTGCACACGAACGCGGTGATCTTCGCCTTCGTGGGGAACATGATGTTCGCGGGCGTCTATTATTCGACACAACGCCTGTGCAAGGTGAGGACGGCGTCGGATCTGCTGACGAAAATCCATTTCTGGGGTTGGCAGGCGATCATCGCGGGAGCGGCGGTCACGCTGCCCGCGGGGCTGACACGGGGAAAGGAATACGCGGAACTGATCTGGCCGCTGAACATCGCCGTGGTGGTGATCTGGGTGGTCTTCGCGGTGAATTTTTTCTGGACGCTGGCAAAGCGGAACGAGCCGAGTTTGTATGTCTCGCTCTGGTTCTACATCGCGACGATCGTGACGGTGGCGATGCTCTACATCGTCAACCACCTGTCGCTACCGACATCGCTGGTGCATTCGTATCCGATTTTCGGCGGAGTGCAGGACGCGCTGGTGCAATGGTGGTACGGGCACAACGCCGTGGCGTTCTTTCTGACGACTCCGATTCTCGGCATCATGTATTACTTCGTGCCGAAGGCAGCGGACCGGCCGGTGTATTCCTACCGGCTTTCGATCATTCACTTCTGGGCGCTGGTGTTCATGTATATCTGGGCGGGCCCGCATCATTTGCTGAACACCTCGCTGCCGAAGTGGCTGCAAATGCTGGGCATGTTGTTCTCACTGATGCTCTGGGCTCCGTCGTGGGCGGGCATGCTCAACGGCCTGCTCACGCTGCGCGGCGCGTGGGACAAGCTGCGGACGGACCCCGTGATCAAGTTCTTCGCCGCGGCGGTAACGTTCTACGGAATGGCGACTTTCGAGGGGCCGCTGCTGTCCATCCGGGCGGTGAACGCGCTCTCGCATTACACGGACTGGACGGTGGGGCACGTGCATTCGGGCGCGCTGGGCTGGAACGGCTTCATGGCGGCGGGAATGTTTTACTGGCTCGCACCGCGCTTGTGGAAATCGAAGTTATGGTCCGTCTCGCTGGCAAACATGCACTTCTGGATCGGGCTGGTGGGAATTCTCCTCTACGTGACGGCGATGTGGGTGGCGGGCATCATGCAGGGATTGATGCTGAGCGAGACGAACCCGGGCGGCGCGACCCTGAAATACGAGTTCGTGGAAACTCTGCGCGCGATCCAGATTCCCTACATTCTCCGTTCCTTCGGCGGAGGGCTGTATCTGCTGGGTTTCGTGCTCTGCGCGGTCAATCTCTTCATGACGGCGCGCGCGGGCGCGGCGGCGGATACGAGCGTGGAGGTTGTGCCCTTGCGGCGCGGGGAGAAAGACGGGATGAGAATCCCGGAGGCGTTCAAGAGCGACCCGGTGACATATGTGATGCTGGCGCTCGCTTTCATGGTGCTGTGGTTTTTCCTCCCGCCACACGCCGACAAGGCGGCCTTCGCCATGACGGTGCTGCTGACCGTGAAGGCGATTCTTGCATTCCGCGCGAACAGCACGAGCTGGGCGGCGTTTTTCGACAGGTTATTGGAAAATTATCTCCCCTTCACCGTGCTGATCTTCGTAGCCGCGGCGATCGGCGGCGCGGTGCAGATCATTCCTTCGGTATTGGTGAACCGGGCGGCCAACGTGGAGGACCGCCTGCAGGTTCTTTACACGCCGCTCGAACTCGAAGGCCGGGACATCTATGTGGCGGAGGGTTGCTATAACTGCCATTCCCAGATGATCCGCACGCTGGTGCCGGATGTGCTGCGCTACGGGCCGGGGCCGGAGCAGGGATACAGCCGTCTGGGCGAGTCGATCCACGATCATCCCCACCAATGGGGCTCGAAGCGTACGGGACCGGACCTCGCGCGCGAAGGCGGTTCGCTGGTGGACGGATCGCAAACGATGCGGATCGGGCGGCGGGACAATCTGTGGCACTTCAATCATTTCCTCGATCCGCGCCAGACCTCGCCGGGATCGAACATGCCGCCCTATCCATGGTTGTTCAAAGACAAGGCGGACTTCAAATCGCTGCCGAAACGGATCGCCGTGCAGGCGCGGCTGGGTGTGCCGTGGCCGGCGATGACGAAGGACGAAATCGAACAAAGCGCGCGGGATCAGGCGATGGAAATCGCGGACTCGCTGGTGGCCGCGGGTGCGTTCATCTCCGATCAGGCGGACCTTTCGCCCGAAGAGCTTCGCAAACAACTGGCGGAAAGCCGGGTGGTGGCCCTGATCGCCTACATGCAAAAGCAGGGGGCCTACGAAATACCCGAGGCCCCGGAAATACCGGGCCGCGCGCTCAATCCGGATCTCCACCGCGGTTCCGCTTCCAACCACTGATTTTCATCATGTTCAAACGCATCATTTATGAAGGGTGGGTGTATTGGGTTCCCATCATTTCCTTCCTCCTGACCTCCGGCGTCTTCGCCTTCACGACGATCCGCGCGCTGGCGATGTCGAAGAGCCGGAGAACTTATCTGGCCCGCCTGCCGCTGGAAGATTCCAACCCCCGATAATGCCATGGCTTCCGATGACGAACTGAAACAGGCACCCTACGCCAGCAAGGACAACGGGGTGGTGCTGAGGCCGCACGAATACGACGGCATCCGCGAGTACGACCAGACGCTGCCGAACTGGTGGCTTTTCATCTTCTTCGCGACGCTGGCGCTCTTCCCCCTGTGGTGGCTGGCATATTATCAATTCGGATTTTTCGATTCCGATGAAGAGAAACTCGGGTCCGCCCTCGCCCGGATCGAGGAATTCAAGGCGAAGGAACTGGACGAAATGCTGGCGAAGCTGAACGACCGGGAATTGATCGAAATCTGGGCGAAGGATGATGCCATCGTGAATGCCGGGCGCGGGACTTATGCCACGAATTGCGCCGCCTGCCACGGGCAGGATCTCAGCGGCCGGATCGACCTCGGAGGCGGGCAGAGCGTCGCGCTGCCGGGGCTCCCCCTGACGGACGGGGAATGGAAGTACGGCGCACGGCCGATGGATGTTTTCAAAATCATTCATGACGGAACGCCGGAAGACAGCCCCGGCCACAACGGCGCGCGCATGGAAGCGTGGGGGCGGAATATTTCTCCGCTGAAAATCGCCGAAATCACCGCATTCCTGATCCGGGAGAATCCGGATGATTTCTCCGCCGAGCCAGAATGATTCCCGGATGCCTCCCACCTTGCAAAAACCGAAGCGGCCGAATCTGGATTCGGTGACGACGATCAACCGGGACGGATCCCATCACATCCTGCATCCGGCGGACGTGAGGGGATTCTTCACCCGCTGGCGGCGGGCGGTGGGGGCGGTCCTGATCGCCGTGTATGTGGCGTTGCCGTGGATTTCGATCAACGGAGCGCCCGCCTTGTTTTTCGATGTGGAGCACCGGCGCTTCCATGCCTTCGGGATCACCTTGCTGGCGCAGGATTTGTGGGTGTTGTTTTTCGCCGTCAGCGGGCTGGGGTTCCTGTTGTTTTTCGTGACTGCGGTGCTGGGGCGAATCTGGTGCGGCTGGGCCTGCCCGTATCCGGTGTTTCTGGAACATGTGTTCCGCAGGGTCGAACGCTGGATCGACGGCGACGCGGGAGCGAGGCGGCGGCTGGAAAACGCACCATGGGGTTTGGGAAAAGTGTCCCGACGGGTGGCGAAGAACGGGATTTATCTTCTGCTCTCCGCGCTCATCGCGCATGTGTTTCTCTCTTATTTCGTTTCGCTGCCGCGGCTTTACCGCTTCATGAAGGAAGGGCCGCTGGAACACTTCACGGCGTTCGGCATCGTGGCGTTCCTGACCGGCTCCCTGTTCTTCTGCTTCGCATGGTTCCGCGAGCAGTTTTGCATCATCATTTGTCCCTACGGGCGCATCCAGTCCGCGCTGACCGACGACGATACCGTGGTGATCGGTTACGATGCGAAACGCGGGGAACCGAGGGGAAAAGCCACGAACCCGGACGCGGGGGACTGCGTGGACTGCCGCAGATGTGTGAGCGTGTGTCCGACCGGGATCGACATACGCAATGGCTTGCAGATGGAGTGCATCGGCTGCGCGGCATGCATCGACGCGTGCGATGACATCATGACCAAACTGAAGCGGCCGGAGGGATTGATCCGCTACGATTCCTCCAACGGGCTCGCGGGACGGAAACGGAAACTGTTCCGCCCCCGTTTGTATGTATATTCATTGCTCGGCGCGCTGGGCATGGGGGCTTTGGGATTGACGGCCTATCATCGCGCGAAACCGGTGCATGCGGAGGTTTCACGGATGCGCGGCGCTTCCTTCTATGTGGATGAGGCGGCGGTGAGAAACCACTATCAACTCCGGCTGGTGAACAAGCGCAACCAGGCGGTGGATTTCACCATCTCCCTGGAAAACGCGGCGGAGGGTTTCACGCTCAGCGGCGCGAACGATCCGGTCCGGCTGGGAGCGCTGGAGGAAGGAACCCGCCCGCTGGTGATTCTGAACACGCGGGAGCATTACCGCGGCCCGGCGCGTCTGGAAATTTCCATCCACGCGGAACCGGGCGGCACCATCATCCGCCAATCCATCGACTTTCTCGGCCCCAATCCCCATTCGTTGAAACAGTAACCCTCCCATCATCATGTTCCGCATCTGGTTGTTTGTCGTATTCGCGTTCCTGCTGCTGGTCGCGGCGTGGAGCACCCTGATTTTCGTCGCGTCGAAATATTCGCCGGAACGGATCGAAATGAACTCTTCCCGTTAGATATTGGAATGGATGAAATTCACACCACTCTGGGAGCATTGATCGCCGGCCTGGTGACGAGCGTACACTGCGCGGGCATGTGCGGGCCGCTGGTGTGCGGAATGTCCGCGGCGGCCTCCACGGAGGCGGACCGGCTGAAGGCGGCGAGCGCTTATCATGCGGCGCGGCTCGCTTCCTATGCCGTGGTGGGCGGCATGTGCGGCGCGCTGGGCAGGCAGCCGCTCGAATGGGTGTTCGGCACCCCGGCGGTGGCGCTGCCGTGGATTCTGGTGGGGGTGTTCGCGATCTTCGCGCTGGGTTTGGAAAAACGCCTGCCACGGCCCGTGGTGCTGCGGAAATTCTCGGCGCGGATGAGATTCAAAATGATGAAGATGACTCCGGCGCGGGGCGGATTGACGCTGGGATTTCTAACACCGCTGCTGCCGTGCGGGCCGTTGTATTTGTTGTTCGGAGCTTCGCTGCTGAGCGGCTCGGGGTGGCGCGGGGCGGAATTCGCATTGGCCTTCGGGCTGGGCACGGTGCCCTTGCTGTGGCTGGCGCAGCGGCAGTTCCACCGGGCGAAGTTGAGATTTTCCCCCGTGGCGATGACGAGAATCCAACGCGGATTGGCGCTGGCGGCCGTGCTGGTGATGGTATGGCGGCTTCATGGGACGCTGCCTTCGTTCGACAACACGGCCGGTGAAACTCCGAAAGGTCTGCCATCCTGCTGCCATTGAATTCCATGTCCGCGTGCATCCATTGCGGAACGCCGTTCCGCCCCGTCACGGAAAAAGATACGTTCTGCTGCAAGGGTTGCGAATTCGTCCACGGGCTGATTCTGGACGACGGGCTGGACCGTTTTTATACCCTGCGGGGAGATGCGATGGTGAAACCGGCGCGGAGCGTGCCTTTCGAGGCGCACGATTTCAGCGGCGTGGAAAAGAAGGTGCGGGAAACCGAGGCGGGGATGGACAAGGGCATGATCGCGGAGGGGGGTTTTTCGCTGGAGGGGATTTCCTGCGTGGGATGCGTGTGGCTGGTGGAAAAGGTGTTTGCGCGGCAGCCGGGGGCGATCGAGGCGGTGGCGGATTCCGCCGGCGGGCGGGTGCATCTGAAATGGACGGCGGGAGAAACGAACGTGGCGGAGTTTGCGAAAGAACTGGCGTCCTTCGGCTACACACTGGGAACGGACGGGAAAACGGAAAACGAATCCCGCTTCCTCGCGGCGAGATTGGGGCTTTGCGGGGCGTTCGTGATGAATGCGATGGCATTCACGCTGCCATTCTATCTGGGGATGCCGGAGGATTTCGCGTTCGCGCGGATTTTCCAGTTGATCACATTTCTAACAGCGACGCTGTCGATGCTGGTGGGCGGGAGTTATTTCATCGGGCGGGCGTGGAAGGCCGTGAGATCGGGCGTGCTGCATATCGATCTGCCGATCGCGCTGGGTTTGCTGCTGGCGTTCGCGGGTTCCATCGCGGGGTGGATCATGGGGATGAAGAGTTTGTTTTATTTCGATTTCGTGTCGATGTTCGTATTCCTGATGCTGGGGGGGAGATATTTTCAACTTTCGGCATTGGAGAAAAACCACCGGCGATTGAGAAGCAAACGGCCGGTGCCGGAAACGCTGCGGTTGGCGGGAGAAGACAAAACCATCGCGCTGGGAGAATTGGAGCCGGGGATGAGGTTCGAGCTGCTTCCGGGGCAATCGGCTCCGGTGGCGGGCACGCTGGATTCGGAATCGGCGGATTTTTCATTGGAGTGGATCAACGGCGAAGCGGAGGCGAAGACCTATCGGGCAGGGCGGGCGGTGCCCGCGGGGGCAATCCATCTGGGCAAGGAAGCGGCGGTGCTGACCGCGGAGGAAAGGTGGGAGGAATCGCTGCTGGCGAAGCTGGTGGAAGGCGGGCGGCGGACGGTGCGCGTGCCGGGATTGGAACGGCTGCTGAAGATCTATCTGCTGGCGGTGCTGGTGGCGGGAGTGGCGGCGTTCGCGTGGTGGATTTCCCACGGTCCGGTGGCACCGGCCTTGCAGGTGATGATTTCGATTTTCGTGGTTTCCTGTCCCTGCGCGCTGGGCGTGGCGATTCCATTGGCGGACGAACTGGCGGGTTCCGCGATGGAACGGATGGGGGTTTTCATCCGCGAGCCGCTGGTGTGGTCGCGCTTGAACAAGGTGCGGAAGCTGCTGCTGGACAAGACGGGCACGCTGACTCTGGAGCGTCCCGTGCCCGCGAATCCCGAAGCGATCTCCAGTCTGGACGACGAAGCGCGGCTGGCGCTGGCGCGGCTGACGAGCGGATCGCTGCATCCGGTTTCCCGCACCTTGTTAGAGGCGCTGGGGCGGGAAGGGCAGAGGATTTTGAGAGAACATCCGATGCCGGAAGTGACGGACGTTCCGGGAACCGGACGGCATTTCACCGAAAACGGCGTGAGGTGGTCGCTCGGCCGTCCGCCGGAAGGCAGCGCGCACGACGCGGAGTTGTGCCGGAATGGAGAAACGGCCGCGTGTTTCCGCTTTCACGAATCCCTGCGGCCGGATGCCATCGGAGCGCTGGAGAGTTTGCGGCGGCTCGGCTTGCGGCTGGTGATCCTTTCCGGCGACCGCCGGGAAAAAGTGGCGGCGGCGGCGAAGCGGCTGGGCATTCCGATGGAGGACGCGCATGCGGAATTGAGGCCGGAGGAAAAGGAAACGCTCGTCCGCGGCCTCGACCGGCATGACACCTTGTATCTGGGCGACGGCGCGAACGACTCGCTGGCATTCGACGCCGCCTGGGTGACGGGAACGCCGGTGGTGGACCGCAGCCTGCTGGAAACGAAGGCGGACTTTTATTTCATGGGGCAGGGATTGCGGTTTTTGCCATTGATGCTCGATCTGGCGGTGCGGAGAAAGCGGGCGGTGCGGAGGGCGTTCGGCTTCGCGCTGATCTATAACTTCTGCGTGGTGGGAATCGCGATGGCAGGACACATGAATCCGCTGGCGGCGGCGGTCCTGATGCCATTGAGTTCGGCCATTTCACTGGCGATCGTGGCGGCGGGATTGAAAGAGCGGACATTCGCCGCCAGACCGTCAATGCATGCCAGCCGCCACGCTCCCGCAATGTGCCTTCCGCATTGATCGGGGCCGGGGAGGAAACGACTGGCCGATCGGCCAATGGACGGATGTGGACATCACCGGCAGTTTTCCTTTGAAACCCGATTGATTGTGAAAACCCAAATCCCCCGCGCCCTTGCGTCGGCATGCCGGCATCTCTGTTTGTTTGTCCTCGTTCTGCTGGCCGGCCTGCCGCTTCCCGCACCTGCCCAGGAATCGGTGTACAACGGAGCGTTTCCGGGTTTTTCCGGATCCATGCAAAACGTCATGGACTTCGAGGAGCAGTCGGGCAAGGGGCTCTCCATCATCAATATTTTCCGTAACTGGGAGGATGGCAACGGGACCATCAGCTTTCCGACCGGCACCGCGACCGCCATCCGCAACCACGGCGCGATGCCGTTGATCACCTGGCAACCCCAGGGTCATCTGGCGGATTCCAACTACCGCCTGGACCGGATCATCAACGGCGAGTGGGACAACTACATCCGCAACTGGGCTCTCGGCGCAAAGGCATGGGGGCATCCCTTTTTCCTCCGCTTCGCCCACGAGATGAACGGAAACTGGTATCCCTGGGGCGCGACGACCAACAGCAATACCCCGGCGAAATTCGTGGCCGCCTGGCGTCATGTCCGCGACATCTTCACGCGCAACGGCGTGGCCAATGTCACCTGGGTATGGACTCCGAACACCCACTATTCCGGCGCGCCCGCGCTTTCCTCGCTCTATCCCGGCGACAACTACGTCGATTGGATCGGGGCATCCGTTTACAACCGCATCACCAACAACTGGGGGCATTTCTCGGCCCGCGGCGGAACGACTTTCACCCAGATTCTGAGC
>CAZVSA010000025.1:15257-23133 GCA_964629955.1 uncultured Luteolibacter sp.
AGCATCGCTCCCGGCAAGCCGATCATGATCGCTGAGACCGGCTGCCACCGCGACAACGACAAGACCGGCGTATCCCCCGGCTCGAAGGCGCAATGGTTCCGCACCGCCATGAAGAGCTACCTCAAGGACAGCAGGCCGGAGATCAAGGCGTGGGTGTATTTCAACGGCAACAATCCGGACGGCAACAACTGGCGGATCGACACCTCGCCGGATGTGCTGGAGGCATATCAGGAAAGCATCGGCCTATCCTACTACAGCGACAACAAATACGGCTCGATCACGGAAAGCCCGATCCGCCCGCTGGTCAACGACGCCAAAGCAACGGACACGATGGGCCCCTTCGTCTCCATCGACAAACCGCTCTTCAACGTGGTGCGGGCCGGGGCGACGACGGAGATTTATACCTCCGCCTCGGACAAATCGGGCATCCAGAAAATCGAATACCGCATCAACGGCACGCTGCTCCATACCGAAAACCTCGCACCCTGGCAGTATTTCTGGCCGGTCCCGTCCGGCGCGGGCATCACCTACACCATCGTCGCCCGGGCCTACGACATGGCGGGAAACACCTCGGAAAGCACCATCACGGTCGTCTCGAAGAACGCGCCCGCCGCGCCGGTCGTGTCCGCCACCAATGGTTCCCATGAAGACCGGGTGGCCGTCACCTGGAACAGCGTGGCCACGGCCACCAACTACGAGGTTTGGCGTAGTACGACCAACGACAGTTCCGCCGCCGTGAAACTGAACGCCAACGCGGTCACGGGCACTCTCTGGAACGACTACGATGCCACCTACAACATGACCTATTACTATTGGGTGAGGGCGCTGGACGATGCGGCGCCCGGTCCTTTCAGCGCCGTCGCCACGGGCTACAGCGGGAGCGCCCCTCCCGCCTCCGTCTGGTCCGCCACGGGCACGGCAGCGCCGCTCGATTGGTCCGGGGGCGGAAACTGGATCGGCGGAAACGCGCCGCAGAGCGGGGATTCCTCCACCGTCGCCTACTTCATCGACGCCGCGCTTCCGGCGGGCACCATCGTTTCCCATAACAATGTGGCATCGCCGTTTCATCTCAACCGCCTGCTGCTCGCCGGGACCGGCGCGGCGGGTGCGGAAAGCGCGGTTCGCATCACCGGCGGGGCGCTCGATTTCAAAACCGGCGGCGGCATGGCCCCGTTGGTCGAGCTGAACGCCGCGGCGGGAAGCGGTGAGGGCGCGGGTTTGACATATCTTCTGGAAACTCCCGTCACGCTCTCCTCCGCGACGGAATTCCGGACGGACGGCAACGCGACTCTGGTGGTTGCCGGAAACATCGGCGGCAGCGGCCTCGCCAAAACCGGCGGCAGCACGCTCGTCCTCTCCGGAAACAACACCTACACCGGCCAGACCACCATCCGGGACGGCGGCGGCACCCTGCGCGTGACCCACGCCGCAGGCCTCGGCTCCAACGCGCTCTGGGTAAACACCGGCGCGGTGGCACCCCTCATCCAGCTTCATATCGACGGCCCCGGCAGCGACGGCACGATTTCCCTGCCCAACGGCTTCGGCGGCAACAGCAACGTCGCCACCACCATTGACGTCGGAAACAACGGCGGCGGCCACACCGGAAATATCATCTCACTCCATGGCGCGTCCCCCGGCTGGGGCAACAACGTCACCCTGAACGTGACCGGCTCCGGCGGGTATGGCCTGCACTTCGCCCAGCTTCGGAGCACCGGCGGATCGAGCGGTTCCGAAACCTTCAACCCCACCACCGCGCCGCTGACCATCGGCGCCTACCTTGGCGCGAACAGCCCCACGACACTCATTCTCGGCGGCACCCACCCGGACAATGCGATTCATGGGGCCATCGCCAACGGAAGTTCCACCGTATCCGTCACCAAAAACGGTTCCTCCATCTGGACGCTTGGCGGTTCCAACACCTATGCCGGAGCAACGGGCATTTCCGGCGGCACGCTGAGGATCGCCCACGGCAGCGCCCTTGGCTCGACCTCCTCCGGCACCACCATTTCCAGCGGCGGCGGAGGGCTGCTGGCGCTCACCGGAGGGATTTCCGTCGCCGAACCTCTCACCATCCACGGCCGGAATTCGGGCGAACACCTCGTCAACGAAAATGGCTCTAACACTCTGACCGGCGCGCTGGCGCTCCAGACCGGCGGCAACGACTACTTCTTCCACTCCGAAACGGGCACGCTCACCCTCGGCGGTCCCATCACGATGGTGAACAGCAGCGCGACCAAAACCCTGCACCTCAGCGGCGGCGGCGATGTGGAAATTTCCGGCGCTCTCGCCAACGATGCGGGCACTCTCTCCGTTTCCAAAACCGGCGCGGGGACGCTCACGCTCTCCGGCACGCCGGGTTACAACGGAGTGACCACCATCACCGGCGGCACGCTTGCGGTGAACGGCACGCTCTCCGCAACCAGCGGCATCGCCGTGGGACCGGAAGCAACTCTTTCCGGCAATGGAACGATCGGAGCCGCCACCGCGATCCACGGCACGCATACACCGGGCGCGGGAATCGGCGCACAGACCTTCACCGCTCCCCTCTCCTACGGCGCGGCCTCGCGTCTGGTTTGGGAACTCGCGGGAAATACCGATGCCGGAGGAAATTTCGACACCGTGAACGCCGCCGGAGTATCCGTCGCGGAGGGAACGGTCATCGGCGTGTCACTCGACTCCCCGGGCAGCGCGGTGGATTTCACCGATGCGTTCTGGCAGCAGGAGCGGACATGGACCGTGTTGTCCGCTTCCTCCATCGAAGGCTCGTTCGCGCCCGGTCCTGTCAGCGGCGATGCGTCCGGACGCCCCGCGGCGGAGTTCGGAAACTTTTCCCTCCAGCAGACGGGCACCGCCGTGAACCTTGTCTGGTCCCCCTCCACTCCCGCCGAATCGCCCACGCGAATCTGGCGGGAAACCCACTTCGGTGAAGACTGGGACGACCCGGAAATTTCCGGCGACGACGCCGATCCCGACAAGGACGGCATCCCGAACCTGATCGAATACGCCCTTGGCACTTCCCCCGTAATCGCCGACCCATCGGGAATTTCCTGCCTGAAGAATGGAGATGATTTCGTGATGACCTACCCGCTCTCGAAAAGCGCCACCGACATCATCGTGCAACCGCTGTGGTCCGTGGACCTCGACGAATGGAGCGACGAAGACGTTTCCCTCGGGATCCTGTCCGACGACGGGGAGACCCGGACGATCGAGGCACGGATTCCCGCCGGGGGGCATCCGGGCATGTTCATGAGGCTCCGCGTCACCCGCCCCTGATGCCGCGTTCCATTGGCCGATCGGCCAATAGACCCCGGTTGGACGCTTCGCCATGCTGGGAACGGTTCATCAGAAAACCGGTCATGAAAACCCCCTGCCCCCGGAAGCTCGCACCAGTCGCCGCATGACCATGCCGACACCCCCAAAAAAACATCCGAAACCCCATGAAAAAAACCTCTTCACGCATGTTCCCGGGCCTCCGGACAAACCCCGCTTCCCGCATCGCGTTTGCCGGCGGTGCGGTGCTTCTCTTCGGGCTGCCCCATGCTTCCGCCCAGGACGCCTGGTGGGACGCGGACCCCGGCACAGCCCAGAACCAGAACGGCAATGGCACCTGGAACACCGCGAACACGAACTGGACCAGCAGCCCCGGCGGTCCGAACGCATCCTGGATCAATGGAGTGAACACGGCGTTTCTGGGAAATGTCAGCGGCACCGGCTATACCAACGCATCCACCGGTGGGACCATCACTCTAGGCGAAACCATCGATCTTTTCGCTCTTTCCATGAGCGGCGGGCAGCCGGGTTCCTATGTCATCAATGGCGCGGAGGGATTCACGCTGAACATGACCGGATCCGGCGAGACGGTTCCCTATGTCGCCAACAACCATGGAAGCGCTACGCTCACCATCCATGCGGTCATCTCCGGCTCGGACGGACTCAGGAAACTCAACAATGGCACGGTGATTCTGGCGGGAGAAAACACCTACACCGGCAACACAACCATCAATGCAGGCACGCTGCAAATCGGCACCGGTGGAACAAGCGGCGGCATCGCGGGCAACAGCATCACCAACAACGCCGCGCTTGTCTTCAATCGTTCCGACGCCCATGCCTATGGCGGCGCCATCAGTGGCAGCGGCAGCCTTGGCAAACAGGGTGCGGGAGTGCTTACCCTCACCGGAGCAAACTCCTATACCGGCAACACGACCATCGGCGGCGGAGCGCTGCGAATCGGCCATGACACCGCCCTCGGCACGACCGCCGGCACCACCACCATCACAAGCGGCGGAGGTGGCCGTCTGGAACTTTTCAATAACATCACCGTCAACGAAAACATCCCCATCGGTGCCAGAGACAGCGGCCTGAGCCTACTCAATATCAGCGGCGAAAACACCCTGACCGGCACCCTGACATGGAACACCGGAGGCAACGGATACGACGTGGGTTCGGATTCCGGGAAACTCACCATCACGGGCGATGTCACTCCCGCCGGAGCCGGTAAAACCTTCAGAATCCACGGAGAGGGCGATGTCGAGTTTTCCGGCATCATCGGAAACACCGCAACCAGCAGCGCCGTTGCCATCTCCAAGCTCGGCGATGGCACCCTGATCCTCTCGGGCGAGAACACCTACACCGGGGCCACCACGATCTCCGCGGGCACGCTTTTCGTGACCGGTTCGCTCGGAAACACCGCCCTGGCCATCGGCTCCGGCGGCACCCTCGCCGGTACCGGCACCGTTGGGGGAAATACGATCATCGAGGGCACTCACGCTCCCGGGAGCAGTCCGGGTGTGCAAAACTTCGGAGCGGATCTCACCTACAGCGCGGGCTCCACCTTCGAGTGGGACATTCAGTTTTCCGCTTCCGAAACCAATCCGCTTGTTCTTGGAAACCACGATCAGGTGAATGTGGCCGGAAACCTTGCCGGAGAAAATGCCATTTTCCGCATCCTGTTGGATGGCGGGGATTTCAGCAGCGATTTCTGGACCGTCTCCCGCGCATGGGAAGTGTTCACCGCGAGCGGCGGCTTCGACCTGAACGACATATTCAGCGGAGGATTTCAATACGCCGGGGGCAGTCCCGATCCCCTTCTTCACGGCACCTTTTCCTTCAACGGCTCCAATCTCGAATGGTCCGCCATTCCCGAGCCCCGCACCAGCCTGTTGATCGCATTGGCCCTCCTGCCCGCCGTCCGCCGTCGCCGGGCATGACGGAAAAACGCGGTCTCTCATTCCCCCTCCAAAAAACCTTTCCAAACCCGGAACCAGATCCAACCCAACCATGACGAAACCCACCCGCCATTCCCTGAACGCCGCCATCGCGGGCAGCGCCGCCTTGTTCCTCGGAACCCCCGCCCTCCACGCCCAGAATCTTTTCTGGGACGCGGACCCGGAGACCGCCCAGAACCAGAACGGTAGCGGCGTCTGGAACACCACCAGCGCCAACTGGACCGCTTCCGCGGGAAATCCCGCCAACATCCCTTGGACGAACGGAGCCGGAAACACCGCCTTCCTCGGCAACGTCAGCGGCACCGGCTACAGCAATCCGTCCGCGGGCGGGATCATCACGCTGGAAGAAAGCATCACCCTTTTCGCCCTTTCCATGAGCAGCGGGCAGGCGGGTTCCTATATCATCGACGGCCTGCCTGACACCCCGCTGGAACTCAGCGGAGCCACCGCTTATCTCGCCAACAACCATCAAACGGCCACGCTCACCCTCAACGCGACCGTTTCCGGTTCCGACGGCCTCCAGAAACGCAACAACGGCAGGGTCATCCTCAACGGGGAAAACACCTACACCGGCCTGACGGACATTCTCGCCGGAACCCTGCAATTCACCAGACCGTGGACCCTGTACGGCGGCGATGCGGAGGAATGGACGGGGGAAAACATCGTGGTGCATCCGGGAGCCGTGCTCGCGTTCAACACCGGCGGCTGGGATGAATTCACCGCCGAAGACATCGATGCCATCCTCCTTTCACTGGATGCGGAAAGCGGCGGATTTCTTTCCGGTTCCTCCATCGGCTTCGACACCTCCGGCGTGGGCTGGTGGGAGTTTGAATATGCCAACAACCTCACCGACCTCGCCGACGGAACCTCCAGCCTCGGCGTGAGCAAACTCGGCGAGGGAGCTTTGGTGCTTTCGGGCGAAAACACCTACACCGGCCCCACGGTCATTGCAGGCGGATCGCTCCGTGCGGGAGCCGATGCCGCGGGACTCAGCCCGGACAGCAATCTGACCTTCCGCAACGGCGTGCTGGAAGCCAGCGGCACTTTCTCCCGGCCCCTCGGCGAAGGCCCCGGACAAGTGCGGTGGCTCGCGCAATCCGCGGGCGGACTCGGCGGAGGCTTCGCCGCGGTGGACGGCGATCTGGAAGTCACCTTCAACGATGGCGCGGCGCTCAACTGGTCGATCAACGGCCCCTTCGGCAGCAGCGCGCTGATCTTCGGTTCGCTCAATGCCACCCACAAAATCACTCTGACCAACGGATTTTCCCTGAACGCGCAACGCACCATCCGCGTCGATGGCGGACTGGGCGAAGACGCCGCCGAACTCAGCGGCGTGCTCACCAATGCCAGCGGCGGCATCACCAAAACCGGAAACGGCCGCCTGATCCTGAGCAATGCCAACACCTACGGCGCGGCCACCACCATCTCCGCGGGTACGCTGGAAATCCGTCATGACAGCGCCCTCGGCACGCCCGGCACCGGCACCACCATCCAGACCGGCGGAGGCGGTCGTCTCGCGCTCGGCGGCGGAATCAGCGTCGCCGAAAACCTCAACATCCAGGCCCGGAACTTCGGTGAGCAAATCCTGAACGCCGATGGCGACAACACCCTCACCGGCACGCTGACCTGGAACACGGGCGGCCTCGCCTACGGCGTGCATTCGGAGGAAGGAAAACTCACCATCACCGGCGCCGTGATCCCCCTCGGCGCAAGCAAGACGCTGAACGTGGGCGGCGAGGGCGACGTGGAGTTTTCCGGGGAGGTCGGCGACACCGTCACGGGAATCCTGACCGTGAACAAACACGGCGGCGGCACGGTGACTTTCTCGGGCGGGAACACCTACACCGGCAACACCACCATCGGCGGAGGCACACTGGTTCTGGGTTCCAGCGACACCCTGGCCGATACCTCCACGGTTTTCATCGACGAAGGCGCGGAACTGCATCTGCCCAATCCCGGCACCAGCGTCGTTGCCGCTCTGTTCGTCGGAGGCGAATCGCTGCCCGAGGGGATCTATGGTGAGGACAACACCGATGGAGCCATCACCGGCGAGGGGAAAATCCAGGTCGCTTCGGCGACCAACCCGGCCACCCCCTTCGATGACTGGATGGCCGGTTACCCGGAAATCCCGGAACATCTCCGCGGCCCGGACGACGATCCGGACTTCGACGGCACCCCCAACATTCTCGAATTCGCCCTCAACGGCAATCCGGACGACTCCTCCGACAACGGGCTCATCGCCTCGCTCATCGAGGACTCCAAACTCAAGCTCGTCGCCGCCGTCCGCGCCGGAGCCCTCTTCGACGAAAACGCGAGCGCCACGGTGGATGGCATCGTCTATACCGTCGAGGGATCGCTCGATCTGCAATTCCCCGGAGCCGCGGTTTCCTGCGAAGGCCCCTTCGCCACCGCGCCCGCCGCCACCGGCCTGCCGGACCAAACCGGCACGGATTGGGAATACCATATCTTCACACTCGACGCCTCCGAAGGACTCACCGGCAAGGGTTTCCTGCGCCTCAAAGTCGCCGTGGAGCAACCCTGATTCCCCCTTTCTCCCGGGCAGGATGCGCTACTTGCTCATGATTGGCGGCGGGCGGAATGCCAAAAGTGTTCCGGGAATGATTCCGGCAGGTAGGGCGAGACCGCCGGGC
>CAZVSA010000026.1:0-3180 GCA_964629955.1 uncultured Luteolibacter sp.
GGCTTTCTTCCCTGTGCCGATCGTCTGCTCGTAGATCGTGCGCCAGTCGGCGCCTTCCCAATCAGCCAGTTTTCCGTCCACCACGGGCGCCGCGAAAGCCGTTGCTCTCGTTTGTCCGGAAGTGGCCGGCAAGCTCACCGGCATGGCGTTCCGCGTGCCGACTCCAACGGTTTCGGCGGTGGACCTCACCGTGAAGACGGTGAAGGAAACCTCGCTCAAGGAAATCAAGGCGGCTCTCAAGAACGCCTCGGAAACCTACCTCAAGGGCATCCTCGCCTACACGGAGGACGAAGTGGTTTCCACCGACTTCATCCATGACAAGAACTCCTCGATTTTCGACGCGGGTTCCTCGATCGAGCTGAACTCCACGTTCTTCAAGCTCGTGAGCTGGTATGACAACGAGTGGGGCTACTCCAACCGCGTGGTGGATCTCCTCGCCGATGTCGTGAAGAAGGGACTGTAAGTTTCTTCGACTGACGTTTGACTTTGAAAAACGGCGGCCCGTGAAAGGGTCGCCGTTTTTTTTGGATATATGTCTCAAACCATTTTCATGATCAGAACGTATATTGGAATCGCGGCCTGCGGGTTGTTTGGCTGGCAGGGAGGAGTCATGGCGGAGTCTCCGGTGCGGATTTCGGGGATTTATCCTCATCTTGCGGTGTTCAATGAAGAGCAGGAATGCGGCATCGGAGCCGTGGTGCCGTGGGCTGACAGGCTCTGGCTGATCACCTACGCGCCGCACCAGCCAAGGGGATCGACGGACAAGCTTTACGAGATCTCCCCGGCGCTGGAGATGACGGTGCGCCCGGAATCCATCGGCGGCACTCCCGCGAACCGCATGATCCACCGGGAGAGCGGACGGTTGTTCATCGGTCCCTATGCGATCGACGAAAAAGGCGGGGTAAGGACGATTCCGTATGAGGTCATGTTCGGGAGGCACACGGGAAACGCGAGAAGCCTCACCGATCCCGGAGGAACCATTCTTTATGCAACGATGGAAGAGGGTTTCTACGAAGTGGATGTAAAGACCTTGGAAGTTGTGGAGCTGTGGGGGGATGAAGCGAACAAGGAAAGCCGGAAAAAGGCGGATCTTCCCGGTTATCATGGCAAAGGTTTTTATTCCGGCCAGGGAGTTTATGTTTATGCGAACAACGGGGAATACGGCCCCGAGGCCCGATCCCGCCCGGATGTGCCCTCGGGGGTTCTGGCCGAGTGGGATGGCAAGGCGGATGCCTGGACCATCGTACGCCGCAACCAGTTCACGGAAGTCACCGGCCCCGGCGGTATCCATGGCAACGAAAACCCCGATACGGACCCGATCTGGACGGTGGGATGGGATCATCGCTCGCTGCTGATGGGGGTGCGTACTGCGGAGAACGGCTGGACGTTTTACCGCATGCCCAAGGGATCGCACTCCTACGACGGGGCGCACGGCTGGAACACGGAATGGCCGCGCATCCGGGAGATCGGCGGGGAAAATTTCCTGATGACCATGCACGGCACGATGTGGTCGTTTCCGCCCGGGTTTCATCCGGAGCGTTCCGCGGGGATCGCGCCCCGCTCGAATTATCTGAAAGTGGCCGGAGATTTCGCGCGCTGGGGGGATCACGTGGTGTTCGGCACGGACGACACGGCGAAGGCGGAGTTTTTGAACAAACGCCGTGCCAAAGGCGAGGTGGCGGCTCCCAAATCCCAATCCAACCTGTGGTTTGTCAAACCGGAGCAGCTCGACCACTTCGGCCCGGTGATCGGGCGCGGCGCGGTATGGGTGAACGAGGATGTGGAAGGCCCCGCGTTGTCCGATCCCTATTTGTTTTCCGGTTATGACCGGCGCTCCCTGCATTTGAACAATGGCGGCGACGAGGTTGTCACGCTGCATCTGGAAGTGGACCGCGAGGGCAATGGCGATTTTGCCGCGCTGAAAACGGTGGAAGTTCCCGGCAAAGGGTATCGCTGGGTGGAATTCACCACCGGGCAGACGGGTGCCTGGCTGCGTTTGCGGAGCGAGCGGTCCCTGAAGGGGTTCACCGCGGCATTCGCTTATCACAATGAGGACAAGCGCGCTCATGAGCCCGGGGATTTGATCCGGGGGCTGGCGGGCAAAAGCGGCGAGATCGTGGGAGGGATTGTCCGTGCCCGTGATGGTGAATCGCACGTGCTTTCTTATGCAGCCGTCGATGAGGCGGGAAATGACATCGGCTATTACGAAATGGACGGCACGTTGACATTGAAGCGCAGGGACGACGAGGAAGTGAACGTGTTCACCCGCGAAAAGGCCGGTTTTCCGGAAATGTCCATCAGCCTTGAGATCGATGCCGCGTCGGTGATTTATACGGACGACGAGGGCGGGCGCTGGCGTCTTCCCAAGGGGGAGGAGCACCTCGACCAGCCGCGTTTCGGGAATCATCGCATCGCCCGGGAAGTTGCCACCGAGCGGGATTTGTTCCATGCCCATGGGAGTTTTTACGAGCTGCCGGCGAACAATGCGGGAGGTTTCATCAAGGTGCGCCCCGTGGCGTCGCCTCAGTTGCACGTGCATGATTTCTGTTCCTACCGAGGTCTTCTGATTTTGTCGGGTGTGGAGCTTGCGGTGGTGGGGGAAAATCCGCACATCATCCGCTCCGATGATGGGAAAGCGGGGCTTTGGGTGGGGGCCGCCGACGATCTCTGGCAGTTTGGAAAAGCCCGCGGCAAAGGCGGTCCCTGGCAGGATGCAAATGTCAAAAAAGGCGAGCCGTCCGACCCATATCTGATGACCGCTTATGACCGGAAAATCCTTGAACTTTCATCCGACAAGGAAGTCGTGATAACCGCCGAAGTCGATCTGACCGGCGAGGGCAACTGGGCGGTGTGCCACCACTTCGAGGTGAAAGCAGGGCAAGCCCTGATCCATGAATTTCCGAAAGCGTTCCAAGCCTACTGGATTCGTTTCCGCACGGATGCCGATGTTGTGGCGAGTGCCCGGTTGACATATGAGTGATGGAGCGAGTTCCAATATGGTTGATTCCTCCCTACGCAAGGAAGCGACCGATTGTATGCGACGTTCCAACCTGCGCTCCCCGTGTGGGGAGCGACCCAGATGCTCCAGGCCACACCCGCGAGCGCGAGTTTCAATCCGCGCTCCCCGTGTGGGGAGCGACACAACTGGCGAAACTCAAACCAAAAACATATATGTTTCAA
>CAZVSA010000026.1:3190-18636 GCA_964629955.1 uncultured Luteolibacter sp.
TCCGGCGGGTGTGCCGCCGGAAGTTTCAATCCGCGCTCCCCGTGTGGGGAGCGACTTGTCCCGCACCCGGCCGGTCCGCACGTAGTCGCGGTTTCAATCCGCGCTCCCCGTGTGGGGAGCGACGCAGATGATTTGTCAGCTCCCGCATCGCCGCGCTGTTTCAATCCGCGCTCCCCGTGTGGGGAGCGACAAACCGCGCTCCGCGGTTACAAGGTCAATCCTCAGTTTCAATCCGCGCTCCCCGTGTGGGGAGCGACCCGGCAGCCGGGCACTCATGGTTCCCGCCGTGCGGTTTCAATCCGCGCTCCCCGTGTGGGGAGCGACCAGGGACAGGGCTTGTCTGATGGCACAGTGTCTGGTGTTTCAATCCGCGCTCCCCGTGTGGGGAGCGACCTGCGGCTGGTGGTCAACGCCGCCGGGGGCGGAGCGTTTCAATCCGCGCTCCCCGTGTGGGGAGCGACGCGTCCGATCTGGAGCGCAACCGCTCCGCCCGGCGTTTCAATCCGCGCTCCCCGTGTGGGGAGCGACGGTTCCCGCACTCGGTGATCCCGGCCCGCGGGGTGTTTCAATCCGCGCTCCCCGTGTGGGGAGCGACCTTCGTTGAGAAGCTTGAAGACATTCTCCTCGGAGTTTCAATCCGCGCTCCCCGTGTGGGGAGCGACCGAAACGCTCCGACTCAAGGGATATGACCATGAAGTTTCAATCCGCGCTCCCCGTGTGGGGAGCGACCGATGTCGAAATCTTCGTCCCGGCCCCTGAAGAGGTTTCAATCCGCGCTCCCCGTGTGGGGAGCGACCGTTCTATTTTTCCGCACCAAGCTCTTCCGGGTGTTTCAATCCGCGCTCCCCGTGTGGGGAGCGACCACTTATGTATCGTTTGCCCTCTCCGTCGATCTCGTTTCAATCCGCGCTCCCCGTGTGGGGAGCGACACTAATAACATCAACGACAATACGCGGGCAATGCGTTTCAATCCGCGCTCCCCGTGTGGGGAGCGACGAAACTCGAACTGCAATCAGTTGCGCTATACAGCGTTTCAATCCGCGCTCCCCGTGTGGGGAGCGACCAGCGCGACTTCCGGCACGGGGCGGATTGCGCTGGTTTCAATCCGCGCTCCCCGTGTGGGGAGCGACGCGATCCAGGCGCTCCCGGATCTGGGGATTCGTAGTTTCAATCCGCGCTCCCCGTGTGGGGAGCGACGAAAGAGAGGCTCGGCTGTCGGCCCGGATCTCAGTTTCAATCCGCGCTCCCCGTGTGGGGAGCGACGAAAAACCGGAATGCGTTTCATCCGCCATCGGAGGTTTCAATCCGCGCTCCCCGTGTGGGGAGCGACAGGAGCGGGACGAACTTCGCGCCATTCTTGAATCGTTTCAATCCGCGCTCCCCGTGTGGGGAGCGACGTGCCCGCTCCCGCATGGCCATTACCTTCCCCTGTTTCAATCCGCGCTCCCCGTGTGGGGAGCGACGCACCGACATGTCCCGTTGCCTCGCCGAGTGCGAGTTTCAATCCGCGCTCCCCGTGTGGGGAGCGACTCCGAGCGAGGAATGCCCTCACATCCCGGCGTGGTTTCAATCCGCGCTCCCCGTGTGGGGAGCGACTGTGCGCGTGAGCAGCAAGCTGGAGCAGATCGAGGTTTCAATCCGCGCTCCCCGTGTGGGGAGCGACGCCATAGGCACGTTGCCTTTGTCTCGCCATGGCCGTTTCAATCCGCGCTCCCCGTGTGGGGAGCGACGAAGAGGATTTTTCGATACGATACGCGCGCGCGTTTCAATCCGCGCTCCCCGTGTGGGGAGCGACACATTTTCTGACTGTTCTTCGCCAGCCATTTCCCGTTTCAATCCGCGCTCCCCGTGTGGGGAGCGACTTTGGACGAAGTGGAACTCTTGTAGACCGAGGTGTTTCAATCCGCGCTCCCCGTGTGGGGAGCGACCCCGCCATGGGAAATCGATAAGTAGCTCCCCGCCGTTTCAATCCGCGCTCCCCGTGTGGGGAGCGACGTCGGCTGAACGCAATAGGTGAGGCAACCCCACCCGTTTCAATCCGCGCTCCCCGTGTGGGGAGCGACGCCGCCCATGTCCTCCGTGTGCTCGCGCAACAAGTTTCAATCCGCGCTCCCCGTGTGGGGAGCGACGATCTACCGGACGCCAGATCACCCGGATCAAGGGTTTCAATCCGCGCTCCCCGTGTGGGGAGCGACGCTTTTCAAGGCCGTGGCGAGCTTCATTGACGAGTTTCAATCCGCGCTCCCCGTGTGGGGAGCGACGCCGACGATTTGCTATTGGAACGGAAATCCGGTGTTTCAATCCGCGCTCCCCGTGTGGGGAGCGACTCCGGGGTATTCGCAACTGTCAGAGGTCGGAATTGTTTCAATCCGCGCTCCCCGTGTGGGGAGCGACGGAAGATTTACCGATACTGCGGATACTTCCGCAGGTTTCAATCCGCGCTCCCCGTGTGGGGAGCGACCATCACAAAAGCATATAAAATGAAGCCCATAATAGTTTCAATCCGCGCTCCCCGTGTGGGGAGCGACATGCCCCCGGCATCCAGCTCCGCCTTGATCTCGGGTTTCAATCCGCGCTCCCCGTGTGGGGAGCGACGGCGGCAGTCTGCGCCTTTCTCCGCCGTAGGGAAAGCGAAGAATTTTCCGCGAACCTCGATGGAATTCCAGATTCGGGAACGAAAGTGATTCGTGTTTGTTTGTCAAAGAACGATAAATGCAGGTCGGACGGCTGCCGCGAACCTGCCGGGCGTTTGCCCACCGCTTGGGGTTCGCGCCGAATGACCCGGCGCTTCGTCAGCCATGTTGGCTCATCGGGGATTAGACGACAAGCGTTCCATCAATGTCGTAGCCTTGTTTGGCTCCGTGGTGGTCCACTTTGTGCCGCCAATTCGAGCCGAGATGGTAAAAGCGCAGACTGTCGGTTTTTGGATCAATGATTTCCAACAGCCGGGTTTTGAGGGTAACGAGTTGGGCTGGATCCACCTTGCACTCGAAAACGGAGTTTTGCACACGCTGGCCGTAGTCCAGACATGCTTTTGCGGTGTGGCGCAGCCGGCGTTTTCCCGCAGGTGTGGTGGTGGAAACGTCATAGGTGATGAGGAGATACATGCGTGTTTCAAGTTTGTGGTTCCAGGTTCATTTGGCGAGAAAAGCGGGGTAGGCGTCCAAATCTCCGCGAAGGTGGCGGGCGAGAAGGCGGGCCTGGAGCTGGGGGAGGAGGCCGATGGTGGTTTTTTCGTCCAGAAATGGATGGTTCAGTTCGTCCTGCTTGCGCTCTTGCCAAGTGGTTAGGACTTTTTTCCGGGAGTCTTCTTTGAGCAGAACAGCCCCGTTTTCTTTGGTTTCGAAATCGCGCGATGTGATCTGTTGGCGATTGATGAGGGTGAGTGCGGTGCGGTCCGCCAGGATGGGGCGGAATTCTTCCATGAGATCCAGGGCGAGCGACGGGCGTCCGGGCCGGTCGCGGTGGAGGAATCCGCATTGGGAGTCCAGCCCGCAGCTTTCGAGGGCGCTGCGGCAGTCGTGCATGAGCAGGGTGTAGAGGAAGGAGAGCAGGGCGTTGATGGGATCGCGCGGTGGTCTGCGGGTGCGGCCGTTGAGGGTCATTTCCGGATCATGGTTGGTGAGCAGGTGGGGGAAGGCGGAGAAGTAGGCGGCAGCGGCGTCTCCCTCGATGCCGCGGAGGGAGTCCAGGGAATCCGCCCACGGGACGAGCCGGATGCGGATGGCGAGGAAATCCGATGTTTGTAGTAGCAACGAGGCGTGTGTCGGGTGTTTTTCCCCGTGGTCGCGGGCGGCGCGCATGAGGATGTTGCGGGTGTTGGAGAGTTTGGCGGAAATCATGTTCGCCGCGATGGCGAGGGCGGCTGGTTTGTGGTCGGCGCGGCGGTATTGTTCCCGGCGGAGCAGGATGTTGCCGGAGGTGAAGCCGTTGGATGAAGCGAGGAATTTTCCGTGAGGGGTGTGGAATGAAAGCGAGACTCCGGCATCCGCGCAGGCGGCCATGAGGCTGGCCGATGCGGATACATCCCAGCCGAAGCAGGCGATGCCTTCCAGGTTGTGGAGCGGAACGCGGAGTTTGGTTTCTCCTTCATGGCGGACTTCCACGGCGGCACCATCTTTGCGGAGGTAGGAGCCTTCCAGGGTGACGAAGAGGGTGTTCAGATGCCTTTTCATTGAATGGAAAATCAGAGATGGGAATGCAGATGGGCGGAAAACCAAGCCGCCGCGCCTTTTTTGAAACGCATGGCCCGGGGCTTGCAGATGTCGATGAGCGAGCAGGCGTCGCAGCGTTTTGGCTGATAGTCCGCCGATGGTGTTTGCTCTTGAGCAAGGCATTTGCGGATGGCGGCGACGGTGTCTGATACGAGTTGCCTGAGTTCGGGATCGAATCTCACCTCGAAGCGCCTGCGTTTTTCTCCATAGTAGAGGCAGCCGTCTGGAATTTGCGTTCCGACCATTTCTTCCAGGCACATCGCCTGGGCGCAGAGCTGGACTTCATCCGCGCGGTGAGCTTTGGGTTTTCCCCGTTTGTATTCCACCGGAATGATCCGCCCATCGGCATGGAATTCCACCACATCGCATTGTCCGGAAAGTCCTTGGGAGAGGGAACTGACCGGCATGCCGCGGGTGATGCGGATGTTTGAGCGGGTTTCGTCCGGGCCGTCGTGGGCTTTTTTGTGAAGTTCCCGGCCTTCCGAGGTGAAGCGGTTTTCCGCCCATGCCTGCTCCAGGTGGATCAGCGCATATTGGCGCGGGCAATACAGCCAGTGCTGAAGGGCGGAAATGGGGAGGAGTTGATCTTCGGTGAACATGGGAGCATGAAGATCAGGGTTACCGCGGGACATGAGAAGACAGGGCTTTGCGGGGTGAGGGATCAATCTTCCTCTTCCTCCCAATCGGGATACTGTTCGGGCGGGGTGCCGGTGGTGGAGAGCAGTTTGGGACGCTTGAAGGTGCGGACTTCAGCTTCTCCGGTGCAGGTGAGGAGAAACCACCAGTCATCGCCATAATCGAAGAGGAAGATCATCGTTTTCTCCGGGGTGAAAACGGAGTCGATGCGCGTTTTTTGGACGCCCGGATTGTTTTCCTCCTCGTCGTCCCCGAGATCGGCGAAGAGGGAGTATTCCTCCTCGCTGTGATAAGGATATTCGAGGTTGTCGTAAAAACCGAAGCAGTGATCCATATTGAAGCCGACGGCATCGATGATGGCGCAGGCAAGGTTTTCCAGCGTGGCGGTGGCGGGCAATTGGAGTTCGGCGCTCCAGTCGCCGTATTCGACTTTGAAAAGCAGGGATTTCATGGCGGCGGATTTTTGTCGTGCTCCGCGAGCACTTGCAACCATCTCTCCATGGGAATGAACACCGGCCCGTGTTCGCCGGGTCGGGTTTCGTCCTCGTAAACCCACCAACCCCCGGCGATTTCGGCGAGGGTGTGGCATTCCGCTGAGATTTCCCTGCGGGATTGAATCCAAGGTTGTCCGCCTTCTTCGGAGACTTCCCAGAGGAGAAATTCGAGTCCGCCCAGCCAACCGGCGCAATGGAACTCTTCCGAGTAATCCCTCATGCGGTGAAGAAGGACTTCGCGGGCAAGTTCAGCGCGGGTCGGGCCGGGTGGATTGTGGGGCATGGTTTTAAATGCGGCGGATGAGGAAAATTTGGGGTCGGATTCACTGGAGATTGTCGACAATCAGAAATCCACCTTGCTGGGCTTGCACAAGAGGCAGTATGCCACGCATAACCCCAAGCATCACGGGATCATAGAGGTCGGAATTCCAAACATAAACGTCGGAATTCGGGTGAATGGGGTCCATGCCTAGTTTGTCGATGCGATCCGACCATAGTTGCACTGAATTCATCAGCAGATCCCGAGAAGCGACTGGAATGCCCGCCCTCACTTGTTCCGCTACTGCTTTATCCACGATCACCGTTCGAGTGTCGGTTTGGATAATCTTGAACAATCTGGCAACTTCCGGGTAATTGTGCGAGGATTCTGCCTTGGCTATTGCCTGGACGAATTCACCGGTTCTTTCGAGTTCCAGTCTCAATGCCGTGGTCACTAATTCGCCGGGAACCGCATCCGGCTGGATGATTCCCTGCCACATCCTACTGACTATCGGCGCAGTTTCTTTGAAAGCGGGGTGTTTCGATAGGGTTCCGTCATCGTCAGTGACGAAATCATATAGAACCGCGCCTTTACGCAGGTCGTTCCGGTTCACACGACCGCTCGTTTGAATCAATGAAGCAACGCTGCATCTCTCTCGGTAGCCTGTTTGAAAATCAAGGTCCACTCCTGCTTCCACACAGCTCGTGGCGATAAGTATCCAATCGCGACGCCGTTGTTTGTTTCGCGCTTCAATTTCGACTAGGATCGTTTCCCTGTCCTTGGGTGAAAGTGCTGTGGACAGATGCAGAACCCGACGCTCACCAAGAGCAGGTTGCTGTCGGCGCTCCAGCGGGTTGAACTCATGTAACTTCTTAGTCAGACCACAGGCTATGGCCGCAGCAGATTGCACAGTGTTGAGGATGCACAAGACCGGCCCCTCGTCGCATTCTTCCTGCACATGCGCTGCTAGACGCAAGGTGAGCGTTTGGGTATTCAGCGCAGGTCCGCTGATATTCTCAATTCGCACACGGGTTGCCTCCAAGTTGCGATTATCCCTAAGCACGGCGGTAGGAGTGAGTTCCGGCAATTGGAGTGTAGGCTTGGTGATCGGTTCCTGCTCCCAGAATCGGATCATTGTCCCGGAGGCGAAAACCACTTGGCACTGCCAGTCCTCCGTTAAAGTCTTAATCCAGCGCCATGCTTGCGGCCACATCCGTGCGGGCAGGGCTGCGTGGGTTTCATCAATGAAGATCACGCTGCCGGGAAGTTCGTGCAGTTTTCTCAGGTCGGCAGGGTTATTGGACGCGAGCGTTTCAAAGAACTGAACTGCCGTTGTCAAAGTGATTGGAGCCTTCCAGAGAGCCGAATATTGGCGGGCCGAAATGTGGGTGAAATCTGCTCTGTGGTGATTCTCGCAGAGAAGTCCATCCGTGCAGAGCTGGCCGAGTGCCTTGCGTAACCTGCTTGCGGTTTGACGCAAAATGTTGGTGTAAGGAGCAATAATGAACAGGTGACGCGATCTCTCAGCCTGAGCCTGTTTCAACAGGTAGCGAGTCACGCTGGTCGTCTTGCCAAGGCCAACGCCCGCTTCGCAAGTGACGATCCTACCGGGTAGTTGGGCTTCCATAGCACCTTGGTAAAAGGCATCACGCAACTGGTTTTTCTCGGAATCTTCGTCGGCAAGGCCTTCGACATATTCGTCCAACGCCTTTGCAATGCCATTCCAGTCGGGTGATGGAGGTAATGCCGTTCGCGGTTTGCCATCCCAACCTGCGGTGTCGGTGTGATCTGCATCCACCAGACAAGACAATAGCAACCGTGTTGTCATTCCATGTTGCATCACCTGTGGCGGTGATGATGCGCGTATTCCACATGCCTCCTGATGGCGCGCCACGTAAGTCGCAAGACATTGGTCGGTGCGCCTCACTTGCTCATCGTGCGAATCCCGATCTCCCTCTCGCTTCCGCCGTCCTCGGAGCGGGCCATGCCCAAACCCGATTTGTTCCGCAGGTTCGCTTGATAGTCCCGGTGAATGATGGGCACGAATGAGCCAAGCAGCCAGTTCTCGATTCTGCGATTGTGCCCAGGCGATGCCCGCGTCCATGTGATCCCACTTGAGGTGTCCGCCTCGTCCTGCGCGGAGCACTGATTGGATGTCGTCATCCAGTTTACCGAGGTCGTGAAACTCCGCAGCGAAGTCAAGTTCTCCAAGCAGTGTTTCTATTTCCTGTGCCAATGCGCCAGAGCTGAAACCAAGCATCGCCCTTGCTCGTAATGCCGCTCCAGCCCTCACCGCTCCGATGTGATCGGCATAGGGCTGTGACCCCTTGTCAGGGCAATGGGGTGGAGCGGAATGGGCAAGCCACATGGTAAGCAGTCTCAGAGATTGCAAAGATCAACAATATTCGTGACCCGGTTCTGGATCGCTTCTGGAACGCTGTTTGCAGTGGGCACTTCGTAATCCTCCAACGAGGCAGGTTCTGAAACACCAGGGAGCACTTTTGGCGTAAGAGCATCGACAAGGAGTCCGTCGGGGCAGGAGCCGAGTGGCGATTTGTGATCCGCATACCAAGCGTGTATGACATTGATGAACGGACGAATGGCTGAGGATGTTTGTGTGTAAGCGTAAGGAATCAGAAACTTCAACAGGGCGAGGTCATCGGCTGTCATGCCGGTCTTCACCGCAACTGCCGGATTGACGAAGAAGGGCATCGCATAGAGACCATGACGAACCACTCGGAAACCAAGTGGAGCCATCCCACGATCTTTGCCTTCCTCGACACCGGCTTTGTTGGTAAGCGTCATGCGATCAATTTCGATGCGGGCAATGGAGATGCCTACACCAAACTGCACGGAACCTGTGCTGATGAAGTGAGTCGGATACTTGGCCTCAGCCTTCTCCTTCTTTCCTTTCTTCGTCTTGGGTTCATCCTCCTTGTCGTCTTGGGCATCCTCTGTTTTGAGAGACTCCAAGAAGGTGTTGCCGAAAACTCGTGCATCCCAATAAGCCCTTTTGAAGACCTCTGCGCTCATCCCCTTGATCTCTTCACGACGGCGGCCTCGGCTCTCCAGAATATCGTAGGCGTTTGATTTGTCGTCTGACGGAAGTTTAAGTTGCGTGCGCGCGAGAGTCATTGCTTCGCCGTTCTCTGACACGATGTCTCGGAGCTTTCGTTTGAACGAGACTGGTGAGATGACGCCGCGTCCGTCCACGTCAAGGGTGCGAGGGTCGCTTTCTTGATCGGGATCGCCATTGGGGTTGGAGTTGCGGGCTTCAATGATGATCAGGCCAGTACCGCGATTGAAAGGTGAGGTCATAATGGTGTTGAAGTATGAATTTGAGTTGTTGGTGTTTAGGTGAAATTTAGTCGGATTGGCGGGGCAAACCGGCCACATAGCCCAAGAAAAGTTGGGCGCGGTCAGTTTCCCTGAAAGGCTCGTCGGAAAGCGATCCAGCGATTGTTTCCGCCAATACCTTCAGCTTGAGAGGCACCGCAGCGCCGGCCCATATGGAAAGAATGCGGTTCTTCTTCATCTTGTTGGTTTCGTTTTTTGCGAGTTCTTCCTCAAAATTAGTGCATGCTCGTTTCTTTTCGGCCCAACCCCAGTAGGGTTTCCAACGGCGTTGTAACTGCCCCAGAGCTTTGGCAGGACTGTGCGCCGCAGTGTTCATCGCCGCGTTGCCGATGAGTGTTGGCGGCAGGTTCTGGCCGCGCACGTCGATGCAGTAGCCACGATGGAGGATATCTGCGCCAGCGAGTAGTTGGCCCAGAAGATAGGCAGGTGTGTTCATGGGTTGATGGATGTCGATGTTGAGATGGAAAAGCAGTGCACCGAGCAGTGAGATGACGTCGAGTGCATCGCGACGGCAATCAGGAGTAAAAGACTCCATATCAGGCTTTGAAGCAGAGCGAATTTGCCTTGATCGAACGTGGCCAATACCAAGGAGCAGTGGTTCGAAACGACGGAGCACGAAGCGGAGAATACGCCGGGTCGTCGCCGGATCAGCCAGACCGTCGCGCATGATCAGCCCAAAGCTTTCTGCAAACGACAGACCGGAGGCTTCCTGCGACTTCATGCCGCCGACCATGTAAGTTTTGCGGGACAGCCCAACGATACGGCCGGGGGTCAAAGTTCGGGGACGAATCTGCAGAGCCTTTTCGCCCTTCTTTCCGGGAACCCACAACGCGACATCAGGAACATTCCTGCAGGCTCGCTTCCACCTCTCTGTTGCCTCCAGGAATGCCTTTACCGATATGGAGGAAGACAACATCGCTTTCTTGTTGGCTTTATCGATTCGACGCAGAACGAAAAACTCCACACGTGCTTGCTCTGGCATAAATGCACCTTTTGCCTTCGCCAGTTCGGCAATGCGGTTTCCGAGTTCTTCAAACTCAGACTCATTCATATTCATGGCCTTGCCCATTTCGAGATCGGTGAAGTCGGGAATGAAGCAAATCAGAAGATCGCTTTGCTTTGGCTTTTCGGACGGAATGGAGTCCCAAGTTTTGCCGCTGCGTGTTAGCGAGGTAAGTTCCTCCGAGGAGGCCTGTAATTCTGATGCGAGCGCACGAGAGATCGGCATGGATGCGGGGCCTGATGCTCCATACCGATGTGAGCTTGGGATGTCGTTATTTCGGGTGTGAAGGAAAGTTGGTCCTAGAATCGGGAAGGCAGCCTCGGGAAACTTGTCTCCCTCAATCACTGTTTTTTCACCGGTTAATGCACAAATTCCATTGGGGGTGCCCTCCCCCGGTGACGGTAAGGCTTCGGTGAGAAGCCGCACCATACCAGGATCGGCTGCTCTTGAGTAAGTCAAAGAGTCTTTAAAATCGAAATAGAAATCACATGCGTCATCAGGCTTCTTGGATGCTGTTCCATCTTTGAAACAAAGTCGCAAGGCCAGATTCAGGAGGTCTTCAGAAGGATTATTGACGAGTTCTCTCGCTACCAGCGCGTCAATCTGCGTTAGCAATGCTTCGTCATTCGTTTGGCCAAACACCTCTGTAAGCATTGTGAACATTCTGGATCGAGGATCGGGCGCATTCGCCACTTCGTTGCCGCGCTCACATATTCGTTCTCGATGTTTCGGACTCAGCCAAGGAAAAATGCTTGCGAAGGCGAGAGGGCGTTTGTCCCGTAGTGTGAGAAAAACATCGCGGCGCTCTGCGAGAGGTTTTCGTGATGTTAAATCCTTCGCTTCAGCTTCGGTTGCCGCGCCCCGCAGTGCGGGCTTGAAGCTGATGCGGGGAAAGCTGTTCTGTTTGCCGTCTCGGAAGGTCCAATGTAGCGACGCAACGTCTTTGCTGATTATTTCGATTGATCCTACTTGTCCCCCATCAAGGAGCAACACCCTCAGCAAAGGACTTCCTTTGCCCAGCATTTGAATGTCTGGGTGGCGGGGCTTTGTCGGCACACCGAGCTGTTGCAGCGTGCGCCGCAGGGTCATCATCTCATTCAACATAGCTGTGCCCTCCCTTGATGATCCTTGCGTCTTTGGTGAAGACGGGCTGAAACACTCCGTCTGTAGGCCGATTGAAGACAGTTTTGAGTAACGATGGAATCACCAGTTCGATCCCCTCGTCAGGCTCGGTAACAAGCGGGTACCCGTCCTTGCCGTCCCGGAAAGCCCCCCAATAGGAAGCGGTGAACTCACTCCAGCCGAGGCATGGCGTTCGGTGACATCGCCCTTGCCTCAACCTACGTTCAAACAGTTCTTGAAGATGGTGCCTCGGGTTTTCGCCCTGCTTCCAAGGCCGACTCCCCGATTGAATGCGTGCCTCCAATCGGTAACAAACGTTGGTCAATACGGTCGCGAAGACTTGATAGGAAGAGTTCGATGTGAGCTGATTTGATTTTCTCAATGGACCTCCATAATTGGTAGCATAGCGTTGATAGTGGATCTCACCTCCTGCGGACCCGATCAGTTTGCAGATCTGGACTTTTGTCGGTTCGAACCATGCGTCACCGGAGGCCAAGCGTGCAATGGATTCAAAAAGACCCTTGGCAGCCGATTGAGTTGGAATTGGATACGATGAGGGGGTTCCTCCCGAGTCCGGGCGCGAGAACATTGCGAAAGATCCAGCTATTTCGAGGGTTGCAAGATAACGACTCATGGATGGGATTCACATTTAATGGTGTAGGGCATGGAGAATGCGATTGCTTTGAATGCGTTTTGCTGTCAAATTGCAGGCATGGCGACGTTGACGATTCGAAATTTGCCGGAAGAATTGCATGAGGCTTTGAAAATCAGGGCCAAGCGGAATCTCCGTAGCTTGAACCAAGAGGTGATCGCGGAATTGAGGCGGGTGGCCATGGTTGAAACCGAGGAGGGGAGAAATTTCCAGGTGGAGAGGGAGATTGTGGAAATCCAAGAGCTTCGTTCCCGGGCAAAGGCGTTTCTGACGGCGGAAGAGATTGATGAGGCGAAGCGGGCGGGGCGGGAGTGATCGCTGTTTGAGGTTGGCTTGCTACGGTGACGGGGATACATCACTAGGGATTCAATCGTTATTTCAGATGAGTGCAAGCTAGAAATTATTGATCTTGGCGAATTTGTGTCCAAGTTGTCCCCATGAGTGAGAGGCCGATCTTGGTTGATAATAATGCGCTGGCAGATTTGTTCGTGGGCAATGAAGTGCTCAGGCGAAACGCCGAACGGCTCAGGAGAAAATTTCCTGATTGGATCGCACCTCCGTTGATTCGCTACGAATTCGGGAATGTGTTGCGGACTTATGTTCGCCGTGGAGAGATTGGGGAAGCCGATGGGAAGAGGATGCTGAGGCTGGGGCTTTCGATGGTGGGGTTTTGCGAGGAATGCGCGGAGGAGGTGATTTTGACCGAGGCAAACGCGTGCGCTTTGACTTTTTACGATGCTGTTTATTCTTCTTGCGCGAGGCGGTTGGGCTACGACCTGTTTACCCGGGATGGTGATATTCTGAGGAGTTGCCCGGAATTTGCCCGTCCTCTTGGGGATGTTTGAACCGGCGGAGCTTTGTCGCCTTTCCCGAAGCTCCGGCTGCGGGAAGTGGGTGCGGATTGAAACAGATGAGTGCAGGCTGCTGTTGCCATGATAGGATGGCCGGGGAGTTGTTCCCCGGCCATTTTCTTTTGGCGAGAGGGTGAAGTGGAGGGAACTGGGTGGGAACATTTCGGCGGCGAAGCGGGCGGTCCACCAGAATACTTTGTTGAGGTGGCCGTGGTAGGGTTCGAGGTGGCGGCATTTTTCACATGCTTCGCGCTGGCATTGGTCTTTACCTTCGCCGAAGGAGGTGAAGAGGGGTTCCCAAGGTTGACCGTTGGGGGTGGTGTGGGCGTAGGGTGGGGATGTCATGGTGGCTTGTCGGGCGGGATCAAGGATCGAGCGGTGAGAGGTCAGGGCATTGTGGGAGGCTGAAGGGAGAGGTTCATGCGGTCGAGGCGGAAGGTGCGGAATTGGTTTCTCCGGTGGCACCAGGCGAGAAGGTAGAGGGGATTTTCTTCCGTGCCGGGGGCTTCAAGGGTGGAGTTCGTAAGAGCGCGGCCCGGGTTTTTCCGGGAACGGGCGGAAGAAAGCTGGCGGGACACCAGGCGCTCCCGTGCCGAATGTCATCGGTCCGGCGGCTTGTTGAAGGGGTGCGCCGGCCCGGAGGGGTTCATTCGGGATTGTCGGCGAGCGGGGGGGAGGGTATGCGGGGGCATGGATTTTGAAACATTGCACCGATGGGCGGAGGAAGAGGTGGGGGCGGTAATGAAGGTGCTGCCGCCCGATGTGCGGGCCGCGGCGGAGGGGGTGCCGGTTTCGTTCGAGGACAAACCGGGGAGGGAAGGCGCGGACGACGAGCTGGAGGGGGATGAGCTGGGCTTGTTTGAAGGAACGTGCCTGCTGGACGAGCCCGGGCCCGGGGATTTGCCGCGGATCCGCCTTTTTCTCGGGAATCTCTGGGCATGGGTGGAGGAGGATGAGCAGGATTTCCGCGATGAGGCGGGCACGACGTTCCTCCACGAGCTGGGCCATTATCTCGGCTGGGACGAGGACGAGGTGAGTGAGCGCGGGCTCGAATGAATTCGCTTTCCCGGTCCGCCGGAAGAGGCTAGATGGAGGCGGTTTCCAGCATTTATCATGAGCATTTTCAATTTCATCAAAGGAGAGCTTCTCGAAATCATCGAGTTCACGGACGATTCGCGCGACACCCTGTCCTGGCGTTATCCGGACGAGGACAAGGCGATCAAGAAGGGCGCGCAACTCATCGTGCGCGAGAGCCAGGAGGCGCAGTTCGTGTATGTCGGCCAATACGGCGATACGTTCGGCCCGGGCAAGCACACGCTGGTCACGGAGAACATCCCGATCCTGACGAAGCTCAAGGGTTGGAAATACGGGTTTGAATCCCCCTTCAAGGCGGATGTCTATTTCGTCACGACCCGCCTGTTCACCGGCAACAAGTGGGGGACGGCGAACCCGATCATGATGCGGGACCAGGATTTCGGGATCGTCCGCCTGCGCGCTTTCGGGACGTTCGATTTCAAGATCGTGGATTCGCCCGTCTTTCTCCGCGAGGTGGCGGGAACGGATCATCATTTCCGTCTGGATGAATTCGCGGACACGATGCGCTCGCGGATCGTGAGCGTGTTCAGCGAGGCGTTGGCGTCCTCCGGGGTGCCGGCGCTGGATGTGGCCACGCGTTACACGGAAATGGGGGATGCGCTGCTGCCCCTGATCAATCCGCAGGTGATCGCGAAGTATGGCATCGAGATTACGAGTTTCATCATCGAGAACATCTCGGTGCCGCCGGAAGTGGAGGCGGCGATCGACAAGCGTTCGAGCATGGGGGCGATCGGGAATCTCAACGATTACGTGAAATTCCAGATGGCGGAATCCATGACCAAGGGGGAAGGGGCGGGAACCGCCGCGATGCCCGCGCAGATGGCGATGGGTTTTTCCCTCGCGCAGGAAATGGTGAAGCAGATGCAGCAGCCTCCTCCGCTGCCCGGCGCTCCCGCGGAGGCCGCCGGTGCTCCCGCCGCGGGAATCCCGGAGCTGATGGGGCCGGGCGAGGCTGCAAGCTTGCTCGGCGTGACCGAGGCGGACGTGATCTCCGCGATCGAGGCGGGAGATCTCAAGGCGAAGAAAATCGGGGCCGTTTACCGGATCACGCGGGGCGCTCTGGACGCGTTTCTGGCTGAGTAGCCACCACCATGGCCGAGGTCCGTGCGTTGCACAAACATCCCTGCCCGGAGTGCGGCGGGGATGCGGAGTGGGATCCTTCAAAGAAGGCGCTGGCCTGCCCGTATTGCGGGACGGTGCTTCCGTGGACGGATGGCGTGGAGGAGTTCGGCGCGTCGATCCACGAACACGATCTGGAGGAGGCGCTGGCCAATGTTCCGGAAAACTCCCGCGGACTGCGCGAGGTGAAAAAATCGGTGAAATGCGAAAGCTGCCACGCCATCAGCATTTTCGATTCCACCCGGGCGGCCGACCGGTGCGAGTTTTGCGGCTCCCCGTCGATCGTTCCCACGGACGCGCTGGCGGATTTGATCACCCCGGAGAGTTTGCTTCCCGCGGAGGTGCCCTCCACGAAAGTGCGGGACGAGCTGAGAAAGTGGTATGGCAGCCGTTGGTTTGCGCCGGACAAGCTGAAGCGGGCGGCGCTCACGGACACGCTCCACGGCATTTACCTGCCTTACTGGACGTTCGATGCCCATGCCGATGCGAAATGGACGGCCCAGTCCGGTTATCATTATTACGAAACCCAGAGGGTCCGGGGTTCCGACGGGAACATGACGACCCGGCAGGTGAGGAAAACCCGGTGGGTGCCAAGCTCGGGACAGTTGGCGCATTTTTTCGACGACGAACTGGTTCCCGGCACG
>CAZVSA010000026.1:18646-22593 GCA_964629955.1 uncultured Luteolibacter sp.
TCGGATTGCTGAGGAAGGTGGAGCCGTTCCCCACGCTCAACGACCTGAAGCCGTACATGCCGGAGTATGTCCGCGGCTGGACGGTGGAACGTTATCAGGTGGATCTGCGCCAGGCGGCGGAGACGGGGAAATCCCAGATGGACCGGACGCTGCACACGCTGTGCGCGAGGGAAGTTCCGGGAGACACGCACCGGAATCTGGTGGTGGACGCCATCTATCAGGGGCGCACGTTCAAGCACATTCTCGTGCCGGTATGGCTGGTCACCTACACTTACGGGAGGAAATCCTATCAGGTGGTGGTGAACGGCTATACGGGAAAAATGGCGGGAGAGCATCCCTTGAGCTGGGTGAAAATCGTGCTGGCCGTTCTGGCGGTGATCATCGTTCTGGCGGTATTGCTGGTTGCGGCGAACCGTTGAGCGCGTGCTCCGCCGCCGGCTCTGTCACGAGTCAAGGAGCGTGGGCGTCCCGCCCACTTGAGCAGGGATGTGGGCGGGACGCCCACGCTCCTTGAATTTTTTTGAGGGTTGGTATCAGACCGCGCGAAGCACTCCGTTGCCCAGGATTTTCGCGCGAAGACCGCCGCGGAAATTTTCTTTCATGAAGTCTTCCGCTCCCGGGGCGACGGCTTCGTCCATCCAGTAGCATGGCTTGCATTCCTCGGTGCCCTCGAACTCGATGCCCTGGAAACGAAAGCGCTTTCCCTTCCACTCGCCGAGGTCCACGCCTTCGACGACGAGGTTGCGGCGCAGAACCGAAGCTGACAGATCAGGCAGGGAAAACCGCTCGCGCAGGGCTTCGATGGCGGTGGAGGAAATGAATGTCACCTGCCCTTTGTAGTCCGGCTTGAATCCGAAATAGCGGTCGCCGCGCAATCCCATTCCCGCCACGCATTCCACTTCGGCGACGCGCCGGATTTCATGTTCGAGCCTGCCTTGTCCGTGACGCCCGCGGAAATCGTTCCCGCCGGAAATCCATATCTCCAGCAAGCGCGCGGGCCATTCGGGAATCGTATCTCCGGATGAGCCGGTTTCCTCTGTATGTTTTGCCGGTTCCACCCACTCCGTGCGCCCGTCCGCATAGGTTTCCTTTTTCCATACGGGCAATTCGTGTTTCAGGCGTTCCATGATCGCGCGGACCGCGTCGAAGGCGGCGGTGCGATGCGCCGAGCAAACGCCAACCCACACGGCGCAGTCGCCGATCTCCAGCCGTCCCATGCGATGCACCGCTTGTGCGCGGATCAAACCGCAGCGGGCGGTTTCCTCCTCCAGAATCCGCCGGCCGGTGGCTGCCGCCAGCGCGGGATAGGCCTGGTATTCCAGATGGGAAACCTCCATTCCCTCGTTGTGGTTTCTCACGCGGCCTTCAAAGGTTGCGACCGCGCCTGCGGACGGGTGATTCATCGATTCCGTTAGATCCGCGGTTTCGATGGGGTTTTCGCTCAATATGAAATCGATGGCATCCGGCATGGGTTCATCCTCCTGACATGGGGGGGAGCAGGGCAATCCTGTCGCCGCTTTGCAAGCGATGATCCCAGGTTGCAAATTCGTCGTTGGCGGCCACGCGGAGTCCGGCGGGCGGAAGCTCCAGGCGGTGGATGCGGGCGAGTTCCTGATAGAGTTCCCCCGTGGTTTCCGCGGTTGTGGAAACGATTTCCTCCGCAAGCCCGCGCAGATCGGCAAGCCGCCCGAAATACATCACGGTGCAGGTGATTTGCGGATTCATGGTGCGGTGGCGGTTTCCCAATCCAGCGGGGTGTTCGCGTTTTCGAGGGCGCGCGGTGTGACGGGGGCCAGCAAGCGGCAATCATTGCGGATCAAAATTTTCCGCGGACAACGGAAGCCATTGTCGCGGGCGGCTTCCAGCACCGGCAACGCTTCCCGTGCGTAGAAAGCGCACAACGGCTCGGGTAAACCATCGAACTCGCTGCGATAGGCGAGAAAGGCTTCCCCCGTTTTTCTCTCATTCAGGAGGGTTTCGAGTGTGGTGAGGTCCAGTCTCGGAAGATCGCAGGCCGCCACGAGCCAATCGGCTTCGGGATGGGATTGAAACGCGGCGATCATTCCGGCCATCGGTCCCATGCTTTCGCCCTTCGGATCGCGGATGATTTCCCGTTCCGTATGAGATGAGAATCCCCCGGGAATTTCCTGATCCGCTCGCAGGGAAAGCAGCACCTTCCGGCAGCCCGCATCGTCCAGCAGGTCATGGCAGCGCCGCGCGAGGGTTCGTCCGTCCGGATGAGGCAGCGTCGCCTTGTCGCGGCCCATCCGCGAACTCCTACCGCCTGCAAGCACCAGGCCGTACAAAGGTCTTTCCTGCATGTTTTCGTTCCCGGTCCGGTTCATTGGCGATGGTGGAGTTTATCCTTCCTTGGCATGGTAGTCTCCTGATTTTCCTCCGGTTTTGGAAATCAGGCGCAAGTCCCGGATCCGGATTCCCTTATCGAGCGCCTTGCACATGTCGTAAACCGTCAGAGCCGCGATGCAGCCGCCGGACTGCCGGAGGTCCCCGACTTCAAGCGGGGGAATCGCCTGGCGGGTTTTCCGGCCGACGGTTCCAGGCGAGGAGATCGTCGTAGGCGATGCCGGTGCCGCCGAAGAGATCGAGGGCGCTGCCCACCGTGATGTCCACGCGGCCGTTTCCGGCTTGTTCGACGAGGCGGATGTCTTCCATGCGGGCCGCTCCGCCCGCGTAGGTGACGGGAATTTTCCCCCATGTGCCGAGGAGTTCCACGAGCTCGGCATCGATGCCGCGGCAGAGGCCTTCCACGTCGGCGGCGTGGATGAGGAATTCGGCGCAGAAGGGGGCGAGGCGGTCGAGGGTGGGGGAGTCGACGCGGAGTTCGGTGAGGGTTTGCCAGCGGTTCATGGCGACGACCCAGCCGTTGTCGTCGCGGCGGCAGGAGAGGTCGATGACAAGGCGGTCCCTGCCGATGGCGGCGGCGAGCGTTTCCAGGGCGTCCTGGAGGAAACGCCCCCGGGAATCGAAGAGGGAGGAGGTGACGATGATGTGGCTTGCCCCGGCATCGAGCCATGAGGAGGCGTTTCCGGCGTGGATGCCGCCGCCGATCTGGAGTCCTCCGGGCCATGCGGCGAGGGCTTCCCGGGCGGCTTGATCGTTTCCGGGGCCGAGCTGGATGACGTGGCCGCCGGTTAGTTCGTCGTCGCGGAATTTTGCGGCGAACCACGAGGAGGGGTGCCCGGAAACGAAGTTTTCCCGGGGTCCGGGGCCGTCGTCCCGCAGGGTCCCGCCGACGATCTGTTTCACTTTGCCCTGATGGAGATCGATGCAGGGCCGAAATTTTGTCATGACGAGGGGAGGATGGAAAGGTAGGGTGCCCGAGCCAAGAGGAATGAATGGAATGATCTGGAGAAGCGGAGTGCTGGGATTGGTGGTGCTGTTGGTTTCCTGCGGCCGGGAGGAGGCGGTGTCGCTGCCGGAGGTGAAGGACGGAATGGTAACGCTGGAGGGAGGGATTTTCACGATGGGCTCGAAGGGGTATTTTGAAACGACCTACGGCGTGAAGGAATTCCCGGAGGAGACTCCGGAGCGGCGGGTGAGACTGGATGGTTTTTGGATCGACGAAACGGAGGTGACCAATGCCCGGTTCGCGGAGTTCGTGGAGGCGACGGGGTATGTGACTTTCGCGGAGCGGGAGGCGAAGCTGGAGGATTTCCCGGAGGAGGCGTGGCCGATGCTGCCACAGCCGCCGTTCCGCCAGGGGAGCGTGGTGTTCCGCAAACCCGATGGTTTCGAGGGGGATCCGAACGCGCCGGGAGCGGAGGTTTCATGGTGGCGCTGGGATCCGGATGCGAACTGGCGTCAGCCGGAGGGCGAGGGATCGTCGATCGCGGGGAGGGAGGATCACCCGGTGGTTTGCGTGAGCCATGAGGATGCGGCGGCCTCCGTGGGCAGCCGCTTGCCCGCCCATGCCGCGTAGGCCGCCG
>CAZVSA010000027.1:0-6436 GCA_964629955.1 uncultured Luteolibacter sp.
AAGCCCGCGGGAAGTGCTCGAAGCCTTGTCCCTCGCGGAACTCGAAGCGCTGCACGAGACGCTGCACCGCGAATACGGCACGCGCTTCAAGCGCTTGTGAAACGCGGGCTCGAAAGCCCTGTTTTCCGATGAACTTATAATGCTCTTCCAACGGCGACCGATGATCGCCGCTACTCCGGCGGCACCGGGCCGGTGGCGATGCGGACGAATTTCCTGGGAACTCCGGACTCGATTTCCAATTCAGGAATCGGATCTCCGGTGGCAAAGGTGCTTCCCGGCACGGGATCGAAATTCTCCAGATCTTCGCTCGTCTGAAGATGGTATTGCTGCCCCGGAACCAACCCTCCGGCGGTGATGACGATTTTCCCATCCACAATGCCCACCCCACTGATCCGGAATGGCTCCGCGGGAATCACCGGAGGAGCCTCGATGTTCGCGGTGACATGGATGCTAATCTCGTCCCTATCGGGATCGTTGGTTTCCAGCACGATGGTTCCCGTCCATTCTCCGGCTTCCAGCCCTTGTGGAAGGAAGGAAATTCCCAAACCATATGTGGCATTGTAGGCCACTTCAAACGAAGAAGCCCCCAACTGGAGCGGTGATCCTTCTCCGGAATCCGCAACCGACGCCGTTACGGTGAGAATTGCTCCTCCCTGATTGCCTATCTGGATGGGAGACAGTGAAACAGCTTCCTCCTGATCGTTGGAAAAGGCGCCGAGCGCCAAACCGTTTTCCCAATTCTCCGGAAGGACCATGCGCGGAGGAGTCGGGAGATCGTACACCGCTTCCTCTTCGGACGATGGCTCGGTCACCTTGAGGCGCACGTGGGAAACCAAGGTTCCCGCAGGAAACGAGCCGGAAGCGTTCGTTTTGGTTCCGATGGGCACTTCCTGTAAATTCTTCCATGGATCATCCCCGCCCTCGCGATACTGCAATTGGATGGGAGCGCGGGTGCCGTAGTCATCCTGATGCTCCACCAAATTCAAAGTCCAGCCGGTGCTGTTCACCTGCAAACGATTGGCCGGCCAACGAAAGGATTCGGTCCAATAGTCCTTCACCCGGATCCGGGTGGTGGTGGTGGTTTTCCGGTACTGAACGTGATTGAGCGGGGTATAAGTGATCTTCGTCCCGACGTATTCCCTGATTTTGCTGTAGTGAACCGTCAAAACACCATTTTCCAGAACACGGGATTCAACCTCCGCCTCCCCGGCCTTGGAAACGTCTTCCACCGCGGACCAGGAGGATGGTGGAGGATTTGTAATGGGCTGTTGATTCACCACTTGAGTAGGAACAGGAAAAGCGGAAAATTTCCGGGGTTCCACATCCTGCCCAATCCAAAGTAAACTGCTCTCCACGGGCACTCCCGGCAAAACCGGAACCTCCTCATCCGCCGACACGCCATCACCAAGCGCCCAGTTGATTACATCCGGAATGCCATCCACCTCCGCGTCTTCCACACCTCCCTCCAGCGGCAGGCCCAGCTGCATTCGCCACGCGTTATAGATGGGTTCATCCGTTAGAAACGCGATCTCGCCTATGGATATGTTTCCCGAAGCGGGCAACACCGCCCATATCTGGATGTTCTTCGCTCTTTGAGGGACCGGGAAATAAACAAATGTTGCCGGAGCCGGATTTCCATAAATCACCCTTGGCACATAATACTCCGTGGACGTGGGGCCATGGGTGCTGAGCAACACCGGTTGATCATTTTCGTCGACCCCTTCGCAAAAAACCTGGAAATTGCCCAAATTTGTGGACGCGGGATTTGACCACATCACCATCCCGATCACATGAAACTCTTCATCCAACCCCAGCCTGAACTTGGTTTTCTCGGGGAACGGAGGAGGCATCACACTCATTCCCACCGAATCATCCCCATTGAGTGTCAGGTGTGTCAGCCCCTGCAACACGGAAGCAGGGCTTCCCGTACTGTAATGGCCGTTCAAGCCGTTCTGATTGATCACATTGGCCAATCCCACCCGGGGCTCGATGTTCCCGTAGTCCTGCGCGTTCAGAGGCACGATGGATGCCGGCTGGACCGCAAAACCCGTAACCGCCTGCGCGGTAAGCAATTGGTGGAAAAAGAATACGAACGCACCCACCATCAAGCTTAGGCATCGTACTTTGCAGGCATTCATTCCAGGAGAAAATTGATTAAAAAAACAGCTACACTCCCATCTTAGGGAATGTAGCTGAGAAAGAATAGCCGGATTCCACTCAGGAAATCAAGCGATCCCGTATATGTGGATTATTCGGCACTACCACCAAAACCGCCACCTTGACCGGTGGGGGTGAAGGCTGGATCTCCACCTGCGGTGGTGTCGATGTCCAAACGGAAGTGACCGGTTGCATAGGTGGAGCCTGCGGCAGCAACCACACGCACCAAGTTTCCAACATTCGGAGCCGGATTGCCATGGCCAGGACCGACAACGACCGTGTTAGTCGCATCGAACACAAGACCTGCGGTCGCAATATCACCTGCGGTGGTGGCACCACGGTTGTAAACGAACACCAAATCCTCACCGGAAGGATCCTGGAAGCGGAAGGCCACTTGCTCCGCAGTAAGCTGCCAGAGGTCCAAACGAGGAGAACTGGAGGTGTCCTGCACGATCACGGTGGTACCACCGGATTGTTGTTGGGCTTCTTGGAAGACAAAGCCACCGATCGGAGCGGGAGTAGCGGTAACGCCACGCTGAGCAGGGGCATTCTGGGACAGAGTCACCGGATCAGCGGTCGTTCCGACGAGAGTCGTGAAGGTGCCGATGTAGGTGTTCTGATGGATCGTCAGAGTGGTGAAGGTGGAATCCGTGAAGAGATCGTTGTCGAACACGTCGATGTCACCGTCGTGGTCCACGTCACCCTTGATCTGATCGATGGTGAAGACACCCGTTCCCGGAGCATCGAGACCGATGATGCGAAGCTGGGGGTTTCCAACAATCTGATCCCACAGAAGGCCCACGTCGATGGAGGCGTTCTCCAAGTTGGCGAGGTACGGGGAATCGAAGTCGATGTGAACTTCAGGAGTACCGGTGTATGCGCCCGTGGTGGAGGGATCCAGAATCAAGCGAAGCTGGGCCGCCGTGAAAATGGGGTTGATCAGATCAGCGTTGGTGAACGGAGTGTAGGGCAAACCGGGAGTGCCGGCATTGCCATCGCGTCCGGGACGACCATCGTCACCATCGCAGGAGAACAGAAGACCACCGCACGCAAGCAGGGCTCCACGCGTTGCATATTTCTTGATATTCAATTTCATCTTTATTTTTTGTTGGTAGGGCAGTCGAAACCAGGAAGTTCCAGATCGCGGGGGGATTTTGCCCACACGCGAGTGCTCTTGGCAAGAGAAAATCATCGTGCTTTGAAGAAATTCTCCGGGGGCGTCCTAGGACACCGGAAGCGCTCTTGCAAGACTGAAAACGCGCGGCGTGCCACGGCATGGCTGTTAGGGCTTGTGCGGGATCCCGTGAAAGGGGGGGAACGCGCCCTCGCGTGCCGTCTTCGGCGCCTCGCCGGAAACCGGCTGACATGGCAGGGTGGTTTGGTTCGGAGCGCGGGGGCGCGTGTGGTCCCCGAAGGCAAAGAGGAGGTGGCGACCGGTGATCGCCACCACAGCCCGGTCTCAGGCCGTCCCTGAAATTTCCACGCCGAAGAAATCCCGCATGACCTGGCAATAGACTTCGCGTTTGAAGGGCGGCAGCCAGTCGGGATCAAACTCTTCCGGAAGAATCCAGCGGTAGGCGCGGAATTCCCGCGATTTCTGATTCACGTTCACCGCAGGCGCGCCGGGTTTGAGGTGACAGAGGAAGTAGGTCTGCTCCTGGCCGTGATTGCCGTGTTTGCGGAGCTTTTTCAGACGCGCGTCTTCCGGGTAAAGGTAGCGGTAACCGTTGCGGCGCTCCTGGATTTCGTAATGGTTCCTTCCCAGGCCGATTTCCTCTTTCACTTCACGGTAAAGGGCTTCTTCCAGGGACTCCCCGGGATCGACACCGCCCTGGGGAAACTGCCACGCTCCGGGGATGGTCCGGCGTTCGCAGATCAGCAGATTGCCCGCGGGATTGATCATCAACGCAGCCACATTCGGTCGGTAGCGAACCATTCCAAACACTCGCAAAACCAAGCCTTCGCGACAATGGTTAAGTTTGCTTGATTTTCAGGAAATGGTGCGGCCATTCCGCCCACCGCCGGGGGCTTTCATTTTGAAAAGAGCTGAATCATTCCAGCAACCGCCGAAACCAACGGCCAGGCTTCCGTCATGTCCGCCATCCTCAAAACCGTCGAAGCCACCGTTGCGGCCGATGGCACCGTCACCCTCGCCGAGCCTGTGGCGGGTCCGGCCCGCGCGGTCCTCACCCTCATCGTCGAGGAACCCGAGCCCAACGCCGCCACTTGTGCCGCGATGGACGAACCGCTCGCCGGACTGCCTCGCTTCACCAGTCCCGAAGCCCTCAAAGCCGGTCTCGAAAGCTGATGCGCGGCATCGTCCACAAGAAACCGTTCAAAAAAGACTACCAGCGCCTCGCCCGCGCCGGGCGGGATTTCACCCGGATGTCCGGCAAAAAAAGAATCGCATTTCATGCGGATCGGCGCAGGATTCAGGCATGATCACACAGTTTCTCACGGATCAGACAGGCAAGCGGGTGGCTGTTGTCCTTCCGATCGAGGATTTCGATGAACTCATGGAGGATGTATCCGATCTGGCCGCAGTGGCCGAGCGCCGGAACGAAGATCGGTTAACATTCGATCAGGTTAAGCAAAGTCTTGTCGCAGATGGCCTCCTATCGGATTGAGTTTACCCGGTCGGCGGAAAAGGATCTCAGAAAAATCGCCAAGCCGCAAATCGCAGCGATATATCGTGGGATCAAGCGTCTGGAAGTTGATTCCCGTCCACACGGCGTCAAAAAGCTTGAAGGTGCGGATCGAACTTACCGGATTCGTGTGGGTGACTATCGGGTCGTTTATGAAATCGAGGATGATGTCCTGGTTGTGCTTGTAATTCGCATTGCCCACAGAAAGGACGTTTACCGATGAAAAAGAAGCCGTAGGCGAGCCTGGACGCTCCCTTTCCATGCTGGCCATGGCCGTGATGTTTTGCCACAACGGTTCCCATGATCAAAGCCCGACCCTTTCTCCTCCTCGCCACTCTGGCCGCGAGCAATGCCTTTCTCTCCGCCCAACCGGCGGAAGATCCCTCCCAAAATTCCTCCGAAGATGCTTCGGGGCCCGAGCGCTTCTGGCAGGCCTCCGTGGATGACGGCCACTACATGGTGGCGCTCGACCGGATCGCTTCGATCAGCCGCCATCGCTACGTGCTGGACGGCGCCCTGATCGTCAACGAGGTGACGGTGGATGCCACCGGGCGGGCTCTCACCCGGTTTTATCACATCGAGCCGATCAGCAAGGTGGCTCCGGGCAACGCCGTGGCCCAGCTCGCGGAGCGCGGCAGCGAACTGATGAGGGAAGCCGGCCAGCGCGCGGGCACCAACGTCCAGAACATGGTGGTGAAAAAATACCCGGACACCACCCACGCCCACACGGTGGAATACCGCCTGATGTCCGGGGAGCAGCTCACCGCTCTCTACAAAAGCCTGCAAACCGCCTGGGAGTCGGGCCGCGGGCGGAAGTTCACCGCGAAGTGATCAGCCCAGGGCCTCGATCCGGAAAACGACCGGGCTGCTGTTGACGCAATCGAGGCTTTCGATTTCCCCCAACGCGGCGGCGAGTTTCCCGAACGGGCAGGTGTGCAGCAGGAACACCATGTCCACGAATTCCTCGTCGGGGTTCACGGGGTTCACCGGCGAATGGGTGCCGGAAATGCCGATCCGGTGATCCGCCAGAACTTTGGCGATCTCCGCGACGACTCCGGGCCGGTCGGTGACATCAAAGCGCACGTAATAGGCCGTGGATGTTTCCTCCACGGGCAGGATCTCGCCGCGGTCCCGATACGGAAGAAACCCGCGGTGGCCGTTGGCATGCCGCAGCGAACGCGCGGCCTCGACCAGATCCGCCACCACCGAGGATGCCGTGGGATTCTGCCCCGCGCCGCGTCCGTAGAAAAGCGATTCCCCGGCGGCATCCCCGTGCACGGCGACCGCGTTGAAAACCCCGTGGACGGAGGCAAGGATGTGCGACTTGGGAATAAAGGAAGGCTGCACGCGCAATTCCACCGCCCCTCCATCGTGCTCGCGGATGACGGCGAGGAGCTTGACCACGTAGCCCAGGTTTTTCGCGAAGGTAATATCGATCGGCTTCACCTGCTCGATGCCGCGGACGTGAATCTGCGAGGGATCGATGGGGAAACCATAGGCAAGAGTGGCGAGCAGCATGGCTTTGTGCGCCGCGTCCCAGCCGTTGACATCGAGCGCCGGGTCCGCCTCCGCGTAGCCCAGCCCCTGCGCCTCGGCGAGCGCGTCCCCGAAGGTTAGCGCGCCATCGGTCATGC
>CAZVSA010000027.1:6446-22511 GCA_964629955.1 uncultured Luteolibacter sp.
CCGCCGCCTCGAAGTGAATCGGCGTGTCCATTTCCCGGGAAAGGGCGAACAACTCCACGCCCCTTTCCGCCAGGAGGGCCTTGTTGCCGGTGACGACCGGTTTGCGCGCCCTGAGCGCCGCGGCGACGATCTCGAAGGCATCGGTGGTGCCGCCGATCAGCTCGACGACGATGTCCACCGCCGGGTCCGCGACCAGCGCCTCGCGGTCTTTGGTGAAAATCTCTTCCGGCACTTCCGAGGTGGTCGCGCGGGCCTTCGCCAAATCCCGGACGAGGATTTTCGCGACATGCAGGGACACCCCGCCGCCGGTGCGCTCGGTGATGAGTTCGCCGTTGCGTTGCAGGGTGTTCCAGACGCCGGAGCCAACGGTTCCGAAGCCGGCCAGGCCGATGCCGAGGGAAGAGCAGGTGTTCACGGCGGCGAATGTGACCGTGCGGCCCCCCGGCTCCAAGCCGGAACCGAACACGAGATCAAGATTCCCCACCGCCTTCGATCAACTGGCGCTCCGCCTGGAGCCAATCGCTGTCGGAGTTGCCGGGCAGACCCTGCTCCACGCGGCGGCGGTAGTTGAGATACGCGGCACGGGCCACGGCGTCGAGAGGCGGACGGGCGGGTGCCTTGGCCGCGGCCTTTTTCACCGGGGAGGTGGCGGATGCGGCTTTCTTCGCGGTCTTCTTTGCAGCGGTTTTCGCGGCTTTCTTTGCAGTTTTCTTTGCGGCCATGGCTGGAAAAGTTGGTTGGAAGGAAAGCACCAAAGGTGCCAACGCGGTTTTATCCTGCCGCATGGGTGATTGCCAGCTTGTTTGATGCGCGTATAGTGGGGCTGTGGCGGACGGATACTCATGGCGCGAGATCAGGGGCGATGGCTCCGGCTACCGGTTGCCGGGGCCCGACCATCTCGGGTGGTGGGCGGCGGCGGCGATGCTGGTGTCCATCCTCCTGCATGTGGTCGTGTTTTTCGTGCTCGATCACATGAAAATCGCGCTCGGTTTCCGCGAAGCGGCGGAGTTGCGAACCGCTCCGGTGAACATCAGCCGCATCGAAGTGAGCCCGGCCCCTCCGGAGCGGATCGAACCCCTCCCGGAAGACACGATCACCCCGCCGGAAGACGCCGCCATGTTGCTGGACATGGTGGATCTCCTCGCCGCTTTGCCGGAAAATGTGGAGATCGACATTTTGCCGGACGCCTTGGAGCCGGAGTATGAACTCCAGATGAGCAACCCCGCCATGGCAGGGGACCCGGAAGCGCTCGCGCCGGAAATCGGCCGGAATTTCGACATGGAAATCGAGCTGCCCGACTTCGGCCGGGAGCTGGAAAACCTGCCGCCCGCCGCCGTCGGACAGCTCACCGTGGACCCGGGATCCCTCCAGGCGGACGATCTCGATCTCAGCGCCTTCACCGATGAATTGCTCAAACAGGGTGCGAACGGGGAAGTGGAGCTGGGCACGCTGGATGGCCTCGCCTCGCTCAACGAACTGCTCGAATTGCCGCCCGATGTCCTCCTGAGCAGCCGGACCCTTCTGCCAAGCGACCTGCTGTTTGAGTTCAACAGCACGGAACTGCGGGAAAGTGCGAAGGTGGGCCTGCTCAAGCTCGGCCTGCTGATCGACAAAAACCCGTCCCTCTACTGCTGGATCGAGGGCCATTCCGACCTGATCGGCGGAGACGAATACAACTTCGATCTCTCGCGCAAGCGGGCCGCCGCGGTAAAGGATTACCTGGTATCCTCCATGCGGATGGACCCCGAAAAAATCATCACCCGCGGTTTCGGCAAATCGACCCCCATCATCCCGGGAGGCACCGCGGAAGAACAATCTCCCAACCGGCGGGTGGAGATCCGGATGCGAAAGACGCCCCCCACCGATGAGATCCCGGCACCGGCAAAACCAGAAATGGCCTCCGCCGCCGAGGATGAGCCCCCGCCGCCCAGAGCCGTGCTGGTGAGGCCGAACCGCCCGCCCCCGCCCGGCGTCATGCAGGAGGAGGAAGCCCCGATGAAAGCCACCCCCGTGGAGGAACCCCCGCCTGTCGCCATTCCCCGCGCCACGCCCGTCGAAGAGCCCGCCCCCATCCCCCGCGCCCTACCGGTGGAATAGGAGCCGAGAGCGAAGAGCGAAGAGTCCAGAAGCAAGAGAAGAGCGCTCGCGCTCCCATCTTCCACTTCGACATTCGATGTTGGGCGTTCGATGTTCGATGTTCACTCTGCTTTTGGCGGAATGAATGCGTAGGTGCTGATGAACGCGTAGTGATCCGACGGCCAGGTGTTGTTTGCCACGGGAGCGATGGAATCCCCCCACGGTCCGGTGGCCGCCTCCACCTCCGTGGCGAACATCGTGGATTGCAACAGGCGGAGCGCGGAGCCTTTGTGGTAGATGCAATCGATGCGGTCCTGGGGCTCTCCGCCTTTATGGATCGTGGACCAGCTGTTTCCCGGAAATTTCACGGGGTCCGGGTGGCACGCACGGAAGGAATCCACCAATCCGGCCACCTCCACGGCGCTGCTGACCGGCCATGCCACGTTGGAAATCCCACCATGGCTGGAAGCGGCGGCCGGAATCCAGTCCAGATGGGAAGGCGCATTGAAATCCCCGGTCAGAAAAACCGGAACCGCATCGGCCCGGGCGAGAACATCCGCCATTCCCTCCAAAATGGCCGCGATCTGCACCGGGCGCTGCGAACGGGCTTCTTCCCGCAGGACGCTCGACGGAGTGGCTCCCTCCAACCGCGCCGCATAAGGCCCGTAGTTCCGGTAATCGAGATGGCAGTTGAAAACGATGATGTCCCGCACCGGAGATTCCGCCAAACGGATGCGCGCGCCGACCGCGATGCCCGCCGTGTAGCTCTCCACGATCGGGTAACGGCTCACGATCTGCGTGCCTCCCGTGCCGGATGCCGCCCGGTGCCAGCCCAGCTCCTCCGCAACCCGCCGGGCATTCGCGATGGATGACTCCTGCATGCCGATGACGTCCGCACCGGACAACACGATCGAGCGAATCCCTTTTTCATACCCACCGTTCACCTTCGTCCATTGATGCCAGAGATTGTAGGTCATCACCGAAAACCGCTCCACACGCTCTCCTCCCCCGGGGAAAACTTCGATTCGCAACGGCACGTCGGCCTTGCCGCCCGGATCGCTTCCCTCGACACGAACCGCGAACTCCTGAAGCCCGGCGTCGGAGTCCGCCGGTGTGCCCGAAAGCGCCCCATCCGCCGAAACTTCCAGCCATCCCGGGCCGGAAACTTTCGAGAATTTCCGGGAAATTTCCGGACCCGCCCAAGCGGAAATTTTCGCCTCATAGCCCGTTCCCACCACCCCATGCCGGGCCTGAATCCGTTCCACCAGCCACGATGCCGCCGCCGGATCTCCCTCCGGAGAGGCGTTGGCGGACGGGAAAATCATGGCGCACCAAACAGCGCCCAGCGCAAACTTCCATCGGAGATTCTGAATCAACATGGGTTCGTTGGGGCAATCGTGCCGGGCTTGGGTTAGAGTTCGTCGTCGGTCAATGGAACGATCTTCATCAGACTGCGCTGTAGTCCTGTCTTGAGCGTCTGACTGCCATGAATCGGAATGACCAATCTCTCCATTCTGCCATCCATGACGTAAATGTGGTGACTTCCATGGATTCGAGCCAAGCGCCAGCCCTTCTGTTCCGCAAGCTTGGCGAAACGCTTGCCGGAAACGGCCTTCATACGGCCACTTCGAGAACCCTTCCCTCAGCAACCTCATCTTCCGGCTCCGCTGCCAAAAGCCAGCCTTCGATCGCCTCATGAATATTGGCTTCAAGTTCCTTGAGGGATTCACCTTGGGTGAAGCATCCGGGCAATGCCGGCACCTCAGCCCAGAATCCTCCCTCCTCAGCTTCGTGGATGATGGCCTTCAGTATCATACGGCCAAAATGCCTTTTTGCGGTGGGAGCGCAATTCCCGATTCTTTCCAGCAACGGAACCCGTGACCGCGCCGGGTGTGGAATCGGGACGCCGCAGCCACTATTCCAAGCGATCAGCGCTGGTTGAACCGGGCCATCTCGCGCTGGGCCTCCCGCAGCTCCACCTTCTTCTTCAAATCGTCGCGCTGGTCGGAATGGGTTTTCCCCTTGCCGACGCCGATCTCCACTTTCACCCGGCGGTTCTTCCAATACATCCGCAGCAGCGGCAGGGTGCAGCCCTTCACGGCGGTGGCCACGGAGAGCTTCAGGATTTCCCGCTTGTGCAAAAGCAGCCGCCGGGGGCGCTTCGCCGGGTGGTTGAACCAATCACCCGCCGTTTCCCACGGCTGGATGTCGCAGCCGTAAAGGAACACCTGATTGCCCTCCACACGGGCGAAGGCATCGGACACATTGATCTTCCCCGCGCGGATGGATTTCACCTCCGTCCCTTTCAGCTCCAGACCGCATTCGTACTTGTCGGAGATATGGAAATCGCGACCGGCTTTCCGGTTGGTGGCGATCTCTGGTTTCATGGGTCAGGCTCGGAGCGAGGCCCCGCGGATCAAGGGGCTTCCTTGGCGATCAGCCGGATTTTCCCCTCGATGATCTCCGTGAGGGCGATATCCGCCATCCCCATGCTGGGCCGGGTGGCGATCAACGGCGAGCGGCCGCTGTTCAATTGCCTGACACGCTGGGAAACCAGATTGATCAGGACCAGGGGATCGGTGACAATTTCAGAGGCCTTATCGACAAGATCGCTTTTCATAAGAGAGCCGGGAAATCGCGAGTCGGTCTTCGCTTGCTCAAACGGAACAACGTTTGCTGGGAGCATGGACGGGACTTTTTCGCTCAAAACGGTGGTGGGACGGATTCCGGGGGTTCAAACCGGGCTGGCGGTGAAAGCAGGGATTCCGGTTTTTGACAAGTCCAATCTGACAAAAACCGGTAATTTTTCACAAAATCCCGGGGCAAATCACCCCGGCATCAGATCGACCCCGAAACGCCGCAGCAGGAACACCGTCATCCAGAACAACCCGGCCGTCATCAGGCAGTTTGCCAGCAAAACCGGCCAGAATCCCCAGCCATGCCGCAGCATCCACGGCAAAACCAGAAACATCGGCAGCGTCGGCAGAACGAACCAGAACGTGCCCTCCGCGTGATTCGCGATCCGGGCCGGTTCCTGCCCCGAGCCATGCATCCAGATCATCGCCACCAGCGACGTCAGCGGCAGGGCGATGATCAATGCGGAGAGCCAGTCGCTGAAAAGCTGAATTCTGGTGACGATCAAAATGACCGCCGCGGTGATCAGCAGCTTCACGAGATCGAATGCGCTGAATGCGAATACTTTGTCCCAAGGGATCTGGTTCATGGCGGCGGGCTTGCGATGTCATGGAGATTGCGCCTACTCTGCCGTCATGCAAGCCGCCTGTTTCGTTTGTTGCGCCGCCGTCTTTCTCACCGCCTGCGGAGCGCCCGCCACCCCTCCGGCACCCGGCGGGGCTCCGGCCGCCGCTCCCCTCCGCCTCACCGAGTCGCAGAAGGCCGCGATCGGGCGGAAAATCTGGCAGAACGAATCGGGCGGCAGCGTCAACGGACTCACCGCCTGGAATGCGGGCGAGGAATTCCCCTCCCTCGGAATCGGCCATTTCATCTGGTATCCCGCGGGTTTTCAGGGCCGGTTTTCGGAAAGCTGGCCGCAGTTCATCGCCTTCGCCCGCCAGCGCGGGGCGAATCCGCCGCCGGTGGCATTGGAGCGCCACAGCCCGTGGAACTCCCGGGAGGAATTCCAGCGGGATTTCAACGGGCCGCGACTCACCGGCCTGCGCAACTGGCTGGCAGGGCAGGTTCCCCTGCAGACCGATTTCATCATCTCCAGATCCCAAGCCGCATTGCCCCGGATGCTCGCCGCCGCCCCTCCCGGAGAACGGGCGAAGATCGAGGCCAACTACCGGAAAGTTTCCACCACCCCCCAAGGCGTTTACGCCCTCATCGACTACGTGAACTTCAAGGGCGAGGGCACCAAGCCCTCCGAGCGCTACCAGGGCCAGGGCTGGGGGCTCATGCAGGTCCTCGGCGGCATGCGCGATGTCCCCGCCGGACCCGCCGCCGCATCGGAATTCGCCGCCTCGGCCAAACGGGTGCTCAACCGCCGCATCGACAACTCCCCTCCCGCCCGCGGCGAAACCCGCTGGAGGGCGGGCTGGAACAACCGCTGCGACACCTACGGCCGCCCGCTTTGATTCCCTCCCGGCCCTGTTTCACCCCACAAAAAGGCCGGTGATCGCCGCACTGGTCAGGTTCGCGAGCGTCGCCGCCGCAACCGCTTTCAAACCCAGCCGCGCGATCTCGGGCCGCCTCGCGGGGGCCATGATGCCCAATCCGCCCAACAGGATTGCGATCGACGAAAAATTCGCAAAACCACAGAGCGCCACCGTACAGATCGCGCGGGTCTTCTCCGCCATCCCCCCCTGCACTTCCGCAAGCTGGATGTAAGCGACGAACTCGTTGAGCACCAGCTTCTGGCCGATCAGGCTTCCCCCCTGCCGGATCTCCTCCACCGGAATCCCCGCCAGCCATGCAAACGGCGCGAAAATCCATCCCAGAATTTCCTGCAAACTGAGGGCGGAATGCCCGAACCAGCCACCGATTCCCCCCAGCATCAGGTTCAGCAGGGCGATCAATCCCACGAAGGCCAGAAGCATCGCCCCCACGTTCAGCGCCAGCTTCAATCCCGTCGCCGCACCCAGCGCCACGGCATCGAACACATTCGCCGGCTTCTCCCCGTCGTCCGCGAAGGTCACCGCGGAACCATTCTCCGGCACATCCACCTCCGGCTTCATCAGCTTCGCGAAAAGCAACCCTCCCGGCGCCGCCATGAACGTCGCCGCGAGCAGATACTTCATTTCCACCCCCATCGCCGCGTAACCGGCCAGCACCGATCCCGCCACGCTCGCCAGCCCGCCGACCATCACGGCGAACAGCTCGGATGACGTCATTCTCGGGATGTAGGGCCTCACCACCAGCGGCGCCTCCGTCTGGCCCACGAAAATATTCGCCGCCGCGGACATCGATTCCGCGCGGCTGGCCCCCAACAACTTCTGCAATCCCCCGCCGATGATGCGGATGACCACCTGCATGATCCGCAGGTAATACAGCATCGCGATCAGCGCCGAGAAAAACACGATCATCGGCAACACCCGCAGGGCGAAGACAAAGCCCACCCCATCCTCCCCCTCCGCCACCAGCGGGCCGAACACAAAATCCACCCCCGCCTTCCCCGCGCCGATCGCCTCCGTCACCCCCCCGCTCAGCCAGTCCAGAATGTCCCGGCCCTGCGGCACCATGAAAACGAACGCCCCGATCGTCACCTGCAACAGGAACGCCAGCCCGACCGTCCGCCAGCGGATCGAGCCCTTCGCGTCCGAAATCCACCACGCGATCGCTCCGAAGACCAAAATCCCAAGCAGCCCTGCCATGTTCCATAGCAACAGCAATCCGCAGGCCGCATAAAGCTCCGATTCAATGGATTGAAAGAAACCTCCCGGAAACGGAAAAGCGCGGACCCGTTGCCGGATCCGCGCCCAATCAATATCCCGATCCCACTGCCATGCCGGATTTCAAGAACCTTCCTGACTCCCCCCGGAAACGGGAAGGTCGCCCGGCAAGCAGCGAAACTTGATGGAAAGTAATTCAAATATTCGATTTTGCAAATATTTAATCAAAACAAAATATCTTTCGCGGCCACCGGGCAGGGCTGGCGCATCAAAAGACGGGGGTTTCCTTTCACCGCAAAGCCGCGAAGGTCGCAAAGGAACGCGAAGAGGGAGGAACTTGGAGCAACGGTGGCATGGCACCGCTTTGGATTCGGGGCGACATGTCGCCCCGTCATCGTAGCGGCGATCATTGGTCGCCGCCTGGCTGCTGGCAGAATGCCAGAGCCACGGTTTTCCCCGCGATGCTCAACGCTTTTTCCTCAGTCGTTTTCCGCTCAAGCGCCTGGCGATGAGATTCGGGCAACGCCCTTTCAAGCGGAGCTGTTCGCAGTTCGCCTCGATTTTGATCGACTGGCGGATGGGCTTGAATCCCAACCGGCGCGTGACGCAATCGTTCAGAAGATCCAGGTGGCTGTCCTCGAATTCCACCACCCGCCCGCAGTCGATGCACACCAGATGGTTGTGCGAGGGCTTGTCGAGAAAGTTGGGATCGTAGGTCGTCTGGTTGTCGCCGAGATCGATTTCGCGCAGCAGATCCGCCTCCACCAGCAGGCTGAGGGTCCGGTAAACGGTTGCCCGGGACGTATCGGAATCGGTTTTCCGCACGCGCTCGAACAGCTCCTCCGCGGTGAAATGCTCGTCCTTGGAGAAAACCGCCTCCACGATCCGCTCGCGTTGCGAGGTCCGGCGCAGGCCTTTCCGGCGGATGAAATCATCGAGTCTGCTTTGAATGGAGGAGTCCACTGCCGAACCGTTACCCCCTGGCGCATGACACGGAAAGCCGAAACGGCGGAATCGACAGGCGCGGATCGGCGGATAAAGTCACGCCGGATGACGTTGGAGGAACTCGGATGGAACCAGGATTTTGCCGCCGCCTTTGCACCCTACCGGGAAAAAGGCTGGGTTCCCGCGCGTCTGATCCGTGAATCGCCGGTGAACTACGGGGCGTTTTTGGAGGATGGGGAGGAAATCGACGTGATTCTCTGCGGCCGTGTCTGGCATGAGGCTTCCTGCGACGCGGAGCTGCCCGCGGTCGGCGACTGGGTGGCGGTGGAGCAGGGAAACGAAAACCAGGATCACGTCATCCGGGCAAGGTTGCCGCGCCGCTCGTGTTTTTCGCGGAAAATGCCCGGCAACAGCTCCGAAGCCCAGGTGATCGGCGCGAACATCGACATCGTGGCCGTCGTCACCGATGCCGGGCCGGATTTCAACATCCGCCGGATGGAGCGGTATTTCACCCTCATCGGGCGCAGCGGCGCGAAGGCCCTGGTGCTGGTCAACAAAGCGGATCTTTTCCCGCCCGGCCGGAATGAGGAAGCCGCGGGCGGGATCGCCGCGCTGTGGAATGAGGCGGACGTCCACGTCACCAGCGCCCTCAATGGCGAGGGCCTTCAGGTGCTGAGGAAATATCTACGGAAAGGGGTGACGATGTGCATTGTCGGATCCAGCGGCGTGGGGAAGTCCACTCTCGTCAACCAGCTATACGGAGAGGAATGGCAGTGGACCGGCGAGGTGAATGAAACCACCGGGAAAGGCCGCCACACCACCACTTCCCGCGAACTCGTGCCGCTGCCGGGCGGAGGAATGCTGATCGACAATCCCGGGATGCGGGAAATCCAGATGTGGACCGATGAGGTCACCCTCCGCGACAGCTTTTCGGATATCGAAGCCCTGGCCGCGCGGTGCAAATTTTCCGATTGCAGCCACCGCAACGATGCCGGCTGCGTGATCCGGCAATCGGTGGATTCCGGGGAGCTGGACGCCGGGCGCTACGGGAGTTTCCTCAACCTCGAAAACGAAATCGCCGCCCTCCGGAAACGCTCGCAGAAGCGCCGGATGGCCGTCGAGCGCTGGGCGAAGCGCAACCACCGCGTGAAAGCCCGGAATCTCGAAGACCGCATCCAGTTGGAAAAAGACGAGCGGGGCGATCTTTGAATGGCCTTGCGGGCTCACCGGAGCGCGAGGGAAACGGAGCGCCGGCTTCAGCCGGCTTTGGCAGATCCGGCCCTCCCACCCATGCCGGCTGAAGCCGACGCTCCGTTCTCCGAACACGAAACAGACGCCCCGAAGCCGTGCGCTCCCAATGCTCTTGGTTCCGGGGCATCCGGGAGTTAGGATTGCCCGTGATGAGCGATCACGCCGACGAAACGGATTTCCTCCATTTCCAGGGAACGGAGAAGAGCGCTTCGCCCAGGACGCTGGGAAACTATCGCCACGCGCTGGCCGCCTACCGGACATGGCGCGGGGATGCATTCGCCGGTTGGAAGAACGAGACGGCGGATGGTTTCCGCGATTATCTGCTGGATCTGATGAAGTCCGGCTACAAGCGGTCGACGATCCGCCTGCGCTTTGCCGCGCTGCGGTCGTTTTACAAATTCCTCGTCCTGCGCCGCGGGCTGAAGCGCAGCCCGGTGGGGGAAGTGCAGTTGCCGAAGGCGGAACGCTCCCTGCCGGTGATTCTTTCCATCAGCCAAATCGACGAATTGCTCGGCATTCCGCTGAAGGTGCCGCTGGCAAAGCAGTCCGCGGAGTGGCTGCCGCTGAGGGACGTGGCGATTCTGGAACTTTTCTATTCGTGTGGATTGCGCGTTTCCGAGCTGATCGGCGTGGAGGTGAAGGACATGGATTTCATCGGGGAAACCCTGCGGGTGAGGGGGAAGGGCTCGAAGGAACGGCTCGTGCCGGTGGGCGGTCCGGCGCTGGCCGCCATCCAGCGCTACCGGCAGGCGGCAAAAATCACCAACGGCCCGCTTTTTATCGGCAAGAGGAAGGTGAGAACCCGGCTCACCCAGCAGGCGGTGGATCAGTTGTTGAAGAAATATCTCAAACTCAGCAACATTCCCTTCGCCATCAGCCCGCACAAACTGCGCCACAGCTTTGCGACGCACATGCTTGACGCGGGGGCGGATCTACGCAGCGTGCAATCGCTCCTCGGGCATGCCTCGCTCTCGACCACGCAGATCTACACGCATGTCACCAAGGAGCGCCTGAAGGAAGCCTACGATACCGCCCATCCCCGCGCGTGAAACTTTCCACATGGTTCGCAAAGCTGTCCCGCTGGCTGGGGATTCTCGCGTTGCCCGCCTGCTCCACGCAGGTCGTTTCCCAAGGGGAGGCGATCGCGCTCCGGCAGGAACTCGCCGCCCGCCTTCAAGGAAAACCGGAACCAGCGATCCTCTTCGTCGGCAACAGCTACAGCTTCGATCTTCCCGGCGGACTCGCCCGCCTCGCCGCGGAACGGGGGAGAAAAATCAAAACCGGGCATTCCACCCACAGCGGCTGGACTCTCGCCAAACACGCCGCCCATGAGCCGACCTTGCGCAAGATCCGCTCCGGCAAATGGGATGTCGTGGTGCTTCAGGAACACAGCCTGATACCGGCCCTTCCTCCCCGGAAACGGGCCGGGCTGATGTTTCCCGCCGTCCGCGCCCTCGCCGACGAGGCCCTGCTCCACGAGGCCGTTCCCGTCCTTTTCCAAACCTGGGGGCGGCGCGACGGGGAACCCGGCGTCCGTGGCGACGATTTCCCCGCGATGAACCGCCGGATCCGCGAAGGATATGCCGCCGCCGCGCGCGACGCGGGGGGAATCGCCGTCATCCCGGTGGGGGACGCATGGGAGAGGGAAATGGCGGCGGGACGCGGGGATGTTTTGTATCTTGAGGACGGCAGCCATCCCGCCGCGGCGGGAAAAGCTCTCATCGCGGAAACGTTCCATCTGGAACTTTTCCAGCCGTAGCGGGCGTTTCCGGCCCGGCAGATGCTTGCATGAACAGCTCCCGGAGGTTGCAATTTCCGCCGATCCGGCCTAAATCCTCCGGTCTCCCCATTCCTGACATGCCCATGACCCGCATCATCACCCCGTTTGCATCCGCCCTCGCAGCGATCCTGCTCGCGAGCTGTGCCAGCCAAAAAGCCCCGGTGGAAACCACCGCCGCCGATGGAACACCCGTCAATCCGTTCCCTCCGGGAACCTACGAACACTTCACCGCGGAACCCTCCTATCCGAAAACGCTCCGCGTGTGGAGAAACGAGGACGTGCTCTCCCGCACGAACGCGGAGAACTCCCACATCCGCATCCACCTCGCCCGCCAGCGCGGCTACCTCATGAACGGGGAGGAAATCGCCATTGATTACCCCATCTGCTCCGGCCGCAGAAGCCACCCGACACCCCCCGGCTCGTTCCCCATCACCGAAAAGATCATCGACAAGTATTCCAACAAATACGGCCGGATCTACAATGCGGAAGGAAAGGTGGTGATCACGGATGCCGATGTCACCAAGCACGCGATCCCCGAAGGCGGCCGCTTCCAGGGAGCCCCGATGAAATACTGGATGCGCCTGACCAACGACGGCGTGGGCCATCATGTGGGCCCCCTGCCCAGGAACCGCCTCCCCGCCTCCCACGCCTGCATCCGCGGCCCGTCCTCCACCATGCCCGTCGTTTACTCCAAGGTGAAGGTGGGAACGAAAATCATCATCGAATAGATGGAAAAACGAAAAAAGCGCGCTCCGGCCAACGGGGCGCGCTTTTTTGTGGAAATGGAGAACGGAGCCATCTTCCCCAATAACCAATCACAAATAACCAATAACTTTTCCCCCTACTCTTCCATGAACTTGTTGTGGCCTTCCTTTTTCATGTCCCTGAGGGTTCCCACGATGGTGGCCACCTCGTCGAGATCGTTGTTCAAAAAGGCCACCTCCACGCTGCAAAGCGCGGTGTAAAGCTCGCCCATCATCTTGCGGTATTCCGCGGAAGCCTTGGTTTTCTCCGGGCCGCTGCTCATCACCTTGATCAGTTGGGGGAGGTCGGAAATTCCCTTGAGAATCGCTTCCTGCGCCTCGCGGGCGAGGGCCGCGCCCTTCGCCGGATCGGTCTCGCGGCGGAAAACCTTGTAGGCGTCGTCCATCGCCTCCATCTGCTTGCCCAGCTCGGAATCCGCCCGCGACACACCGGCCGGCATCAGAAACAGGGACGCCGCACAACTGAATAAAAAGATCGATTTCTTCATACGCGGCCCAATACGGACCAATATGGCCGTTTTTTCCACCTGTAATTTTTTGCAGAGGCGGCCAGTTTGTGTTTTGTGAACCTGCGGAATCCTTGAAAACCAGGCGAAAAATCCCCCGCTTGCTCCTGCGCGCCTCCCTCATGGCCGCCGCTTTCGTGGCCTTGGCCTGGTTCGCCCTGCCCTACGCCATCCCTCTTCCGCCGGGCCTGGTGCATGGACCGGGCGGATCGCCCGTCGTCATGGACCGCCATGGCGCGCCGGTCCACCATCTCACGTTTCCGGACTCGTCGCGGTCCCGGCCGGTGCCGCTGGCGGAAATTCCTCCGGATCTCATCGCCTGCACCCTGGCGGCGGAGGACAAGCGGTTCCACCGCCACGGCGGCATCGACTTTTCCGCCATTGCCCGCGCCTCGCGCGATCTGGTGGTGAAGCGCCGGGTGGTTTCGGGCGCATCCACGATCACCCAGCAGCTCGCCAAAATCTCCGGCCCTCCCCGCAGCCGCAGCATCCCCACCAAGATCCGCGAAAACCTCGTGGCACGCCGCCTGGAAATGACCTGGCCGAAGGAGAAAATCCTGGAAGCCTACTTCCAGCGGCTGGATTACGGAAACCTGCGGATCGGTCCCGCGGAAGCGGCCCGGTTCTATTTCCAAAAACCCCTCACGGATCTCTCCCTTGCCGAGTGCGCGCTTCTCGCGGGCCTCCCGCAGGCCCCCTCCCGCCTCAATCCCCTGAGACATCCCGGGCGCGCGCTCGTCCGGCGCGACACCGTCCTGCAACGGCTGGGCGCTCTCCATCCGGAGGATGCCGCGCGAATCGCGACCGCCTCCTCCGAGCCCCTTTCCCTGCGCCCGCTCAGGGAAACGCGCCCCGCCCCCTGGCTGGCGGGCGATCTTTTCCGCCCTCCCCCCGGCTCCACGGGGCGGACCACCCTCGATCTGGCGCTCCAGCTCGATGTGGAAGCCATCGTCCGGGAGGAAATTTCCAAACTCCGGCACGCCAACGTCCGGCACGCCGCCGTCGTGGTCCTCCACAACCCCACCCGGGAAATTCTCGCCCTGGTTTCCTCCGCGGATTGGAAAGATCCCCGGGGCGGGCAGTTCAACGGGGCACTCACCCCGCGCTCCCCGGGCTCCGCGCTCAAGCCCTTCACCTACCTCCTGGCCCTCCGGGAAAACCACCGCACGCCCGCCTCGATCCTCGCGGACATCCCCACGCCCTTCCGCACCCCGCAGGGCCTCGATCTCCCTGAAAACTACGACCGCAACTACCGCGGCCCCGTCACCCTCCGCCAGGCGCTCGCCTGTTCGCTCAACATCCCCGCCCTTCGCGAGCTTGACGCTTTGGGCGGACCGGAAATCCTGCACGACTTCCTCGCCGGCCTCGGCATCCGCCTCCCGGATGACGGTCCCGGCTTCCACGGCCTCGGCCTCACCCTCGGCAATGCCCCCGTGCGGCTGCTGGACCTCGCCAACGCATACGCCACCCTCGCCCGCCTCGGGGAGCACCGCCCCCCCGTGCTGTATTTTCCCCAACAATCCCTCTCCCCACCGGATCCGCTCTTCGACGCCCGCAGCGCCTGGCTCATCGCGGACATCCTCGCGGATTCCGATGCCCGCGCCCCTTCCTTCCCTCCCGGCGGCCCGCTCGATCTGCCATTCCCCTGCGCGGTGAAAACCGGAACGTCCTCCGATTTCCGCGACAACTGGTGCATCGGCTTCACCGCGGAATTTACGGTTGGCGTCTGGGCGGGAAATTTTGAACATCAACCGATGAAAGGAATTTCCGGAGTTGCGGGCGCAGGCCCCGTCTTCCAGCGGACCATGACGCGCCTCCATCGCGACCGGCCCCCGGCCTGGCTGGAGCGCCCCGCCGGTCTCGTGGAAATTTCCATTGATCCCCGCAACGGGAAACGGACCGCCACCTCCGCCTCCGGGCCCCGCCGTTCCGATTTCGCCCCCGCGGAAAACCTCCCCCCCTTCGCAACCCCGGAAGACTACGACGCCTCCGGAAAAGCCCTGATTCCCGCCGAATACGCTGCATGGTTCGCCGGAGCCCACAACACCCGCCGCGGCGAGCTTTCGCTCCACCAGCACCTCGTGTCCGCCGAGCCGCTCCGGATCATCGCACCCCGCACCGGGAGCACGTTCCTGCTCGATCCGGAAATCCCCTCCGGTTCCGGAAAACTCCGTCCCGTCACCAACCTCCCCGGCACCGCCCGCTGGTCTTCGGAAACCCTGCACATCGAGCCCGGCGATCCCGAACCCCTCATCCACCTCGTTCCCGGCAGCCATACCATCATCGCGACCGACCCGCGGACGGGAAGCCGCCACCCCATCCATTTCCACGTCAGGAATTTCTAACGACCAACCAATACAAACCCAATATGCGTGACATCAACATTGCCATCGTCGGCCTCGGTTTCGGAGCGGAATTCATCCCCATCTATCAGCGCCTCAAGGGGGTGAACATGCATGCCATCTGCCAGCGCACCCAATCCAAGCTGGACGAAATCGGCGACAAATTCGGCATCGAAAAACGTTACACCTCCTACGACGAACTGCTCGCCGATCCGGAAGTGGACGCCGTCCACATCAATTCCCCCATCCCCGATCACGCCGAGCAATCCATCAAGGCGCTCAAGGCCGGCAAACACGTCGCCTGCACCGTGCCGATGGCCACCAGCGTGGAGGACTGCAAAAAGATCGTCGATCTCGTCAAGGAAACCGGCCTGAAATACATGATGATGGAAACCGTGGTCTACGCCCGCGAGTTCCTCTTTATGAAAGAACTCTACGACAACGGCGAACTCGGCAAAATCCAGTTCATCAAAGCCTCCCACCAGCAGGACATGGACGGCTGGCCGGGCTACTGGCCGGGTCTTCCCCCGATGTACTACGCCACCCATTGCGTCGGACCCGCCCTCGGCCTGATGCGCTCGGAAGCGGAATACGTTTCCTGCTTCGGCTCCGGCACGATCCGCGAGGAAATGCACTCCTGTTACGGCTCACCCTTCGCCGTGGAAACCACCCACGTGAAATTCAAGGACAGCGATGTCTCCGCGCACATCTACCGCTCGCTCTTCGACGTCGCCCGCCAGTACCGCGAATCCATCGAAGTGTATGGCGACAAGAAAACGGTGGAGTGGCCGCTCATCGAACATCGTCCGCTGGTCGTCCACACCGCCAAGCTTCCCGAACCGGAAATCCCCTCGGAAGTGGAAACCCCCGACTACGCCCGTTACCTGCCCGAGGAAATCCAGCTCTTCACCAAAGGCGGGGTTTACGGCGGCGACACCGGCGAGGAACACCTCTCCTTCACCCAGGGCGCGGGCCACGGCGGCAGCCACCCGCACCTCGTCCACCAGTTCGTGAAGATGCTCCAAACCGGGGAGGATTCCTACCCGAACGCCG
>CAZVSA010000028.1:0-20569 GCA_964629955.1 uncultured Luteolibacter sp.
GACGGCGACGGTGACGGTGGAGGTGTGGACGCGGCCCTGGGTTTCGGTGGCGGGGACGCGCTGGACGCGGTGGACGCCGGATTCGTATTTGAGATAACGGAAGACCTGCTCGCCGGTGATTTTGAGGATGACTTCCTTGAAGCCGCCGACTTCGGAGGGGCTGCTTTCGAGATGTTCGGATTTCCAGCCGCGGAGATCGGAGTAGCGTTGGTACATACGCATGAGTTCGGCGGCGAAGAGGGAGGCCTCGTCGCCACCGGCACCGGCGCGGATCTCGATGAGGGCGTCGCGATCCTCGGTGGGATCGGCGGGGAGGAGGGCGTATTGGAGTTCCTTGGAGAGTTGGCCGATGGCTTCCTCCTGTGCGGGGATTTCCTCGGCGGCCATTTCGGCCAGATCGGGGTCTCCGGATTTGGCGAGTTCCTGGTTGTCGGCGAGCTGGCGCTTGGTGTCCTCCAGTTTTTCCCAGAGTTCGAGGGAGGATTTGAGGTTGCGGTGTTCGCGCAGGATCGCGGTGGCGCGTTTGGGATTGTTGAAGAGGCCGGGATCTCCGATGGCTTCCTCAAGCTCGGCGAAGCGGTGGCGGCGTTTGGCGATGAGGGTGGAGTAGTCCATTTGAATCAAGTGCCGAAAGGCTGAAAAGAGGTTATCCGGCGGTCCAGTCTTCGCAGCGGAGCCCGGGAATGCGTGAGAATTCCCGGAAATTCGCGGTCACCAGCGTGGCATCCGCGGCGCGAACGGTCGCCGCGATGATGAGGTCGTTCGGGCTGATCATGGTGCCGGCGTTTTCCAAATGCGTCCGGATTTCCGCGTAATGCTCGGCGGCGGCGCTGTCGAAGGAGAGGCGGGTGTAAGGAGACAGTAGTTTTTCGATACGATCCCGGAGGGAATCCGCCCGCGAACTTCTCCGGGCGCCGAAGAGCAATTCGGCGCGGATGAGTTCCGTCAGGCAAATCTCGGCCGAGCGACAGGCTTTGAGATGCCGCACCAGGGGCTCGTTCGGCTGCTTCAGGAGGTAGGACCAGATGTTCGTATCGAGGCAAAACATCCGGCTTAACGTTCGAGGTCCGGGACCGGACGGTGATGGAGCTGGCGGGCGGGAGGCTCGAAGGTGTCATCGGTCGTGCCGGAAAATTTTTCCAGATGATCCCATGCGGACGCGCTTTCCGCTTCGGCCGCTTTCGCCAAATGTTCCCTGGCCCAGCGGGACAGGGATACCGACTCGCGTCTGGCGGCGGTTTCCACTTTGCGCTGGGTTTCCGGATCCAGGTAGATCGTCAACTGGGGCATGGGGGGAGGATAGGTGGTTCCGGGTTCTTTACAAGTATCCTTGCCGAATATACTTGTCCGTTCTCATCGGGTGGCGATGACCTCGGCGGTGAAGCCCTTGAGATAACCGGTTTCCGGGATGGAAATGAGGATGGGGTGGTCCGCGCGCTGGCGGTGCTCGTCGATGAGGCGGAGGGATTTTTTCGCGTCCACGGAGGCATCGACGAGGTTTTCCAGGAAGAGTTCGCGGGTAGCGTGGTGGGAGCAGCAGTAGGTGGAGAGGATGCCGCCTTTTTCCAGCAGTTTGAGGGAACGGAGGTGGATCTCCTTGTAGCCGCGCATGGCGTCCATGAGGGTTTTCTTGTTCCGGGTGAAGCTGGGCGGATCGAGGATGATGAGGTCGTATTCGGGCTTCGCGTGTTTGAGGAAATCGAAGACGTTGTGTTCGAGGACTTCGATGTCGAGCTGGTTGGCGGCGGCATTGCGGCGGGCGGCTTCGCAGGCGGAGGCGGAGACGTCGATGGCGGTGACTTTCGCGGCGCCCGCTTTGGCGCAGGCGAGGGCGAAGCCTCCCTGGTTGGTGAAGCAATCGAGGACGCGCTTGCCTGCGGCGAGTCCGGCGATGGCGGCGTGGGATTCGAGCTGGTCCAGGTAAAGGCCGGTTTTCTGCCCGTCGAAGAGATCGATTTCAAAGTCGAGGTCATTCGCACGGACGCTGAACGGGCCGGGGTTTTCGCCATGGAGCATCTCGATGCCGGGTTCCATTCCTTCCGCCTTGCGGTAGGGGGAATCGTTGCGGAGGACGACGGAAGCGGGCTGGAAAATCTCCACGAGGGCTTCGCGGATCAGTTCGCGCCGCTGGTCCATGGCGAGCGTGAGGGTTTGAACGGAGAAATGGTCGCCATACCGGTCCACGATGAGGCCGGGGAGGCCGTCGGATTCGCTCCAGACGACGCGGCAGAGGGTTTCATCGATTCCCGAGCGCTGGCGGAGTTCGAGGGCCTGGCGGATTCTGCGGAGGAAAAAGTCGCCATCCAGGTCCTGACGGCGGCGGGAAAAGCGCCGGGCGACGATCTGGGAATTGGGATTGTAAATCGCGGATCCCAGAGGGCGGTCGCGGAAATCCTTGAGCGTGATCACGTCTCCCGGTTGCGGATTGCCGAAGGTTTTCCGGATTTCGGTGGCATAGACCCACTCGTGACCGTGGAAAATGCGTGCTCTGGGTGCGATGATGAGACCTGCCATGGGGGCGGGAATTTCGACCGGGGCGGGGCCGCTTGTCGAATGCCAATCGCGCGGGAGGTGCGATGGGGGAGATTTCCGCTTGATTGCGGCGGGGCCAGCACCTAGGCCAGTGCCAGCAATCATGGGACAACAAACGAAGAAAATCATCAAACGCCGCCGCCGTGCCAATTATCTGAAGCGGAAGAGCGATCAGGCGAAGCTTGGCGGACTGGTCAAGAAGGCACCTGTCAAGAAAGCGGCGACAGTGGCCAAGAAGGCACCTGCCAAGAAAGCGGCGGTCAAAAAGGCCCCTGCGAAGAAGGTTGCGAAGAAAGAGCCGGAGCTGGAGGAGGCTCTCCTTGCCGCGGCGGCTCCGGAAGCCACCGAGCCTGATGCGGCCGAGGCCGTGGAGGAAATCGCCGAAAAGACGGTGGAGGCTCTGGAAGAACCCACGGTGGAAGAGGCCTGAGTTCACGTTCCTTTTTTACGGAATTTTCAAAAGCCGCTCCTGGAGGAGCGGCTTTTTTTTGCGGATGAGAGGCGGGTTTCGCGCGTTTCCGGTTCCGGAAGATGTTTGTTGGCGAATCACAGGGCGGTGGCGAAACCGTCTTGCAGCTTCTCTCCCGGGCGGTGTGCGGGCATGTTCGTCCGCTTTTGGTCAGGTGTTTGGGGGCGGGGGTGTTTCCGGTTTGGCTGCTTTCGCCGGAGGAGGGGAGATCATGCCAAAGAGGCTCCCGGTAGTTGGACCGGTTGGGGAGACAGGTCGCTCGTTAAGATTTCCAAAAAAATCCTTGAATTAGTTAGCTATTGTAAAATATCAGCCTGTCATGACTTTCCGATGATCCAAATCATCCGGTCGGTCCATTCCCCTGTCCCCCTTGTTTATGAGCAATTTTCTCAGCGGTGATGCCGCATGGGCTTTTCGTGCATGTGCGGCGGGCGGCGTCTCCGGTTTTCCCCGGAAATTCCGTTCCGGTCGATTGATTGGGCAACTTGCGGGTTGTTTCCAATTTTTTGCAATCGCCGCCACTTTGCAGGCGCAGAATCCGATTCCGGTGCAGACGTTCTATCTGCCGGTACCGGAGGGACAGTTGCTTCAGACCCTCCGGAGCATCGAGGGCGGCACGACCTGGATCGGATCGTCCCAGAAGCCGTCGAATCCCATCCACTACTACGTGTCCATCTCCTCCGTGGCGGATGGGACGGTGATTTATTACGACAAGATGGAGGACGGTTATGAATCGACGATCCATAACCCGACCAGCATCTACGACCCCGCCACCAACCCGTCTGGCACCCAAATCTGGGGCGACGGCGATCCCGCGAACGGGTTTCCTCCGGGCATCCCGAACGACATCATCAATGCGGGTACCGTCATCATTCTCAACAATCCCATCGACACGACGGTGGCTCCGAATCCGGCGAATCCGTTGTTCCGCGCGGGGGATAAAATTTCCGCCACCAAGGCGATCGCCGTGACGGTGGCGGGTTGGGCCAGCGGTTCCGACACCCTGCTTGCGGGAGCGAACGAGGTTTTCGATACGGTGAGCTGGGGAACGGATTACCGGATTCCGGTGGGGGAGAACATTCCGGATTCCGAGGACGCGCAGATGTTCGAGTATTCCGGCGCGGCGATCATGGCCGGAGAGGGAGGGTCCGTGGTGGAGATCGATGCCGATGGAGACGGGGTTTTTGAAAGCACGGTGAATCTTGTGGAGGGGCAATCCCATCACATCAACGGCGGACTGAATGTCGGGGGGCGTTTTCTTTCGGACAGGCCGGTGCAGGTGGATCTGATGACGGGGGACCGCCAGGACGGTTATGAAACCCGGTTTTACCGGCTTTTGCCGGTCCAGCTCTGGACGAACAGCTACTACACTCCGGTTTCCACGCCGTCTTCCGCCCAGGATACCGCGGGGACATCCACGGCGGTCTGGCTTTACAATCCCGGTGTCTCGCCGATTTCCGTGACCTACCGGCACCGCAATTCCACGGGTTTGATTTCCAATGTTTCCAATAAAACGACTCCTTATGCCTCCGTGCCTCTGCCGGGCTCGGCTCCGGGGAACGTCTATGGCCCCATCGTGGAGCTGAACAGCAACGGAACTCTGCCCGGTCCCTCCCCGGAAGGAGCGTGGATCGGCATCGTGAACCGCAGCAGCGGCAACAATCCGACGATCGAATCGAAAGTCGCCAATGCCCAGGCGGCCGGAGCGGCGGCCGTGATCATCGTGCGGAACAACGGCGGCACGACATATCCAACGGAAACAGCGGGAAGCCCGGTGATCCCGGTCGTCGGCATGACCCAGAACGGGGGGGCCGCCCTGCGCGCGGCCGGACTTGGCGCCGGTTGGGTGAGGGTGTCCGGCAATACGGCCAGCGGCACGATTTCCGTTCCGGCCGGGGGCTATGCGAGGCAGGTGCTCGTGGACGGCTACGGGGCGCGCTTTTTCACCGCCGGGGGAGAAAATTTCTACGCCATTTCCACCACGGACTCCGGCGGGACGACCCTTTCCAACAACACCGCCGGCTCCAACCGCACCTGGGACTGGGGATTCACCCTTGTCCCCGAATCCTCTCTCACCCCGCAGGTGCTCATCGGCCTCGGCATCGGACGCGATCCCACTTCAGCCACCAACCCGAACGAAAACGGCAACCCCGTATGGGTCACCACCACCGGAAACGGTGACACCAACGCCACGGTCTATGTGGATTATGATTCGGACCCCACCACCGGCCCCTTCACCGATCCGAACGGCAACAAATACGACCTCGCGCTCACCCTGCGGGAGTTCGAGATGGCCAAGGTTTACAATCCGTCGGGGGATCAGACCGGCATGCTGCTCTACACGCTGAATCCCGGGGTGAAACTGGCCGCCGCCTGGGGGCAGGATGTCCTGCAGGCCTCCGCCGGCGCCCCCGGCCTTGATTCGGGCACGGGAATTCCTCCGTTGCCCCAATTCCTCGGCACCAAGAAATCCGTGCTTTTCATCGATCAGGATGACGACGGATACGTCAGCCCCGGAGACACGCTCGAATACACCATCATCATCACCAATATCAGCCGGGTGCCCGTTTCGGACCTGAATCTCGAAGACGTGTTGCCGGACGCTCTCGAATACATTTCAGGCTCCACCACGTTCAGAAATTCAGCTTCCGTCATCACCACCATCCCGGATAACGGTTCCGGCACTCCATTTCCTCTCGACGAAGGCGGAATCATCGTTCCGGAAGCCAGCCTGCCGCCCAATGGAGGTACATGGGAAATCAGCTACAGAACCCTCATCAGGCCCGCGCAGGATCTCCAGCCCGGAGAATTCCATATCATCAACTCCGCAACCATCGGAGGCATCGCCGTTTCGGATCCCATTGTCCTGAGCGAAATCCAGAGGATCCATGGCCGGATCGGGGACCGTGTCTGGAACGACCTCGACGGAAACGGCATCCAGGATGCGGGAGAACCCGGAATTCCCGGCATCACCGTCCGCCTTCTCGATGCGGATGGGAACCTTCTCAACACCGCTATGACCGATGGCGGCGGCTGGTACCGCTTCACCGGCATGCTGCCCGGAGATTACCGGGTGGAGTTCGACGAACCCATCGGCTTCAACTTCAGTCCCGTCAACGCCGATGGCCAGGGCCTCTCCGGCGCGAACAATTCCGATGCCGACCCTGTCACGGGAAGGACCGCTCTTTTCACCCTGACCACCGGCCAGCACCGGCTCACGCTGGATGCCGGGCTCGTCGCCGTCGTCGGGCCGCTTTCCATCGTGAAAGTTTCCGATGCCGGTGAATACGTCAGCCCCGGAGACAGCATCGAATACACCGTGGTCGTGGAAAACTCCGGCATCACCGCGCAGGAAAACGTGACCGTCACCGATGTTCTCCCGCCTTCGCTGAGCTACGTGGCGGATAGTATTTCCGCCGTCATTGATCCTCCCCTGGATCCGGGTGGCACCTACACCGTGGACTACACATCCAATGATGCATTTGTCGTTCCCTACGGCGTGACGAGCGTCACCGTGGAAGCTTGGGGAGCCGGTGGAGGCGGGGGGAAATCAAATACGGCAAACAGCAACGCCGGCGGCGGCGGAGGGGGCGGAGGCTATGCCCGTGGGGTGCTCTCCGTGACTCCGGGAGGCTCTCTCACCGTCAATGTCGGAACCGGCGGCACTGCCGGAAATCCCGGAGGTGACTCCTGGTTCGGCAGCCCATCCACCGTTCGTGGTTCCGGCGGAAGCGGCGGTGGTTCCCCCTCCTCCACATCCGGTGGTTCGGGCGGCTCCTCCAATATCGGCAACGAAGCGACCTTCCACGGCGGAGGTGGCGGAACAGGTCATTCTGACGGCGGCAACAACAGCCGTCGGGGTGGCGGCGGTGGTGGTTCCGCGACATCCACTACAAATGGCGGCACTGGTGCGAACGGAGATTCCAACGACGGTGGCGGCGGCGGCACCGGTCAGGGCAATGGGGGCAACGGCACGCAAGGTTCCAACAACGGCAATCCCGGCAATGCACCCGGCGGCGGCGGTGGCGGCGGCGGTCAAAATGGTTTGGGCGGCGGCGGTGGCAATGGCCTGGTCCGTGTCACCTACACCGTGCCAACAGGCATCCCCGGCAGTGTGGGCGCTCCACCGGCTCTGGCTTCCGGATGGACCATTCCCGGAGGAGGCACTCTGACCCTGACTTTCCAGGCCACCGTGAATTCCCCGGTGCCCGGCACCCAAATTGTCAACACCGCTACCGTCACCAGCAGCGAAACTCCGGATGAAATTTCTTCCACCGTATTCGATACTCTCACTCCCGGCGCCATCAGCGGCAGCGTGCTCGCCGATACCAATGGCGACGGCAACGGAGACACCGGCATCGAAGGCGTGACCCTCGCTCTTCTCGATGGCAACGGAAATCTCGTCCTCGATGGTAACGGCGATCCCATCACCACTGTCACCGGCGAAAATGGAAACTACTCCTTCCCCAATCTTCCTCCCGGTTTCTATCAAGTCGCGGAAACCCAGCCTCCCGGTTACTTGAGTGTCTCGGACGCGGATGGTCAAAATCCGGATTTGATCGGCGATGTTGCGCTCATTCAGGTTGTTTCCGCCGGGACGAACACCGGCAACGATTTCATCGAAGTCCAGCCCGGCTCCATCAGTGGCACCGTGTCTGCGGACACCACCGGTGATGGTTTCGGAGACACCGGCCTCGAAAACGTGATCCTCGCCCTGCTCGACGGCGGCGGAAACCCCATTCTCGATGGCAACGGCGACCCCGTCACCACCGTCACCGATGAAAATGGAAACTACTCCTTCCCCAATCTCCCCCCCGGTGCCTATCAGGTCGTGGAAACCCAGCCCTCCGGTTACGCCAGCGTTTCCGACGTGGACGGCGGCAACCCCGATCATATCGGCGATGAAACTCCAATCAACGTCGCCCCCGGCCAATCCGTGACCGGTCGGGACTTCCTCGAAGTCCAGCCCGGCTCCATCAGCGGCACCGTGCTCGTCGATACCACCGGCGACGGCAACGGCGACACTCCGCAACTCGGAGTCACCATCGCGCTGCTCGACGAAAACGGCGATCCGGTTCCCGGTGAAAACGACGAACCGATCACCACCGTCACCGATGAAAACGGCTTCTACATCTTCCCCAACCTCCTCCCCGGCTCCTATCAGGTCACCCAAACCGTTCCGTCCGGCTACACCGCCATCGACGACGTGGATGACGGAGATTTCACCGTCATCGGCAACGAAATCCCGATCACAGTCGCCCCCGGCCAGTCCGTCACCGGTCGGGATTTCGTCAACACCCAGCCCGGCTCGATCAGCGGTTCGGTCCTCGCTGACACGGATGGCGACGACATTGGCGACACCGGCCTCGAAGGCGTGCCGCTCACTCTGCTAGACGGCGGCGGAAACCCCATCCTCGACGGCAACGGAAACCCGATCACCACCGTCACCGATGAAAATGGCTTCTACACCTTCCCCGACCTCCTCCCCGGAACCTATCAGGTCGTGGAAACCCAGCCCTCCGGCTACGCCAGCGTTTCCGACATCGACGGCGGCAACCCCGACCACATCGGCGACGAGATCCCGATCACCATCACCCCCGGCCAGCACATCACCGGGCAGGACTTCATCGAAGTTCAGCTCGGCTCCATCTCCGGAACCGTCCTCGCGGATCTCGACGACAACGGCACCGGCGACATCGGCCTCGAAGGTGTGATCCTCACCCTGCTCGACGGCGATGGAAACCCCATCCTCGACGGCAACGGAGACCCGATCACCGCCATCACCGATGAGAACGGCAACTACACCTTCCCCAATCTCCTTCCCGGCGCCTATCAGATCGCGGAAACCCAGCCCTCCGGCTACGGCAGCGTCTCCGACGTGGACGGCGGCGACCTCGACCTGATCGGCAACGAAATCCCGCTCACCGTCGCCCCCGGCCAGCACGTCATCGGACGCGATTTCGTCGAAGTCGAACTCGGCTCCATCTCCGGCTTCGTCTTCGTCAACACCGATCCCCTCGCGGGCGTCACCCTCACCCTGCTCGACGAATTCGGAAATCCCGTGCTCGATGAAAACGAAGAGTTCATCACCACCGTCACCGGCCCCGATGGCTCCTACAGCTTCACCGGCGTCCGCCCCGGCATCTATCAGGTCGGTCAGACCCAGCCCTTCGGCTACGAAAGCGACGCCGATGCCGACGGCGGAGATCTCGACATCATTGGCGACGTCAGCCCCATCGTCATCACGCCCGGTCACCACAGCGGGAACAACAACTTCATCGAAAGAATCGACACCTGCCCGGACGAATGGGCCGAGTGGAAGCACCAGCATCCCGGCGAGGAGGCGGACGGAAATCCCGACCTCGACGCGCACGACAACCTCGCCGAATTCGCCTTCGCCCTCGGAGCGACCAACGGCGCGGGGGATCCCTTCTGCATCAGCCCCTCCGAGGAATTTCCCGGCACCCTTCAGGGAGTTTTCCGCCGCCCGAAAGGCGCGACCGACAACGTGACCTACACCTTGGAATACACCGATGAACTCAGCGGCTCCACCGTCTGGCAATCCATCGCCATCACCCCGGACATCATCGTGGTGACCGGCAACGGCGATTGCACGGAAACCGTCACCATTCCCGGTCTCGAAACCCTCACCGGCCTCATCGATGGCAAAGGCTTTGTCCGCATCCGCGCCGATCTCGACGAGGAAAACGACGATGAAATCGACCACACCTCATGGACCGGCGTCGAAGGTTGGACCGAGACCCCCTTCGGTATCTGCTGCCAGACCTACAACAATCCCTACCTTCGCTGCGCCACCTTCACCGGCACCGTGGAAACCGGTGGAGTCAACGGCCAGACCCTTTCCTTCGATACCAGCGCCGGGGATGTCGATCTCGACACCCTGTTCACTCCCGGCGTCTCCTATTACCTCGAAGTCACCTCCGGTGAAAACGAAGGTCATCGTTTTGACGTCGTGTCCGCCAACGGTTCGGAAATCACCCTCGCCACGGACGACAGCCTCTGCTCCAAAGACGCGCCGTTCAACACCCTTACCGGCTCACTTGCCGCGTCCCTTGAGGGAGACGGCGTCGTGATCCGCCGCCACTGGACGCTCGATGAACTCTTCCCCCCCACCGGTTTCGTCGCGACGAACAGCCAGTCCACCGCGGACCAGGTGCAGGCCTTCGCGGGCGGACAATGGATCATCTACTGGCTCTATGACGACAACGGCACTCCCCGCTGGGTCGATGCCGCGGATTCCGGCATGGCCGATCAAGGAGCCACCGTGATTCCTCCCGGACAAGGGCTGTTCTTCAACAACCGCCATTCCCCCGTCTCCCTGCTGGCTTATGGAGAAGTGCGTGAAAACGACTTCATCCGTCCGCTCTGCCCCGGCTCCAATCTCGTCGGCGGAGGCTATCCGGTCGATCAATCCGCAAACACCGCCTCCGGTCGTGAAATGAACCTCGACGCCGGATTCTTCGGCAGCCGGGACTTCAAAACCGCGGATTCCTTCTTCATCTGGAAAGGCGACGCCACTCCGGGCCTCTCCACCTATGACACCTACTGGCTGCTCGATGGAGCCCCCGTGAGCCCCTCCCTGCGTCGCTGGGTAAAGGCCGGAGACGCTTCCGCCGCCGCCCGCGATCACGAAATCCTTCTGCCTGGAAACCGCGCCGCATTCACCAGCTCCGCTTCCGGGCTGCCGGATTACGGTTACTCCAGCCCATGGAATCCCTAAATTGTTAAGAAAATCAAAACTATCAGGAAATCTTAAACAAATGGTTTATTTGCCGGTGTTTTCCCTTCAGCCCCCTTCCGGAAACTCCGGGGAGTTGCCTCTTTCCCTCCTTACGCGCCCATGAAAATTCGTTCCACGATCCTCGCGGTCTCGCTCGCATGGTTTTCCCCGCCTCTCTGTGAGGCCCAGACCCTCATTTGGGGCAGCCGGGTGTTCGACGACCTGATGGACAGCAAAGGCCAGGTACTCGACCATACATTTATTTTCGAGCTCGGAGCGTTTGCCGATGATTTCTCGCCCGATTCCTCGAATGTCGCTGACTGGAGCAATAATTGGCGCATCTTCGATGCCGCGGCATACAACGGCCTCGAAGATCCGGATGACGGCATTTACGGCTATTTCACCGGTGTGGCGCAGATGTTGGACGATGGCACCAGCGCCAGCCCCTTCGCGTCGCCGCTCTTCGGTTTCAGCGGATTGGAAGCCTACATCTGGGTCAGAAACAGCGACGATCCCGTTCCGGGAAGCGAGTGGTTTTTGTTCCGTGCATCGGATTGGCTTTACCCGGAAGCCGATCCCGGTTGCTGCGACAACGATTTGCCCATCGAGTGGTCTCTCGGCGATCTCGAAAACGATGACAGCATCCCTGTTTGGGGAGGGCGGGGGAGCAACAAGGGGGGCGGAGTTTACACCGAAAATGGCCGGCATGCCATGCAGACCTATACTTTCGTGCCGGAACCTTCCTCCGTTTTCCTGATCGGAATCGCGGGCATTTCCGCCGCACTCAGACGCCGCCGCAATGCAGGCTGAAGCATGACAATCCGCAGGGCAGCGTGGTGCATGTTTTTCGCGGCGTGGTCTTCCACGGGCGTTCTGACGGCGCAGACCATATTGTGGAATTCGGATGCGAACGCGGTCAATCTGGACAGCTGCGACCAGCCCATGAATGCGGAATTCCGGTTCGAGCTGGGTGTGTTCGAGGGAGCGTTCGTTCCTGATCCGGACAATGCCGGCGAGTGGGCGGAGCATTGGAACGCCGCCATGAGTGTCAGCTATGATGCGGGCACGAAGCGCTTCGCCGGCAGTTTTGTTCCGGCGCACAACGACGCGCCGTTCTCGATCGGCAAAGCGGTCTATGTCTGGGGCTTCCGGGGCGACCCTGCCTCCGGGGAATGGATTTTGTTCCGGGCTCCTTCATGGACATTTCCCGATGCGAACCCGTTCGTGCCTCCTCCGCTGTTGGAGTGGTACGCCAAAGACGCGGTGGCGGTCATTGGCGAAATCAACTCAAGCGGAGTTCCGTTCCTGATGAAATCCGCCCGGGTGGAGGGAGGTTCCCCGCCGGTGAGCTGGGAAAGCTGGAAGGCGGATTATCTGACGGATGAGCCGCTCGACGGGCCGGACGACGATCCTGACAACGACGGGGTCCCGAACCTGCTGGAATTCGTCTTCGGCACGCATCCCAGAGAGGCCGGTCCCGCGCCCGTCACTGTCATTTCGCTTGTGGCGGGGCGTCTCCGGATTTCCATCCCGCGTATCAAGGAACGGGCCGCGTTGTTGAGCGTTCAGGTTTCTTTGGATCTGGAGAACTGGGACGAGGGTGCGGATTTCACCGAGGTGATCGAAGACGGTCCCGATACGTGGGTTGTTAGAGACAGGACTCCCTTTCCGGCAACAGGCGGGAGACGCTTCATGAGACTCAAGGCCACCTTGCCTCCGCCATGAAAAACGCGGAATCCGGGAGGGGGTCGGAGAAAGGCATCCGTTGGGTGGACGTTGCCCTGTTCTTCGCCGCCTTGGCTGGATTTGCGCTGAATTTCATGCTGTTCGCCGGGTCGCGGGGCGCTTCCCTCGCGGGGTGTGGGGGATCGGAGGATTGTTCCGCGTTGATGGCCTCACGGTGGTCGCGGGTGTTCGGGATCCCCGTCACGGTTTTCGGCATGGCCGTGTATCTGGGAGTGATGGTTTTCATGCCCGGCTTCGGGAGAAGATGGATGCCGGTTTTGCTGGGAATGATTCTCGGAGCCGCCGGATGGTTGATCCCCGTGCAGTGGCTGCTTGAGGGGAAATTCTGCCCCTGGTGCATGGCGGCCCATGCGGTGGGTTTGCTCACCGTGCTTCTTGGTTTCCTTCACCTCGCCGGGGCCGGATGCGGCAAAGCTTTGTCGAAACATATTCTAACAGCCGGGTTCGTTTCCTTTCTGATCCTCGCGCCCGCCCAGCTTTTCGGACCGATCCCAAAGTCCCATCTCATGGAAAGCCAAAGCGCGGAGCTGCCGGATCAGACCGGCTTTCCCCGGATCGGAAATGCGGATGCGGCGCATGCGCTGGTGGAGTTTTTCGATTATCAATGCGCCGCCTGCCGGACGATGTCGGGTTTTTTGGAAGCCTTGATGGCAAGACATCCGCGGCACATTTCGGTGATCCTCATTCCGGTGCCCCTCGATGGTGCCTGCAATCCCCACGCCGCGGATCACCCGGGAAGCTGTGAGATCATCCGGATCTCCCTGGCTGTCTGGAAAACGCATCCGGAGGCATTTCCGGATTTCCACCGGGCGCTTCTGGACGATCCCTCGGAAGCCGCCGCGCGCGGCCTCGCGCTTGGAATCATGAGTGTGGAGGAACTGAACGCCGCGGCGGTTGATCCATGGATCGGGGAGCACATCCGGAAGGGCATCCACGCCTGGTGGGATCATTCCAAAACCACCGGCAAGCTTCCGAAGCTGATCGTCAGGGACACCCGCATTCTTCACGGCCTGCCATCCGGCGAAGCGGATTTCATCCGTGTGATGGAAGCGGAACTCGGTCTGGGCTCTCCTGAGCCGGATGAGGTCGGCGGTTTTCCCCGGTAAGCATTGTGTGGTTCGGAACGGGTTGCAGCTTCCGTGGAAATCCTTCAGCTTCCCGGCATGGCTACCATCGCAGTGTTGGGAACGTTGGATTCAAAGGGTCTGGAGCACGAGTTCGTGGCTCAAAAGATCAGGGAACGCGGGCATTCCGCGATGTTGATCGATGTGGGCAGCGGCGAACCCCCGTCGGTGGTCCCGGATGTGACCCGGGAGCAGGTTGCGGAGGCCGGAGGAGTGGATCTGGCGGCGCTGCTGGAGCGGCGGGACCGCGGGGAATGCGTGGTGGCGATGACGAAGGCGGCGCCCGTCCTGCTCGCGAAGCTTGCGGAGGAGGGAAAGATCGATGGAGTGGTTTCGCTCGGCGGCGGAGGGGGCACGGCCATCGCCACGGCGGCGATGAGGGCTTTGCCATTGGGTTTTCCGAAGCTGATGGTTTCCACGCTTGCCGCCGGAAACACCGCGCCGTATCTGGGAACCAAGGACATCGTGATGATGCCCAGCATCGCGGATGTCGCGGGCCTGAACCGCCTTTCGCGGACGATCTTCAGCCGTGCGGCGGGCGCGATTTGCGGGATGGTGGAAGCGAACATCGAGACGGAGGACGCGCGGCCGCTGGTGGTGGCCAGCATGTTCGGGAACACGACCGCCTGCGTGACGGAAGCGAAAAGAATCCTGGAGGAAGCCGGTTACGAAGTGCTGGTGTTCGCCGCCACGGGGGCGGGCGGGCGCAGCATGGAGGCATTGATCGAAAGCGGGATGGTTGCCGGGGTGCTCGACGTGACCACCACCGAGTGGGCGGATGAGCTTGTCGGTGGCGTGCTGGCGGCGGGGCCATCGCGGATGGATGCGGCGGTGAAGGCCCGCGTGCCGGTGGTGGCGGCCCCCGGCTGCCTCGATATGGTCAATTTCGGAGAGAGGGAGAGCGTGCCGGAGAAATTCCATGACCGCACTTTCTACATCCACAATCCGCAGGTGACGCTGATGCGGACCACTCCGGAGGAATGCTCGCGGCTTGGAAAAATCATCGCGGAAAAAGTGAATGCCTACGAGGCGCCGGCGGAGGTGATGATTCCCGTGAAGGCGATCAGCGTGATCAGCGCCGGGGGCCAGCCTTTCCATGATCCGGAAGCCGACAAGGCGCTGTTCTCGGCGCTCAAGGAACATTCCAACGTGCCCGTGACGGAGATTGATGAGGAAATCAACAACCCCGCCTTCGCCCGTGCCTGTGCGAACAAGCTGATCGAACTGATGAAAAAATCCGGCGGAGACCGTCCCTGATCCGGCGGAACTCCGGCGCATGAATTCAAGGAGCGTGGGCGTCCCGCCCACATCCCTGCACAAGTGGGCGGGACGCCCACGCTCCTTGATTCATGGACTTGGCATCAATCTCCCGGGGGACTGCGGCGGAGGGACTTCTTTTGCGAGAGGACGCGCTTGTCCGCGATGGTGCGGAGCTTGGACCGCCGGGAGCGTGGTCGTTTGCTCCGCCGCATCTTTTCGATCGCCTGGGTTTTTGCGACGGCCCGGCCTTCCCTGATGGCATCGAGCTGATCGCAGAGTTCGCGCCGCGCGAGGAAACGGTTCATCTCGCGCGACCGGTCGATCTGGCATTTGATGGCCACTCCGGTGGGGAGGTGTTTGAGAAAAACGCAGTTGGAGGTTTTGTTGATTTTCTGGCCGCCGGAGCCGGAGCCGCGGACGAATTTTTCCAACAGGTCCGATTCACGGATTCCCAGCGCCGCGAGCCGTTGTTCGAGAGCGGCTTGTTTTTCAGGGGATACGGGGCTTTGCACGGGGAAAGGCGGGTGTGTTCCGAACGCACGATTGCCGGGTTTTCCACGGAGGCAAGGCCGCAAACGCCCCGAGCGGTTTCAGGATGCGGCGGGTTTGCCGGGGCGGGTCGCGAAGAAGAGGATGATGCTGAGGAGGGCCGTGGCGAAGGCTCCCGCGGTGGCGATGGAGATCGTCCAGTCGCGCAGGCGCTTGTTGGGAATGAAGTCCAGCTTGTGGAAGTTGTTGAAAATGGAGGATACGAATTGCTTCCTGTTGTCCGTGTGGAGGACGACGCCGTGGGTGGCGGTGGAGACGTAAACACGCGTGCCCCGGCCGTCTCTCAGGTTGAACCGGTATACGGGAAGGGAGCGGAAAGAGCTGTCGTATTCGTCGTTGAATTCCTCCAGATATTCCGCGAATTCGACGTTTTGGTCGCCGAGGTGTGCGGCGGCGATTTCGGAGGCGTGAATTCCATCCACCGGATTCACGATTCCGTCGGATGCATCCAGATAAACGGGAGTTGCGTTCCCGGCGAGATAAGTCTGATAGAAAGGCTTGCCGGAGATGTTGATCAACTTCATCGAAAGCACGGGGGACTCCGGGTGTTTTTTGAGGATGTCCGCGGGGGAGACTTTGATGACATCGGCGGGCAGGGTGCTTCTTTCCGCGGGTTGGGCGGGTTTGGGATCGGGCTGGGTCCGGGTGAGAATCACATGAATCAGACCGCTGCCGGAAAACAGGAGAATGGCCAGGCTGAAGACGAGACCCAGCCAGCGGTGGATTTTGTGAATGGTGGAGGATTTCATGAATTGGGATGAATCGGAGGGATGTTTTTTATCGGATGCGGAAGGAGCCGATCAATGGCAGATGGTCGGACGCGGGGGATTCGGGAGTTTTTATTTCCAGCGGTTGGATGGAATCCTTGGAGATCCAGATATAGTCGATGCGCGCGCCTGGTTTGTCGGAAGGATAGGTGAATCCTTTTCCTTCCCCGGTTTGTTCCCAGGCGTCGTTGAGGGTTTCGCTCATTTTCCGGTGGGTGGGGCTTCCCGGAGGGGCGTTGAAATCCCCGCAAAGGATGACGGGCATTTTTCCGGCATTTGCGATGATTTGTTCGATCTCCGAAATGTTGAGCAATCTCTCCGAATCGTCCGGTCTGTAATCCAGATGGGTGTTCATGAAGAGGAGGTCTTTTCCACGGACATCCAGCACGAGTTGCATCAGGCCGCGCTGCTCGCCGGGGTGCAGCATTTGGTAATGGGTGTTCTTTTTGCTTTTGATTGGAAATCTGGTGAGAACGGCATTGCCGTAGGCTCCTCCCTGGAAGGTGATGTTGCGTTCAAAACAAACCTCCATGCCTGTCAGTTCGGCGAGTTCGGCGGGCAGATCGCGGCTCCCGCTGCGTTGGACTCCCTGATCGACTTCCTGCAAGGCTACGATGTCCGCGTTGCTCTCTTTGATGACTCCGGCGATGCGTTCGATGTCGAGCCGTTTGTCCATGCCCACTCCATGGCGGATGTTGTAGGACATGACGCGGATGACGGGGTTTTCCTTATCTTCCGCCGCCGGGGCGCAGGGGGTGGCGATGAGGAAAATGCAGAGAAGGCGGCGGATGCTGGTCATGGGGATTTCGTGAGGGCAGAGGGGTCAACGGATGGCTTCGGCGATTCGTTCGCGGAGTTTTTCGTCCGGAAGCGGGCCGTGGGCGGCCTTCATGTTGTCGCGCAGGTGATGGACCTTCGTTGTGGCGGGAATGGCCGCGGTGACGGCGGGATGGGAGATGAGGAATTTGAGGAGAAGCTGCGCCCAGCTTTCGCAGGCGATTTCCGCGGCGAAGGGAGGAAGCGGTTTCCGGAGAAGATCGCGGATGAGTCCGCCGCCTGCGAAGGGGCGGTTGATGATCACGGCGACGCCTTTGTCCATGGCGAGGGGAAGAAGGCGTTTTTCCGCTTCCCGCTCCGCGACGGAGTAGTTGATCTGGATGAAATCCAGCGGGACCGAAGCGAGGAATTTCTCCACGGCATCATGATTGCCCGCATGGTAATGGGTGATACCCAGATGGCGGATGCGTCCTTCTTTTTTCCATGCGCGGAGGGTGTCGAGATGGGTGTCCGCGTCCACCAGGTTGTGAACCTGCATGAGGTCGATCACCGGCGAGCGGAGTTTGCGCATGGATTCCTCCATCTGGGCGATTCCCTGTTCCTTGCCGGTAATCCACACCTTGGTGGCGACAAACAGGGATTCGCGGAGAGCGTTGGCGGCGGAGAGATCCCCCAGAACCGTTTCCGAACGCCCGTACATGGGGGATGAATCGACGAGACGGCCTCCGAGCTTTACGAATTCGCGCAGGACTTCCGCCATGGGCGCGCGTTCGTTTTCATCCTCCCCGATGTCCATGGTTTGCCAGGTTCCCATGCCGATGACAGGGAGTTTTTCTCCGGAAGAGGGGATGGGCCGTGTCATCGGAGCGGGATTTTCTCCCGCGGAGCGGATGTGTCCGGGGAGCAGGCACGCGGCTCCGCCGAGAACACGGAGGGATTGGCGGCGGGTGATCATGACGTGAGGAGAAATGGGATTCGGACCCATTGGAATGCGGTTTCGGTTTCTCCGCAAGATGGATCAGGTGGCGGGAGCGAGCTTTTGGAGGAGGCGTCCGCTGACGAACGCGAGCGGAGGAATGAGAAAGCAGGCCGCGAGGAGGCTCGCGGGAGCATCCGCGGCCCGGAACACAAGGGCGAGCGGAATCAGCGCGATCCAATCGAGAAGAGGAATCCCCGCCAGCAGGGCGGAAACATGGGCGGGAACGGGCCTGCGGAAAAGGGACAGGGAAAGCGCCAGCCAGATGACGAAAGGGAGCAATCCGGAGAGTGTTGCCAGCGGCGAGCGCATGAACCAGGGGGCTGCCATGGCGAGCCCGGAGGCGATGAGGAGAAAGCGGGAGGAGAACCGCGCGGCGGCGGGGGGATTCGGGGAAGATTCGTAACGGGCGCTCAGGGACAGGGCGGCAATGTAGATCAGCAGGGCGGTGGCGTGCGGGAGGATCAGGGGGAAAAACGTTCCGCCCGCGCCCACGGCACCGAGTACGATCAGCAGGGCGCGGCAGAGGCCCATCGGAACGACAGCCCACGGGGTGGCTTTGTGCCAGCGGGTGTAGATCGCGATGAAGAGCAGGATGGCCAGCGCGGCGCATGCCGGGGGAAATCCCCGCGTTCCCGCGAGAACAAGCCCGCCTGCGGCGGTGAGGATGGCGGTGAGAAGAAAGTGCGCGGGGCGGAATTTCCCGGAAGGCAAGGCCCGCTCGGGGCGATGGATCGCATCCCAGCCGCGATCCGCCCAGTCGTTGAGAAAATTCCCGGCCACATAGAGAAGAATCCCGGCAAGGGAAAGAAGCGCCCATGTGACGGCCAGTCCCGGGCCGGGCTGCGCGTTGCCGGCAATGGTTCCGAGGGCGACGCCAAGGGAAACATTGCTGACGACGCTCGGGATGTTCGCCACCCGGGAGGTGGCGAGCAGCGGCCGGATTCCGCCGGAGGGCGTGGCCTCTTCCGGCGCGGGCGGTGCGGCATCCACAATGTCAGGGCTGGCCGTGTGTCCGGAGCGCGGTTACTTCACCGCGGCGCCTGTTCCGGGAAGGAAGCGGTAGTAAACTTCCAGCATCAGGACGGCCAGGCAGGTGCGGTAGTGGACGTTGCCCTGATTTCCACCCATGCCGGTGGGTTTCCACGATCCGTCGGCGTTTTGGTTTTTGAGGAGTTCTTCACGGAAGAGGGCGTTGTATTTCTTCCACTGCTCGCCGCCGCGATTGATCATGGCCTGCGCCTCATAGTAGTGGGCGTAGAGATCGGAGTCCTCGCTGGCGTAGTTGAATTTGGTGTTGTTCTCGATGTAGCGGGCTCCGTTGCGGGCCGCGGCGCGCTCTCCCCGCTCGAACAACTGGAGGCAGAGCACTCCGGCGCCGGTAAGGGTGAAATAAGGTCTGTTGCCAGCGGGCCTGTCTTTGCTGGTGTAGCCGAAACCGCCATTGGAGTTTTGAAGATCCTCCGTGTAGCTGATGGCTTTGTCCGCCGCCCGGCTGAGTCCCTTGAACTCCAGTCCGGTGTGTTGGCAGGCTTTCAGCGCCTGGATGTGCCATGCGCTGATCGAGAGGTCGGTGTGTGGATTGACCTCGCGATATTCATAGGACCAGCCGCCGTTTTCGTGCTGGTTGTCGATGATCATTTGTCCCGCCTTCTGAGTGGTTTCGTGAAGGTTGGGAACATTGATGTTGAGCTGTTTGCAGAAGGTGGATGCCTCGGCGAGGGCATAAGCGGCGATCGAGTGTTCGTAAACCCAGCCGTTCCCCACCGGATTATTCGTGAGACGACCGTTGTTTTTCATCCCGACATTGACGAGGTAGGTGATCGCGCGGAGGCAGGAATCGCCGAATTCTTCCGAGAGCGGGGTTTCGCAGCGGCCGAGGTAGGCGAGAAGCGCGAGGCCGGTCATGGCAGGCTGGTAGTTTCCGATGCCATTCCAGGAACCATCCGGATTTTGCTGCTCCTTGAGCCAACGGAGGCCTTTCGCCACCGCTTCCTCGCATTCGGGAGTGCCGCCGGTTTCCTTGAGGCGCAGGAGGCGATCTTCGGGCGAACAACGTTTGCGCATGGTGGCGGGGATGTTGCCGAAGCCTCCTCCGCCCAGACCTTCCGCTTCATTGCCCCAGCCGCCTCCAAAGCTGTTTCCATCTCCGAATTCCTCGGAGGGGGCGATGATGTCGATCTCCGGCACCGGCACGGCGGTGGGCGAGGCGGTGTTCGCGGCGATCACCTTGGCCATGGCGGAGGAAGGGGCCGAGGGTCTTCTCTGGACCGAGGTGTTCGTGGTCCGCCGTTCCATGGAGGTCTCCTCGACCATCGAGGCCGAATAGGTCACGATCGTCGGGGTTTCCTGTATGAACTGCGGAAGCAGGAAAACGCCCAGAATAAGGCAGATCAGAGTCAGAACGAGAAAGGAAACGACGATCGACGAAATGGTCGAGATTCTCTTTTGAGCGTTCAGGCGGGCAAGCGCCTCTGGGCTGAGTTCGGCATGGATGCTCATCGGGTTTTAACGGAGTTAGAGGTCTCCCGAAAGGGATTCTGTGGAAGAATAGCTTTGCCGGTGGCGGTGGCTAGTGGAAAATAGGATATTCGCCTCTCTCCCTGCCGCAAGCGCCAATCTCCGCTT
>CAZVSA010000028.1:20579-22302 GCA_964629955.1 uncultured Luteolibacter sp.
GGAAAGCGGAGATTGGCGCTTTCCGATTCATCCACCCCCGTGAAACCCTCCCGCTCCCTCCCTCGTATTCCACCCCGCATGCTCCGCGCCCTCTTTCTCCTCATCTCCATCGTCCCCCTCACCGCGGCTCCCGTCCCTCTCTTCGACGGCAGGTCCCTCGCCGGCTGGGAAGGAAACAAGGACGTCTGGCGCGTCGAGGACGGCGTCATCTCCGGCGGCTCGATGGAGGGAAATCCCCGCAACGAATTCCTCGTCACCGAAGAGTCGTTCAAAAACTTCGTCCTCCGCTTTGAATACAAACTCACCGGCACCGAAGGCTTCGTCAACGGCGGCGTCCAGTTCCACAGCCAGCGCACCGAAGACCCTCCCAACGAAATGACCGGCTACCAGGCCGACATCGGCGCGAAATACACCGGATTCCTCTACGACGAATCCCGCAGAAACAAGGTCCTCGCCGCCGCCGATGAAAAACTCGTCGCCTCCATCGAGAAGCCCGGCGACTGGAACACCTACGAAATCCGCGCCGAGGGCGACCGCGTCCGCCTTTCCGTCAACGGCACCCCCACCATCGACTACACCGAAAAGGAACCCGGCATCCCCTTCCATGGCCGCATCGGCCTCCAGATCCACGGCGACTGCAAGGCCGTCATCCACTTCCGAAACATCACCATCGAGACCCTTCCCGACGACATCCTCCCCGATCAAAGCGGCATCCTCGGCCGCTTCGGCGATCCCGCCTTCGCCTCCGTCAGACCCTCCCCCTGGCCCGGCGGAAAATTCGATCCCGCCCCCGGCGAAACCATCGTCTTCGCCGGACAGGAAAATTTCGTCCGCGAACAGAGGAATGGTCGTCTCGAAGCCCTCCTCACCCTTTCCCACCCCGGAAAAAACCTCTCCTTCCGCCCCATGTCATGGGAGGCCGACACCGTCTACGAACAATGGCGCGATCTCAACTTCGGCGACTGGCAGAGCCAGCTCCGCGCCGCCGGAGCCACCGCCGCCATTCTCCAGTTCGGCCAGATGGAAGCCCTCGACGGCCCGGAAAAAATCCCCGCCTTCACCTCCGCCTGCCACGCCCTCCTCGACCAATTCGCCGCCGTCACCCCGCGCCTCGTCCTCGTTTCCCCCATCCCCTTCGAGAAACCTCTCGCCCCCCACGCGCCCGACCTCACCCTCCGCAACGACAGCGTCAAAGCCTACACCGAAGCCATCCGCGCCATCGCCGCCCGGCGCGGAGCCATTTTCATCGATCTCTTCACCCCGCTTTCCTCCAACAAAACCCGCCTCACCGAAAACGGCATCCACCTCACCCCCGCGGGCCTCGACCATATCCCCACCCCCCTCCCCACCCAACTCGGCTCCTCCGCCCAGGACCCTCCCCCCGAACTCCTTGCCGCCATCACCGGGAAAAACCGCCTCTGGTTCGACTGCTGGCGCCCCGCCAACTGGTCCTTCGTCTACGGCGACCGCATCCAGTGGCCCTTCGGCAAACCCTCCGCCACCACCGCCTCCCTCCGCGCCACCCTCGACTCCTACAAACCCCTCATCGCCGCCGCCGACTTCCGCATCCATGCCTTCGTCAAAGGCGAAAACCTTCCCCCCAAAGGCGAAAATCCTCCCCCATCCCCACCACCCGCGCCAACGCCACCCCAGGCAGACCCGCCTCCCACCCCGGACCGGCAACTCGCCGGCTTCACCCTCGCCGAAGGCTGGCAAATCAACC
>CAZVSA010000029.1:0-20276 GCA_964629955.1 uncultured Luteolibacter sp.
CCCCGTGATCCGGACGGTCTTTTCAGTCCGTCCGGGGGGGGCTGGGATCCGGTGGAGTGTTTCTGTCATTGGAGCCGGGCCGTTCCGGGAGGAGCCGGCGGATGATTTCGGAAATCCGGAGAATGGCACCCGGCGGGAGCCAGTGGTGACGGGCTCTTCCGGTGAGCCAGATCATGGCCTGTTCTTCCTCGGGGCCGGGAATGGAGTGAGGGTTCGCGGCGGGGTTGCGGGGGAGCCGCGAGAGGTGATGGATGATTTCATGAAGGCTGGCCTCCGCTCCTTCCTTGAGCCCCCGGGTGCCCGGAATGGCGTCTCCCCCGACCGTTTCCCGCAGAACGTCGATCACGAGTGCAAGACGATCGAGGGTGGCGTTGATTTTCCGGGCGATGTCCTCGCGAACCCAACAGATTTTCGTAGGAGCCTCCCCGGAGGAGGAATTCGGTGTTTTCTGGTTCATGGCTTGGTTTCGGAGGAATCTTTCAAAGAGTTATGCTTGCTAATGGACAAATTATGGAAATTATGCTTCGCATTTGGCTTCAGGGTGATAATTGACGGGCCATGGCTAGCGACAAGAGTTTGGCTATTACGATGGGAATCATGGATCGCCTCAGGCGTGAGAGGCAGATCCAGGGTTTGACATTGAGGGAGTTGTCCGCGAGGAGCGGCATCGATGCGGGAATGATTTCCCGCGCGGAAAGAAACGAGCGCTGGCCTTCCCTGTCGGCATTGCTGGATCTTGCACGGGCCATGGAGCTTGACTTCGCGGACATGATCCGTGAGGCGGAAAGCGACAAGAAGAGCTGAAAGGGCTGGGCGGGATTGTTTTTCACGGGGGAAGGAGACGGCTGCTGTTCAGGCGAAGAGTCTTCGGTCGAGGGAACGGTATTGGATCGCTTCGAGAACGTCGTTGGTGCGGATGTCGGGGGATTGTCCCAGATCGGCGAGCGAGCGCGCCACTTTGAGAATCCGGTCGTGGGCCCGGGCGGAGAAGTTCATTTCCTCCATCGCGCGTTCCAGATAGCGGCTGGCTTCCGGGTCGAGCGTGCAGTGCTGGCGGACCTGGCGGGGGGGCATGGACGCGTTGGTGGCGTTGGGGAGTTTGCGGAAGCGCCGGGTCTGGATCGCCCGTGCCGCGGCAACCCTCCCGCGGATGTCCGATGAGGATGAGCCTGTATTTGCGGTGGAAGAAAATTCCTTGAAATCCACCAGCGGGACTTCGATGTGAAGATCGATCCTGTCCAGCAAAGGCCCCGAGATTTTCTGCCGGTAATTCTCGATCTGGCGGACCGAACAGCGGCATTCGCGCTTGGAATCCCCGTAATAGCCGCACGGGCAGGGATTCATCGCGGCCACCAGCATGAACCGTGAGGGAAATGTCAGCGAGCCGGCCGCACGGGAGATGGTGACGTGCCCGTCTTCCAGCGGCTGGCGCATCACTTCGAGGGTTTGCCGGCGGAATTCCGGAAGTTCATCCAGGAATAAAACCCCGTGATGGGCCAGGGAAACTTCCCCGGGGCCGGGGTTGGTGCCGCCGCCCAGCAGGCCCGCATCCGAAATCGTGTGATGGGGAGCACGGAACGGCCGGGTGGTCAGGAATGCCATGCGGTTGTCGAGAAGACCGGCGATGGAATGGATCTTCGTCGCTTCGATGGCTTCCTCTTCCGACATGTCGGGCATGATGGTCGGCAGGCGTTTCGCCAACATGGATTTGCCCGTGCCGGGCGGGCCGATCATGAGCAGGTTGTGTCCCCCGGCCGCGGCCACTTCGAGGGCGCGTTTCACATGGTGCTGGCCTTTCACCTCGTCGAAATCCACGTCGTACACGCGGTGGGAGTCGAAAAAGGCCCGGCGGTCCAGTTGGAAGGGAGGAATGATGATCCCGCCATCGAGAAACTCCCAGGCCTGTTTCAGGTTCCGCAGGGGGATGACCTGGACGCCTTCCACCACGGCGGCTTCCGGCGCATTCGCTTCGGGGACCAGCAGACGGGTCCGCCCGCGCCGCTTGGCTTCCTGGGCGATGGAGAGAATTCCCTTCACCGGCCGTATCGCTCCGTCGAGCCCGAGTTCGCCCACCACACAGCAATCGGTGGCGTCGAAGGGTTTTGTGCCGCTGGCGGCGACCATTGCCAGTGCGATGGGCAGATCGAACGACGGCCCTTCCTTCTTCAGATCCGCGGGAGCGAGGTTCACCGTTTTCACCCCGTCGTCCAAGTCCAGCGCGGACGCGCCGATGGCGGAGGTGACGCGTTGCGACGATTCCCTCACGGCCGCGTCCGGCAGGCCGACAATGATCACAAGCGGCTTGTCCGCTCCACGCGCATTCACCTCCACTTCGACTTCCTGGGCATCTACTCCGCGTAAAGCGGCGGAAAACAAGCGAGTAATCATCCGAACAGCTTGGACTCTGGGGAGGTGGTATATTCCTGGCAAGCCGGAAGCATGCAAAATTTGCGCAATTTTCATCCTGTCCGGCCACCGGACGGAGAAAACGGCTTGCGCTTCCGCGATGCCCTTCCCAACATCCGCGCACCAAGGCGGCTTGGCGGAATTGGTAGACGCGCTCGACTCAAAATCGAGTTCCAACGAGTGTGGGTTCGAGTCCCACAGCCGCTACTTTCAATTTTCCCTCCCTGTCTGCCGGATTTTTTCACGAGGCATGACAGCACCCCGCACCATCGGCATCATCGCAGGCAATGGAGTGTATCCGGAGACTTTCGTTGCGGCGGCCCGCAGGAATGCGCCGGGTGTGCGCCTGGTGATGGCCGCCTTCGAGGGAGAGACGAAACGGGAGCTGGAAGGAATGGTGGATGCCGCCGAATGGCTGCGGGTCGGCCAGTTGGGCAGGTTGATCAAATTTTTTGTCCGCGAGGGGGTGACCGAGGCGGTGATGATGGGGCAGATTTCACCGAAAAACCTGTTCGATCTCCGGCCGGATTTCCGCGTGCTTCTGGTATTGGCCAGGGTGAAGGAGAGGAACGCGGAGACGCTGTTCGGGGCGATCGGCGAGGAGCTGGCGAAGGATGGAATCACGCTGCTGCCGGCGACGACGTTTCTGGAGGATCATCTGCCCGGGCCGGGGCATGTATGCGGCCCGAAGTTCAAAAAAAGGCAGCTTGAGGACGCGGTTTTCGGGTTCAAAATCGCCAAACAGACCAGCGCGCTGGACATCGGGCAGAGCGTGGTGGTCCGTCACGGGACGGTGCTGGCGGTGGAGGCGTTCGAGGGGACCAACGTGTGCATCCGCAGGGGAGGGGAGCTGGGGCGGGGGAAGAACGTGATGTTGGTGAAGGTTTCAAAGCCGGATCAGGATTTCCGTTTCGATGTGCCGGTGATCGGCCCCCACACGGTGGAAACCTGCGCCGAGGCCGGGATTTCGGCGATCGCGATCGAGGCGGGGCGCACGCTGGTGCTGGAGAAGGATGTGGTGGCGGAGCTGTGCGAGCGCCACCGGATCGGGATCCGGGCGGTGGAGTGAGTTTTTCCTATGGCAGGATGTCGCCATAGATTCCCGGATCGCTGCCGGGGATTTCGATGGCACCGCAGGTTTTGGCGTAGAATTCCCTCGGGCCGACACCGCCGATGATGCCGTAGGCGTGGCCCTGGTCGCGGAGGGCTTCGAGGGATTTGAAAAGCAGGGCTTTTCCCAGGCCGAGGCCGCGGGCGCTTTCGATGACGCCGGTGGGGCCGAAGAATCCGCGCGCGGTGGTGTCGTAGCAGGAGAAACCCAGCACCGCTTTGTCGCGGGTGGCGAGGAAGCAGGCGGCGGGCTGGCGGGTGAGGGAAATCTCGATCTCACTGGCCCATTTCTCGGAGAAATTCGCCTTCGCGAAGGCGGAGAGCGTGTGCTTTTCAAATGCGCGGGCGCGCCGCAGGGTGATGCCTCCATCGGCCACCTGCCGGTAGAGCGGCGAGCTGTCGGGAAGATCATAGAGGCGCACGAGCATGTCGATCATGCGGCGAGTAGAGCGTGCCCCGCGGGCATGGGAAAGCGGATTCCAGCCGGGGGAGCCGGAGCGGAATGAAATTTCCGGGATGTGTGAGCAATTTGAGCGAAGCCGCCACGTATTGCAAAATCGTCCGTTCGCGGATTTTCGGATTCCCATCGCAAGGGGAATCCGCAAGTTTCTCATACACAGCATCCAGTCATCCATGAAAGCATTGATTCCCTCTTCCATCGTCGCTGCCGCGGCGATCCTTTTGGTCTCCCAAAACCCGGCCGGCGAACAACCACCCGCCGAAGCCGCCGCGAAAATCGCCGAAGCGCTGCCGGAGAAAGCCTATGCGAAGCCCAAGGAAAAACGCACTCTTCTCGTGTTTTCCCGCACCAATGGCTTCCGCCACGCGTCGATCGCCACCGGCAAGCTGGCGCTGGAGGAACTGGGCAGGAAAACCGGGGCCTTCGAGGTGGTGATCAGCGATGATCTCGACAATTTCGAGTCCGACGTGCTGAAGAAATTCGACGCGGTCTGTTTCCTCAGCACGACCCAGAACGTGTTCGCCCCCACGGGGGACCAATGGAAGGAAATGTCGGAAGAGGACCGGGCCGGGGCCAGGGAGCGTGAGATCCGATTGAAGGAAAATCTCATGAACTACGTGAAGGCGGGCAACGGCTTCATCGGTATCCACGCCGCCACCGATACTTTCTACGAGTGGCCGGAGTATGGGGAGATGATCAACGGATTTTTCGACGGCCATCCATGGGGTTCCGGCACGGACGTGAGCATCAAAGTGGAACCCGGGCAGGAAAACCATCCCCTGGTTGCCATGTTCGAGGGGGAGAGCGTCGATTTCAAGGAGGAGATCTATCAGCTCAAGGATCCCTACGATTCGAGCGCGGTGGACATGCTGCTGCGCCTGGACCCGGAAAAAAGCGACATGAACGTCCAGGGCATCAAGCGCGATGACAACGACTTCGGGGTGTCCTGGATCCGCAACTGGGAGAAAGGCCGCGTCTTCTACTGCTCTCTCGGCCACAACCATGAGATGTACTGGCATCCGAAGGTGGTCCGCCATTACCTCGCGGGCATCCAGTGGGCTCTTGGAGATCTGGAAGTGGATGTGAAGTCCGGGGATTGAAGCCGGTGCTCCGTTTCATGTTGACCGGGAGGCCGATACGCTCGCCGCGTGATAGGTGAGGATTCCGTCGAAATCCATCCGGTCCGGGTCATGGGCGATGTTCCGGGGATCGAAATCCGCGAAAGGCGGTTCCGGGCGGTATCCGCAACGTTCCAGAAGCTCCGGAATTTCCGCGGGCTCGAACCAGCGGATGGTTTGGGTTGATTCGTGTGTGCGGGGTTCGCTTCCCGTGAGGTGATAGCGGTGTTCGCGATGCAGCAGGCGGCCGGGGCGGTCCAGCCGGTGGCGGGTTTCCAGCCAGGCTTCCCGGCCGTCCTTGAGAGTGGCGGAGTGGTCCCGGTACCATTCGCCTTCCGGCAAATCTCCCAGCAGCTCGGCGTAGGGGATGAAGAGGGTGAGGTAGAGGCCTCCGCCGTCTTTCAGCAGTTTGTGCCAATGGCGGAGGGTGGCTTCCGGGTCCGCTCCGAGTTGCAGGGTGAACGCGGGCGCAAGGAGGGAGGCGAATGAACGCCGGGAATTCCACGTTGTCATGTCGCCGTGGTGCAGTGCGGGGCGGAGTCTGCTTGCGGAAGCGCGCTCGCGGCACAGTTCCAGCATGTCGCGGGAGAGTTCGAGCCCTTCGATGTCGAATCCCATTTCCAGAAGCGGCAGAAGCAGTCGTCCGGAACCCGATCCGATTTCCAGTGCAGGTCCGGGGTGTTTTTCCAGAAAGGCCGCCATCAGGGCCACTTCCGAGGCTTCGTCTTCCGCGTCCCAGAAAGGATCGTGCAGTTCGGCTTCGAGGGATTCGTAGGGTTGGGACACGGGTGTGTTCTGAACCGGCGGGGCGGATTTGGCCAGTCTCCCGGAAAAGAAGAACGTGCAACTCCGGTTTCCTTTGTGTAACCGGAATGAAACCCACATGAAACGCCGCACCTTCCTCAAACCCCTCGCCGCCGCGGCCGTGGCGGGCGCTTTTCCCCGTCCGCTTTTCGGACAAGAAACGCATCCTCATGCCGAAGAGATCCCCGGGATTCCCTTCGACGCTCCCGAAGGCACCTGGACGCTGGCGGTTTTCCCCGACAGCCAGAGCCTCACCCGCCTCCACCCCGAGGTTTTCATCCGCCAGGCGGAATGGGTAGCCGCTCACCGGGAGAGCCACGACATCCGGTTTGTCGTTCATCTGGGGGACATCACGGACCACAATCTTCCCGAACAATGGGAGAACACCCGCAAGGCGATGGACGTTCTCAAAAACGCCGGCGTGCCCTACTCGCTCCTGCCCGGAAACCACGATCTGGGAGAGCGGGGAAGGGCCACAGACCGCTCCACCCTGCTCAACGATTATTTCAAGCCCGCCGACTACTCGAACAGCGGCCGCGTTTTGTATTTTGAACCCGGAAAACTCGAAAATACCGCCCATTCCATCGAAACGCCGGGCGGGGATTTTCTCATCATTTCCCTCGAATTCGGCCCCCGGGATGAAGTCCTCGAATGGGCGGACCGGGTGGCAGCGGATCATCCCGGCCACACCATCATCGCCGTCACCCACGCCTACACCTATTCGGACGACACTCGCTACGATTTCGCGAAATTCGGCGACAAACAGGCTTGGAATCCGCTCACCTACCCGCTTGCCAAATCCGGGAGCGTCAACGATGCCGAAGGGATCTGGCAAAAGCTGCTTTCCCGCCACGGCAACATCCGTTTCATGCTGAGCGGCCACGTTTTGAACGATGGCACGGGACGGCTGGCCACTCCCGGAAAAGCCGGGCAGGACGTCCACCAGATCCTCTCCAACTACCAGCACGGCGTGAAGCCCGACCGCCCCTTCCACGGCGGTGGATTTTTCCGGCTCATGCGGTTTCTGCCGGATCGGAAAACGGTCCGGGTGAAAACCTATTCCCCCTGGCTCGATCAATGGCTCACCGGGCCGGACCAGCAATTCGAGATCCTTCTCTGAAGCGGAAATGAAAACATAGGGAACCGAGGTGAAGGAATGCAGGCCTCATTTCCCGCGGTTCACCCGCAACAACTTCCCGTTCATCTCCCCGGCCGCCTCGATCACCTGATGGATGCGCCGGGCTTGGCCGGCGAAATCCGCATCCACCGTACAGACCACGATACCGGAGTGATCGCTCCGCTCTTCATGCAGGGCGATGAAATCACGGCGGTTCAGGGTGATCAGGATACGCCGCGCCCGCACCGCGTGATCCAACACCTCATGGTCGGGGATTGCGAGATTCGATTGGCCCGCCTCGTGGGTCGTCAGCACATCGTGACCGAGGCCCCGGAGTGCCAGGACGACCTGAAGCGGGAAATTCTCGTTGGAATAAAACGCGGCCATCCTCACGCCGCTTCGTTTTCCAGAATCTCCCGCTCGATCTCCTCCGGATGCGAGCGGGCATAGGCCCACGCCTGGCTCAGATCTTCCGCCCGCAACGATGGGAACGACCCCAGCAGTTCGCTCTCCGTAACACCCTGGCGGCGGGCGGCTTCCAGCGTCCAGACCGGCACCCGCGTGCGGGCGATGCGGGCCGCGCCGCCGGACACACCCGCTTTCCGCTCGATGCCGGGAAAGGCGTCTCCCAGATCCGCCACCAGCCATTGCAGCACCAGCGCCTTCTCGGCCCGGGAAAGCCGTGGCAGCAGGCGGCTGGTTTCTTCCAAAAGGGCGGCGGACATGGGGGAAAGATGCCTCATTGGAGAAGGGAAAGCAAGCGTGCGGGCCGCAAGGAGCAAGCCCCTTCGGAAAGCCGTGGCGGGGGGCTGGAGAATCCGGATGGTGTGAAGGATTTCATAAAGGCAATAGGGCGCCAAGGGGATGTGATTGCATGGTTCCGCGGGATTTTTCGCTTCACGCCGCGCTTGCTCTCGCGGAAACGTCCGCCATGCTTCGCGCCTTGTGAGTTCCCTACCGGTAGAACCCTCTTTGGAAGTCTTCGCCGGGCTGGCGGAGCGGGGCAATGTGGTGCCCGTCTCCACCCAGCTCGCCGCGGATTTCGAGACGCCGCTGTCCGCGTATCTGAAACTGCGCGACGGCAGGCATTCGTTCCTCCTCGAAAGTGCGGAAAGCACGCAGAAGGGCGGCCGCTGGTCCATCATCGGCAGCGATCCGAAAGTGATTTTTGAAGCCCGGGGAAAGAACATCACCATCCGCGAGGGGAACAAATCCCGTTCCTTCGCGGCGGAGGGAGACGTGCTGGCGGTTCTGGAAGCGGAAATGGAAAAATACCGCCCGGTGGCGCACGGAGCGCTGCCGCCGTTCTCCGGAGGAATGGTGGGGTATCTTTCCTACGACGCGGTCCGGCAGTTCGAGCCTTCGCTGGGGGAGCCGCCTCCGGATACGCTCGGGATTCCGGATGCGATGTTCCTGCTGGCCGATACCCTGCTGGTTTTCGATCATCAGCTCCGTCGGCTCCAGATCATTGCCAATGCTTTCCTCGATGAATCCGCGACTCCCGAGGAAGCCTACGCGGCGGCGCGCGGGCGGATCGCGGCCATTGTGGAAATCCTCAACCGCCCGCTCCACGTTCCGGCTCTCAACGGGCTGACCCGCGGCGAACCGGCGGAAGCCAAAAGCAACACCACCCGGGAGGAATACGAGGAAATCGTCCGCAAGGGGAAGGAGTTCATCGCGGCGGGGGACATCTTCCAGTTTGTGCCCAGCCAGAGATTTGAAACGGATTTTTCCCGGCCGCCGGTCGATCTCTACCGCGCGCTGCGGCATGTGAATCCCTCGCCGTACATGTTCATTCTGGAACTGGAGGGTTTTTCGCTCGTTGGCAGCTCGCCGGAAGTTCATGTGCGCTCCATTGGTGGCCGCATCGACATCCGCCCGATCGCGGGAACCCGCTGGAGGGGGAAGACCCCGGAAGAGGACGACGCGCTCGCCGCGGAACTGCTGGCCGATCCGAAGGAACGCGCCGAGCATCTCATGCTTGTAGATCTCGCCCGCAACGACGTGGGACGCATCGCGAAACACGGAACCGTGAGCGTGGACGATTTCATGATCATCGAGCGTTACAGCCATGTGATGCATATCGTCTCGAACGTTCATGGGGAGCTGGACTCCGGCCACAGTTCCTACGATGTGCTGCGCGCGACGTTTCCGGCTGGCACCGTCAGCGGAGCGCCGAAGATCCGGGCGATGCAGATCATCAATTCCCTGGAGAAAAACAAACGCTGCGCCTACGCGGGAGCCGTGGGATATTTCGGTTTTGACGGTTCCCACGATTCCTGCATCACGCTCCGCACATGCCTGCTGAAGGAAGGCAAGGCTTACGTGCAGGCCGGTGCGGGAGTGGTCGCTGATTCCGATCCCACCTACGAATTCAACGAAACCGTCAACAAGGCGAAAGCAATGCTCCGCGCCATTGCGCTGGCGAAGACTCTGGATGTCTGAAGGTCCGAAAGTCGCAGGTCTGAAAGTCCACCGGATCCACAACTTCCCGCAACCCGCACGCTCCGCCAAAGAAGACCTTCGACCTTTGACTTTAAGACTTTCGACTCTTTCCCGCCATGCTACTCATCATCGATAACTACGATTCCTTCACTTACAACCTCGTCCAGTATTTCGGAGAGCTGGGGGCGGAGATGAAGGTTTTCCGAAACGACGCGATTTCCGTTGCGGAGGCGAAAGCCCTGAACCCGGAGCGAATCTGTATTTCTCCGGGGCCGTGTACTCCGAACGAGGCGGGAATTTCCTGCGATCTCATCCGCGAGATGGGAAGCGCCACGCCGATTCTCGGCGTTTGCCTGGGGCACCAATCCATCGGGCAGGTGTATGGCGGGGATGTGGTGAGGGCGGACCGCCTGATGCATGGCAAGACTTCGCCGATCCTTCATGAATCGAAGAGTGTGTTCGCCGGGCTGCCGAGTCCGTTCGATGCCACCCGCTACCACTCGCTCATCGTGAAAAGGGAAACCCTGCCGGATTGCCTCGAAATCACCGCATGGACCGCGGAAGGGGAAATCATGGGCCTCCGGCACAAGGAACATCCCGTCCACGGAGTGCAGTTTCACCCGGAATCCATCCTCACCCAGGATGGAAAGAAGATGCTGGAGAATTTTCTGGGCATGTAGAGGGTGAGTTCATCCGGCCCGGATGAACTCAAGGAGCGTGGGCGTCCCGCCCACATCGGGGAGCGCACGCGCCCTCGCGTGCTGTTTCCGGCGCCCTCGCCGGAAACGGGCGGACATGGTGGGGAGGTTTCCGGATGCGGGACGGGTTGGCCATACCAGCCGCCGGAGCGCGAGACGCGGCGACCGGTGATCGCCGCCACGTTCTCATCCGGCTCACTTGAGCAGGCGGTTGAGCGTGTACCACGCGGTGGGATTGGTGAGCGGCTGGCCGGAGGAGGAGGCGAGGTCCACGAGGGTGATGCAGTAGAGTTTTTTTTCCACAAGGGGGAGTTCGAGATCGGCGGTCAATCCATCCGCGGAGAGCGTGATGCGGGTGGGGGAGACGCTGGTTTGGTCCAGTTTGTCGCCTCCGTAAGCCGGTTGGTAGGGGTAGTGCCAGTGGCGGATTTGCCATGTGGCGGGGTTCGTGGCTTTTTCCCGGTCGGCCGGAGCGGTGAAGGTGACGCGGAAGCCGGAGGTGGTGAGGTTCACGTTCTGCATTTCCATGGGAGTGGAGCCGTCCCAGATCACGCGCTGGAGGCCGAAAATGGCGGGTCCCACGGAACGCCAGCCGCGCCCGGTCTGGCCGACGTAAAGGCTGCCGTCCGGGGCGAAGGCGGTGCGGATGCAACCGCTCTGGAGGGGGTGGATGAAATTGAAGACGACGCCCTGGTATTCCCCGCCGATTTTTTCCAGGGAAGCACGCATGAGGTTCGAGCGGGTTTGGTCGCCGATGAAAAATTGCCCGGAGAAGGGGCCGAATTTTCCTCCGGTTCCGTCCACGGTGGGTTCTCCGGGAGAGTTCGAGAGATCGCCCTGGGGGAGGAGCAGCGCGGGCGGGGTACGGAGTTTGTCGTAGTCGGCGACGGAGATGGAGTTGAGGTCTTTTCTCGCGAAATCCGGGTGATCCATCAGGGAGGAGGGATGTCCGTGGAAACGCCCCCGGACGATGTGGTGGAGGGAGGATGCCGCGTTCCAATCCCCCTGATTGTCGGTGTGGAAGAGATCGCCATCGAGGTTGAACCCGATGCCGGCGGGCGAACGAAGGCCCGAGGACCAGGGGGTGAAGGTGCCGTCCGGAGAGATGCGGAAAGACCAGCCGCGATACTTGGCGGCCCGGCCCATGGCGCCTCCGTGGACGCGGCCGATGTCCCAGCGGTCGCTGCCCGCCCACTCGGGCCAGCTCAGGGAGGTGTTGAGGGTGCCATAAAAATTTCCGTCGGCATCCCGGACGGGCCCGAAGGCGTATTCGTGGTAATTGTCGGTGAGTCCCCAGTCCGCGGAGATCGTCTGATAGAAATCCGCGACGCCATCTCCGTCCTCATCGATGAGACGGGTGAGTTCGGGGCGTTGCATGACGAAAATGTCGCCGGATTTTTCATCCACGAGGAGGCCTAGCGGTTCGTGGAGTCCGTCGGCGAAACGTTTCCAATCGCCATCCCGGTAGCGCCAGACCTCGCCTTCCCGGGAACAGATCATCAGGTCGCCATTGGGAGCGAAGGCGAGCCCGCTGACACCGAGGGTGATTCCATCCGGGATGGGGATCGTCTCGACCGAGTAGCCTGCGGGAATGTGATCGGGCGCGGCGTGGAGTGCGGTGGAAAGCAGGGGAATGGTGAGGAATCGCATGCTTGTGGGTTTTTCTGGGTGATCAGCGGGGAATGAGGGTGACGGTGAAGGCGGATGCCCGGTCGGCGGGAATGCGGAGCGTGCCCTGCGTCCAGCTTCCGGCGGAGGAGCGGAGGTCGAGCCCTGTGGGATCGAGGGTGAGGAAAACGTCGGCGGGAGGGGAATCGATCTCGAATTGATATTCGAGACCCGGACCGGATGGCGTGGGGCGGATGGTTTGCCGGACGGGGATTCCGTCGGCGGTTAGATGGAACTCGGGAAAGGAGGACCGGCGGTAGCCGTGAAAGGAGACTTCCGGGATTTTTTCCGGCGAGCCGAAACGAAGCGGAAAACCGGTGGCGCCCACGGAGTAGCGCTGGCCGAGGACGCGGCACCAGCCGCCGCCGCGTTCGCCCTCGTTGCGGCCGCGGTCCGGGCCGATGTCGAGAAAATCACCGGTCCAGGCGAAGGCGACGCCGCCCGTTTCGGGATCGAAACAATAGTTGGTCCCGCCGGGGAGGCCTACGGAGATCGCGCGCGGAGGGCCGTTTTCCACGAAGGCGCGTATGACGAGCGGGGCATCGGTCACTTTCGGGCGGAAGCGTTCGTCGTCGATGGCGGGAGAGCTGGTTTCCCTGGAGAGTTCCATCCGTTTCATCGTCGCGCTTTCCCAGGCGACGGTGAGGAGCTGGCCATGGGTGTGCTCAAAAAATTCGACGCGGAACGGGTGGCCGCCTTTTGTCAGCTGGATGGTGCCGTTGCGCTCTCCCTCGGGAGGGTGGATGCCATCGTAGGAGACGACGGGGGTGCCGTTCACGAGGATGCGGGAGCCGTCGTCGGAGTTGAGATAGAACGTGTATTCGCCGTCGGCGGGGACTTCGAGAATGCCCGGGAAAACAAGGGCGAAGTGGTCCTCCCGCTTCGCGACTCCGATGTCGATGAGCCCGTCGGGAAGGGCTCCGGCGGCCAGCGGGACGATGCCGCTGAAGTCCGGCAGCCGTGTCCATGTCCCTTCGTGGTATTCGTAGGTGAGATCGCGGAGACCCGGGGGGAAATCCCCGACATACATGATGCCATGCATGAGGTGGGCGTGGCCGGGGATCGTGCAGACGTAGGGATACGTGCCTTTTTCGGCGGGGGCGGTGAAGGTGATGGTTTCGCTTTGGCCGGGATCAATGATTTTGGTGAAATGAAGCACTCTGGGATCTTCCGGGATGTAGTGTTTTTCCACGGCGTTGACGCCGAGAGCCCAAGCTTTTTCCGCGATGTCCATGTGGGGACCCGGAGAAAGAAGCACGAGATTGTGCTGCATTTCGTCGGTGTTGGAGAAAACGAGCGCGATCTCTTCCCCCGGCTCCACGCGGAACGCTTCCACATCGTATCTCATCAACCCGTGGAGGGTGCCGATCTCGACACGCGTGGCGGCGTGGACTGCGGAGCCTGCAAGGCAAAAGACCGCGGAAATGAACAGGGTTTTCACTCCAGCCATTCTGAAGAAACGGGGGTGGCAGGCCAAGCGGCATCTTGGGGATCTGGAAAACGTTGGATTTCAATGACGGCATCTCACCGCAACGCGGCCACCCTGCCGGATTCGGGAGGCGGAACGCACACGAGCCTTGTCATGACGCGGAAGGAGGCGGATAAAGACGCATGCCTGTAGTTGGAGCGCTTGAGCGGTATCTCGTGAAGCCCGGGAGCAAGGTCGATCTCTCGAAGATCGACGCGGGGGAAAAAACGCTGCTGGAGGAGGGATCGAAGGAGGATTTCGACAAGTATTTCAACAAGCTTCAGGAGGAATTGCAGCAGCTCCAGAAACTGTTGTACGCGCAGAACAAGCACCGGGTGCTGGTCGTGATGCAGGCGATGGACACGGGAGGAAAGGACGGCTGCATCAAGCACGTGTTTTCCCGGATCGATCCGCAGGGGATCCAGGTGCGTGCGTTCAAGAAGCCGAGCGCGGACGAGCTTGCGCGGGACTTCCTGTGGCGGGTCCATGCCCAGGTGCCGAAAAACGGAGAGCTGGTGGTGTTCAACCGCAGCCACTACGAGGACATCATCGCCGTGCGGGTGAAGAAGCTTTTCCCGGATGAGGTGTGGAAGCGCCGCCAGAAGCATGTGGCGGACTTCGAGCGGATGCTGGGGGAGGAGGGGACGACGATCGTGAAAATCTTCCTCCACATTTCCAAGGACGAGCAGAAGCGGCGGCTGGAAGCCCGGCTGGAGAACCCGGAGAAGCATTGGAAGTTCAATCCGGATGATCTGGCGGACCGCGCCCGCTGGGAGGAGTTCATGACCGCGTACGAGGATGTGCTGGGGAAAACCTCGACGTAATCCGCGCCCTGGTATGTGGTGCCCGCGAACCGGAAGTGGTACCGGAATCTGTGCGTGGCGCGGATCATGCTCGATACCCTGAAGAGATTGAAAATGGATCTGCCGGCGATCGACTGGGATCCGAAGTCGATCCGCATCACGGATTGAGACACGCCGATGACCACGCCGCATCCGAACGATCCGTTGCATGGGATCACGCTTGAAATGGTGCTGCGGACCATGGAGGCGCGGCATGGATGGGACGGATTGGCCGGGCAAATCCCGATCCGGTGCTTTTTGTTCCACCCGTCGATCCGTTCGAGCCTGACATTCCTTCGCAAAACCCCGTGGGCGCGGAAGCGGCTGGAGGATTGGTATGTGGCGGAGGCCATGCGGGGCGGGTGAGAGATTACTGGTTGTCATCCGGAGGGATTGAGGTTTGTTTCTGCCGCTTCACCGTATTTTGAAAAAGTCCGACCGATGACTCGTTTGCAAAAGATCTTCCTCCATGGTTCCGCGTGTTTGTGTTTGCTTGCCGCTCCCGCGTCCGCGGCGGAGACCGGCGATGCTTCCACAGACTCGCCGTTTCATGAATGGGGGAAGGACGCGCTCGCGACCTTGAACGAGGACCTGTGGATTCCCCGAAGGAATTTGTATGCCGAGCGGGCTGTTTTCGGGGGCCGGTCCCGCCGTCAGCCCGCTTTCATGTGGGGCGTGGGCGTGCAGGTGACGGCTCTGGCGGCTGCCGCGAAAGTGGACAAGGAAACCTACCTCGCGCCGATGCGCGGGTATGCCGATGCGATCGACGTCTATTGGCAGGAGCATAAAGGCATCCACGGATACGATGTCCTGCCCGGGCCGAAGGATTCCGATCGCTACTACGATGACAACGCGTGGCTGGTTCTGGGACTGATTGAGGTGTACGAGATCACCGGGGAGAAAAAATATCTGGAGAAAGCGGAGGACACGTTCCGGTTCGTGATGAGCGGGGAGGATGAAAAGCTTGGCGGCGGGTTGTATTGGCGGGAGAACGAACTGGAATCGAAAAACACCTGCACGAACGCTCCGGCGATCGTTTCCGCCTTGAGGCTGCATCAGCTCACGGAGCGCGCCGACTATCTGGAAACGGCGAAACGGGTGTATGCCTGGACGTGCAAATCCCTTCAGGATGACGACGGCCTGTTTTTGGACCACATGAGGATGGACGGCTCGCTGGACCGGCGGAAATTCACCTACAACACCGCCCTGATGATCCGTGCGAACGTGCTGTTCCATGAAATCAAAGGGGAGCAACGCTATCTTGAGGAGGCGAAACGGATCTCCGATGCCGCGGTGAAGCATTGGGTGCGGGATCACGGCGGCATTGCCGATGGAGGGCGCTTCGCTCATTTCCTCGTGGAAGCGTTTCTGGAACTCCACCGCGTGGACGGGGACGAACGCTGGTTGAACCACGCCCGCAACGCGCTCACATTCCTGCATGCCAACGTGCGCGATCCGAACGGCCGCTACGGCCACCGCTGGGATCGCGAAGTGACCGCGCCTCTCCGCCAGATCATGCTGCTGGATCAGGCGAGCGCCGCCCGCGCCTTCTGGGTGATGGCCGGTGTGAAATCCGGAGACTGAACCTGTTTTTTCCCAATCCCAAACCCCACATACCATATATGAAAAACACATTGATGAAAGCTGCCGCTTCGATCGCGGCGATCACGTCGTTCGCCATCGCACCCGCCCTGTGCGCGGAAGAGGAAGGCTTCGTTTCCCTCTTTGACGGCAAGAGCCTCGACGGCTGGAAGGTCAACGAAAACGAGGCCTCCTTCACCGTGGCGGATGGAGCCATCGTCGCGAAGGGGGAGCGCTCCCATGTCTTCTACGTCGGCGATGTGGAAGGTGGAAAATTCAAGAACTTCGAGTTGAGAGCGGATGTGATGACACTGGAGAATGCGAACGGCGGCATTTTCATCCACAGCGAGTTCCAGAATGAAGGATGGCCGGCGAAAGGATACGAGGTGCAGGTGAACAACACCCAGGGCGACTGGAGAAAATCCGGCGGCCTCTACGGCGTGGTGGATAACAAGGAGCCGTTCAAGGACAACGAATGGATGAAATACATCATCCGCGTGGAGGATGGCACGATCACGGTATCCGTGAACGGCAAGGAGCTGGTGAACTACACCGCGGAGGAAGGCAAAAGCAGGTTGCAGGAGGGCGGCGGCGCGATCGCGTTGCAGTCGCACGATCCCGGCAGCACGATCCATTACAAGAACATCCGCATCAAAACGCTGGATTGATCGCCGCTGTTGCGATCCCGGCTGGGAAAACATTCAGGCTCCGTTCCCGGAATCCGGGGGCGGAGCTTTTTGGTTTTCCGGTGTGGAAATCACGGATTTGCGGATTCACATCGATCGGGAATTTCATGAAAAAACCAACTTCGCCAGAGGTCTCTGTTCATGCCCAAATGTGAACCCGCGAGGACCGATTCCATTTGCGACCCCATTTATTTATTCAGCGAGAGAGCGACGCCGCACGTGCACAAGGTTATTGGAGGGAAGAACTTCGATTGCAGGGAAGCGCTGAGTGGAGCTTCTTCCATTTTCGGCGTAATTGGAAATAGGATATCGCTAGCCAGAGCGGCAGGTAGCAGGAGAGGACGAACCAAATTGGTATGACAAATACGTCGACATGCCAATCTGCCGCGCGGTAAATGGCCAGCGGGTCGCGTCGACTGAAAGAAGGAAAGAGTGGCATGGAGTTGCCCTCCTGATCATGGACGGGGGCGCCAAATCGATAAATGCCGCCGTAGATAGGTGTGGCGGGAACGGAAGCGCCGGCCTCGTTGGCTGGCATGGGGCGAATGTGTTCGATCCGAAAGGCCGAATTCTCATTAATCAAACCAAGACAGCTGCCTCCTTCGAGTCGATGATGCCAATTCGTGTGCATTGTTGCTGAGTCAGCCCAAGCCAAAAGGAAAAGAATAACAGGCAGCAGGCCCAAGTAAAAAAGCTCGCTGTGACGAAGCGACATCCGAGGGATGGGCGACAATTCACCCTCGGGTTTTGTCACCTTCGTAGCCCTTTGATCGTCTAAACACTCGATTGATTGCGCATTCATTTTTGCAGAACGTCTAGCAGTGGCACCGGCGAAATGGAAGCTCGAATTCAAGAAGAACGCTATCGCCGGTTGCCACGAGCGTCTTGTTCGCATCCTGGTTTGTTTTGTGGAGGCTTCATTCTCATGAATCAATCCTCATCCACTGGTGGGGCGGGATAAAGAGCGTATCCAATACCGGCATTAAGGTCCAACACTCTCTTGAGAGTCTCAGGATCAAGATGCTCCGTAAAAGCGTGGGGATCACCACCGACATGATATCCGGCGAAAAACTCTCTCTTGGCAGCCATGTCCCAGTCTCTGCGAGCCTCTGGCGGAAGTTCTTCTATCTGCCTGCATAAATCTAAAATTGTATTGTTGGTATTCTCTTGGGCTTCAGGAGCAAAGTAAATATACCACTTGTGATCACCCATGGAATCCATCTTCGCCACGTAGATGTCTTGACGTTCGAAATACGCAACGAAGTCGTGAGCCTCGTAATCTGTGTCGATAGCGATCTCAACACTGATAAATTCCGACTTCAGTTTTCGAGTCTGCTCAGACATTTTCTTTTACGAACGTTTGGCTCATCCACGGCGGGAATGGAAGCTCGAATTCAAACTGGAGCATTACCCGCAGTTGGATGGAGCGTCCTATCAGCTTTTGGGTTGATTGGCTTCGGCGATTAGCAGACCGAGCCACCAGTAGAAAAGGATCTCGATAGCTATGGTGAACACAGCACCCGCTGGTTCTATGGCATCGTCACCTCCAACTATCGAGGCTAATGCTAAGATCACAACGGCAGCAGGAATAGCCATAACCAGAATCCTAAAGGTAACGACCCAACCTAGGCTGAAATACTTGCTTAGAAAGCTGTTCCCGAAACTGTCGTTATTCTGCTTCTTCAAATGCAGGACTCCCATGATGGTAATCACGATTGACGCAAAACCTGATGCAATGGACCAGTCGTTCATGTCGCCAAACGAGAATCCGGCTACAATCGCCATTAGAATCACATAGGCCATGAAGTAAGGCGCTACTTCGGCTTCCTGAAAAGTGTCGCTACGATACTTTTCTATCAAAGGCTTGGCGGAGATGAATTGCATATTCTTTTGAGCGAACAGTGTTTGTTTTTCCTCACGGAGCTGGATATCTAACAGCACGTGAGGATTTTTCAGTTTTGCTCAGAATGCGCGGAGTTGATTGACTGTCAATGGAAAAACTCCTGATTTCGCCTTCCCCATACGGATATGAAAATGCCATGGGAATCCGAATGGTCAGGGTGCCCGAAGAAGTTGGATATGGCTGGTCGGGGAAAGCGGACTTTTTGGAACTTGAAGAATTCAGGAAAAATAAAAGACCCGATTTCCGGTGGCGGACGGCCATGCCGGTGAAAAACCCGTTCCGCAGGATGCGGAACGGAGCCGGCGGTCCCCGGTCCACATTGGATTTGAAACATGAAACGCAGGGACCAGGATGCCAGCAAGCATGAGCGAGGAAGAAGAACTCAGACAGGGGGCGCCCAAGACCCGGGCGGCGGGTTTTCCGGCGGTGGCTTCGTCGCTCAAACACATTTTCCGCGAGGCGGGTCCCTTCCGGGGTGCCCGCGGTTTGTCGGAAATGAACCAGATGGGCGGGTTCGATTGCCCGAGCTGTGCCTGGCCGGACCCGGACGACGAGCGTTCCTTCGCCGAATTTTGTGAAAACGGGGCCAAGGCGCTGGCTTCCGAGGCGACCCGGAAACTCGCCGACGCACGGTTTTTCGCCAGTCATTCCATTGCGGATCTCCTTGAAAGAAGCGACCTCTGGCATGACCGGCAGGGACGGATCGCGCATCCGATGATTCTCCGTGAGGGTGCGGATCATTATGAGCCGGTGTCGTGGGACGAGGCGTTTGCGACGATCGCTTCCCACCTGAACGCGCTGGCCTCGCCGGATGAGGCGGTGTTTTACATTTCCGGGCGGGCGAGCAACGAGGCGGCGTTTCTTTACCAGCTTTTCGCCCGCGGCTTCGGGACGAACAACCTGCCGGACTGCTCGAACATGTGCCATGAGTCCAGTGGGGTCGCGGTGAAGGAATCGATCGGTGTGGGCAAGGGGACGGTGACTTTGGACGATTTTCTCCATGCGGATGTGATTCTTTGCGTGGGCCAGAATCCCGGCACGAACCATCCGCGGATGCTGACGACGCTCGAAGCCGCGGTGAAGAACGGCGCCCGGATCGTCGCGGTGAATCCGCTCAAGGAGGCGGGGCTCATCGGGTTTTCCCACCCGCAGCATGCCGGAGGTTTGCTTGGCCGGGCGACTCCGCTGGCCTCGCAATATCTGCGGGTGCGCCTGAACGGCGATCTGGCGCTTTTCCGGGGCGTGGGCAAGGCGCTGCTGGAGGAGGAAGGAAAATTTCCCGGAACGGTTTTGGATCGGGGGTTTCTCAGGGATCATGCCCTGAACTACGAGGAATATCGTAAGAAAGCGGAGGAATCGCGCTGGGACGAAATCGTCCGCATGAGCGGGGTGGGGGAGAATGGGATCCGGGAACTGGCGGATACCATGCTTCTCGGGGCCCGCAAGGTGATCACCTGCTGGGCGATGGGGCTCACCCAGCACCGCAACGCCGTGGCGACGATCCGGGAAATCGTGAACGTGCATCTTCTGCTGGGAGCGGTGGGCAGGCCCGGCGCGGGGCTGTGCCCGGTGCGCGGCCACAGCAATGTCCAGGGGGACCGCACGGTGGGGATCTACGAAAAAATGCCGGAGTCTTTCCTGTCCGCGCTGGACCGCGAATGCGGCATCCGCTCGCCGAGGAAGCACGGGTTCGACACGGTGGCGTCGATTCATGCGATGCACCGGGGGGAGGCGAAGGTGTTTTTCGCACTCGGAGGAAATTTCCTCCAGGCGTCGCCGGACACGGGATTCACCGCATCGGCTTTGGAGAAGTGCGATCTGACCTGCCATGTTTCCACGAAGCTCAACCGCAGCCACCTGGTCACCGGCCGCACCGCGATCATTCTGCCTTGCCTGGGGCGGAGCGAGCGTGATGGGGAGAATTTCGTCACCTGTGAAAACTCGATGGGAGTGGTTCAGGCATCGCGGGG
>CAZVSA010000029.1:20286-21366 GCA_964629955.1 uncultured Luteolibacter sp.
CGGGGCGTGTTGAGCCCGGCGTCACCGGATTTGCTCAGCGAGGTGGAGATCGTCGCAAGGCTCGGGCAGGCGGTTCTGGGGCAGGGGCATCCGGTTCCGTGGCGCTGGCTGGCGGAGGATTATGACAGGATCCGCAGCCTGATCGAGGCCGTGGTGCCGGGGTTCGAGGACTACAACGGACGGGCGCTTCTTCCCGGCGGATTTTACCTGCCGAACGCGGCGAAATCCCGTTGTTGGAACACTCCTTCCGGCAAGGCGGTTTTCAGCGTTGCGGAGATGACCGTCTTTGAACCGGAGCCCGGCCGCCTCGTGCTCCAGACGCTCCGCAGCCACGATCAATTCAATACGACGATTTACGGTCCGGACGATCGCTACCGGGGAATCGGCAACGCCCGGCGGATCATTCTCGTCAGCCCGGACGATTTGTCGGCGAGAGGGTTGAAACCGGGGGAGAAGGTGGACATCACAAGCTTCTGGAACGGGGAGCGGCGGGTGGCGGAAAATTTCACGGCCATTCCCTATGAAATGCCCCGGGGAAGCGCCGCCGCCTATTTCCCGGAAGCGAACGTGCTGGTGCCGATCGGGAGCCAGGCGGAAGGCAGCGGCACGCCCACCAGCAAGGCCATCGAGATCGAGATTTCCTCGAGTCCGTCCGGTTCGGAAAAAATTCGCGCTGGCGAATGATTTTCCCGGATGGTTCCGTAGCTCCCAGCCCCGGTTGCTCCGGCCCCGAGCCAATCCGGTTTGATTTTTATTCCAACCCACCGTTCCCGTCATGCGATCCGCTGTTGTTCTGCTCTTTTGTTCGTCCGCCGTTTTATACGCGCAGCCCAAGCCTCCGGTCCGCGCTCTGCTCGTCTGCGGAGGATGCTGTCACGATTACGAGAAGCAGTCGGAAATTCTCCGGGATGGAATCCAGGCGAAAGCGAACGTGCAGGTGGACGTGATCCGTGCGGATGACAACAGCACTTCGCCGAGGTTCGCAATGTTCGGAAGCCCTGACTGGGCGAAAGGCTACGACGTGGTCATCCACGACGAATGCGCCGCGGACGTGAAGGAAATGGACTACGTGGGCAACGT
>CAZVSA010000030.1:0-21222 GCA_964629955.1 uncultured Luteolibacter sp.
GTGGGCGTCCCGCCCACTTGAGCAGGAATGTGGGCGGGACGCCCACGCTCCTTGAGTTCCAACAGCTCTCAACGCGGGGCTTTGATGACGTGATACCAGACGCGCTCTCCCAGCAGTTTTCCGCCGTTCCGGGTGCGGACGGAGGAAAGATCGATCCGGTGCAGGAAACCTTCCCGCAGCAGGCCGCATTCGAGCGTGAGGGTGACGCCATCCGGCAAAAGACCGGCTTCGGCATCCACCGTTTCCTCGTCCACTTTCGACGATCCGTAGGTGGAATGATAGTGGTAGGTGTGGCGTTTCAGCTCGATCCCGGAAAGGGTGGCGGGATCGACCGGCTCGGAAAAACGAAGCGCGAAGCCGTTTGGCAGGGCCTTGATGCGGTCCACGACAGGGAAATTTTCCCCTTTCCATTTCACGCGGGTGATCCCCCGCGACCCCGCCCAGGAGAGGGCGGTCTTGCCGACGTAGAGCGAGCCGTCGGGACCGAAAGCGAGCCGGTGGTTGCCATTGCCGAGCGGAGACTGGTCGAGAAACGGCACCAGCCCCACCTGATGGACTCCATCGACCTCGTCATCGAGCACGCGGACGAGCGTGGGTTGGTTCATCTCGCCGAGGATCGTGTGCCCCGCGAGATTTTCCGGCAGGGCTCCGGCAGGCACCACGATCGGCTGGGTGGGGGAGTTCGCCAGCTCGCCCTGGGCGAAATACCCGGCGGGCTGGTGGTGAAGTGCCGCCAGCTCCTTCACCGGCACTTCCAGGGGATCCCGGCCGTCCCAGCCTTCCCGCCAGACGAGGGAGGCGGGGTTTCCGTGAAAACCGTCTTTTTTCACGGAGTAGAGCGGGCTGGTGGGCCTCCAATCCCCTTCGTTGTCGGTGACGAGCAGACGCCCCGCGGCATCGAAACCGATCCCTTCCGGAGAACGGAACCCGCTGGCATACGGCTCCGTTTTCTTTCCGTCCGGGGAAATGCGGAGAATCCAGCCGCGGTAAGGCACCCGCGAATACATGCGGCCGGCCTTGTTCTTGAGGGCATTCCAGTCTTTCGGCTCGGTCATCTCCTCGCGCGTGAGGCTGCCGATCGGGCTGAACTCGCCGCGGATCTCGCTGCGGATCGCGGCTCCGTTGGAGGCGAGATTGAGGGCGACGTAATAATGCCCGTCCGGTCCGCGCGCGGGACCGAAGGCGAATTCGTGGTAATTCCCCGTCATCCCGAAATTGTCGGACAGCGTTTCGTAGCGATCCGCCCGGCCATCGCCATCGGTATCGCGGAGGCGGGTCAATTCCGCCCGCTGCATGACAACGAGGCTGCCATCCTCCTCGGCCACCACCCCGAGAGGTTCCTGGAGCCCGTTCGCGAAAAGCGACCACCCGCCGGTGCCGGGATCGAAAATCATGGCCTCCCCCCGGTGGAAAACCGCGGCGAGCCGCCCATCCGAAAGAAAATCCAACCCCCCGACCTGATCGTCGATGCCGGGAGGGGTTTCGATTTTTTCAAAATCGAAATAATCTTTCCAATCGGCCGTCAGCGGCTGGCAAAGAAACGGCAAACACAGGCCGGCGGCAAAAAGCTTCTTCATGGGAAAACGTGGATGAGGGTGAAATCGCCCGCCTCGGCGGGGCTGAGAATGAGGGTATCGCCGCTCCATTGGCCGGCGCTGGCGTGGATGCCGGTTTCCGCGGGAGCGCCGGGGAATTTCAAAACCAGAGGAGACGAAGGAGTCGGTTCGAGCCGGACTCTGCGCTCGAAACCGGCTTGCCCATCCACCGGCCGGTAGGACTCGCGAACCGAGGTTTCTCCCAGGCGATAAACAAATGTGGGATACCCTTCCGCATCGAGTTCGTAGCCTTGGAACCGCGGGGGATCGCCGCCCGGAGCCAGCTCCGGTTCGGTGTAACGGATTTTTCCAAGAACCCTCGCCTGGCTGCTGCCATTGCCCCGCCAGTAGGGAAAGCCGTCGATGAAACCGTCCGTCCACACGTAGCGGAGCCGGCAGGGCCCCGCATCCCAGCAGAAGGAAATCCGGTCATTCAAAGCCACCGCGATGGAAGCCGGCCCGGCATCCGGCATGAAAATCCGCTGCACCAGAGGGCGCGCCGCCTGTGTGGGCGAGGCGGCGAAGGAATCCGCATTGCTGGCCTTTTTCACGGCAACCCCTTCGGAGATTTCCATGATGTGGGCATGGATGGCCCGCAGCGATTCCTCGTCCAGATGCGCCATCGAGGGCATGGCGATCGCGTGGGGGCGCTTCTTTTCCGGAGCGATGCTCCACTTCACGAAATCCGCGGGCTTTCCGGCATACAGATCCCTCATCTCCGCGAGGGAAGGCCCCACGATCTCCTGGTCGAGCTGATGGCAGGGCGCGCAATTTTGGGTGAAAAGCGTGGCGGCATCCCGCTCTTCGGCGTGAGCGGCGGCCACGGAGGCGATCAGGAAAAGGGAGGAACGGAATCTCATTCGGGTATTCTGTTAGAAAACAGCGTGGCTCGGGAACCCCGCCCGGCAAGGCTAGACCCCGCAAACCGGGCTTGCAACCCCGGGCATCCCTCCAATCATCCTCCCATGAATCTTCCGAAAGTGCTTCTCCCGGTTTTGCTCGGAAGCATGATTTCCTGCACCGCGGGCGCACCGCCGCGGTTCGAGCGCGCCGCCGATTCCGTGAGGCTTCATTCCCGCAAGATCGACGAGGCCAGCGGAGCGGCCGTTTCCATGCGGAACGATTCCCTTCTCTGGCTCGTCAATGACAGCGGTTCGCCGCCCGTCCTTCATCTCGCCGGAATCGACGGCGCGGACCACGGCAGGGTGAAAATCGCCCGGGCGAAGAACATCGACTGGGAAGCCATCTGCTCGTTTGAAATCGACGGCCAGCCCTACCTGTTGATCGCCGATGTCGGGGACAACGCATCGACCCGGAATTTCTGCACGCTCTACCTGCTGCACGAGCCCCGGCTGACTCCGGAAAACACCGCACCGGAGGGCGAGGTCCGCCCGGCGCATGTGATCCGCTTCCGCTATGAGGACGGCCCGCGCGATTGCGAGGCGGTTGCCGTGGATGCCGCCGCCCGGAAAATCATCCTCATCAGCAAACGAACCAAGCCTCCGATGGTTTACGAGCTTCCCCTCCGGCTTCACGGCAAAGATGAAATGCTCACCGCGGTAAAAACCGGGGAAACCGCGGTGAAACCTCCGCGCGGCACGCTGCCTCTTCCATTCATCGATCAGCCGACCGGTTTGGACATTTCCAGGGATGGCACTTTCGCTGCGGTCGTCACCTACTACGGCGCATTCGTGTTCCCCCGCGAAAAAGAGGAATCATGGGCGCAGGCCTTCGCGAAGGAACCGCTCACGCTGCAACCCCACCGCCTGTCCCAGGCCGAGTCCATCGCGATCTCTTCCGATGGCAAAACCATCAGGGTTTTTTCCGAGGGCGAAAACCAGCCGGTCGTCCGGTATCACCGGTGAAGCGGGCGATCCTCACATCAGATGCGCGCCCGCTTCCGCAAGCTCCGAGCGCTCGCCGCGGTTGAGGGCCACATGGGCGACGAACGGCTGCCCCTTGAGGCGGTTTCTGGTATAAACCAAGCCGTTGCTGCGACTGTCCACGTAGGGATTGTCGATCTGCGCCGGATCGCCCACGAGCACCAGCTTGGAATCGCGCGACATCCGCGTGACGATCGTTTTCGCTTCCTGCGGCGTGAGCTGCTGCGCCTCGTCCAGAATGAAAAACCGGTTGGGAATCGAGCGCCCCCGGATGTAGCAGAGCGCTTCGATTTCCAGAATCCCCTGCTCCATCAGCAACTCGTAGGGCTTTTTCGCGGCAAGAGCCCCGGCCGCCGCCGGTTTCTGCTGCTTTCTCCTCGGTCCCAGAGGCGCCACGGGCCGCATCAGCAAATCGAGCGCGTCATGAATCGGTTGCAGCCAGGGCCGCATTTTCTCATCCAGGGAACCCGGAAGAAATCCGAGCTGATCACCCATCGAGACCACCGGCCTGCTGACGGTGATGCCGTTGTAGCGCCGGTTGAACATCTCGTGCAGCCCCGCCGCCACCGCGACCAGCGTCTTCCCCGTCCCCGCATGGCCGTAGCAGGTGACCAGGGAAATTTCGGGATTGAGCAACGCGTCGATCAGGCAGCGCTGCCCGAGATTGAGAGGTTTGATCGAATGGCCGTCCGGGATCTTCAGCACCTCCGGGAAATTCAATTTCACGAATCTCCCGGACGCCGAAAAGCGCGCGGGCATCGTTTGCTTCTCCCCCGCGCCCAACAGGACATACTCGTTGATCGCCGTGCCGGAGGAACGGTCCTCCTCCAGCTCCAGAACCCCGGTGCTCGCGAAACGCTGCAACTCCGCCGGATCGACTTCAATACGACGAATCTCGTAGTTCGAGACCTCGCGGGCATCCACCTTGTCGTTCAGATAATCCTGGCACTCGATCCCGACGGCACGGGCCTTCAACTGCATGTTGATGTCCTTGGTCACCAGCACCACGGGGGAAACATTGTGCTGCATCATCAGCAGGCACGCGGCGAGAATGCGGTGGTCCACCCTTTCCTTGTCGGGGAAAATGCGATGGAAGCGGTTGAGCTGCTCGGAGTTCTTCGGGCAGATCGCGGGATCGTAGATGACCATGCGAACCGTGCCCCCTTCCTCCGTCTCCACCCCTTCCGTCACTTTCCGCGAGCAGGAAAACATGTCCGTGAGGCGGCGGTGGACGCGGCGGGCGTTCGCGCCCCGCTCGCTTTGTTCGGATTTGAACTTGTCCAGCTCCGCAAGGACATCCACGGGAATGCAAAGATGGTTTTCCTTGAACCTTTCCAAGGCCGCCGGATCGTGCAGCAGCACATTGGTGTCGAGAACATAGTTTTTCCCGATGGCATTGGGCGCGGTGAGTCCGAAGTCCGATGGGTTCGGCGAATCGCCGGGGTTTCGTTTGCGTTTGGTTGAGGTGGCGGTGATGGATTCTTCCAATAGTGCCATTTGGGTTTCCTCGCTGCGATGGATCATCGGTTTTAAATCAATAAGAGTTTAGGGGTGGGAAGAGATGGGAAGAAAGCCGCACCGGGCCAACCCGCCTTCGGTGCACGCATTTGCCATTCCAAATGGCCCCCTGATTGCCGCTTTTACTCAATTCGTCCTGACTATCGCCGGTTCCTTCCGGATGACAATCCGGAAATTCCCTCATTTGCGGAAACCCAGCAGGGCAGCCAGTTCCGCCCGCCGGATTTTTCCCAAAGGTCCGGCGGGAAGATCCACGCACCCTTCCATCCTTTCAATTCTTTGAAAACCAACGGATTGCTTGTTGTATTCCCCGCATGCGGCTTCAAAGGCACCGGCATCGGCATTGGCCCCCGCAACCGCCACCAGCCGGTGCCCCGCCCGGGGATCGGGCAGCGCGGCGATGGCGAAAGTTCCGGGCCCGAGCCGTCCGCGGGATAGTTCCACCAGCCGTCGCTCGATCGCTTCGGGATCGACCAGCTCGCCGAGCACCTTGACCCGTGTGTCCGCCCTGCCCAGCGGCGTGATTCCTCCTTCTTCAAATGCCACCCTGTCCATGGTGATATGACATTTTCCGCTTCTCGGAATGAAATCATTTCCCACAAGAATTCCGGTGAAAAGCGCCGGGCCGGAGATATGGAAAAGTCCCTCCTCCGTGATTCCCGCATCCCATATCGGCAACAGGGGAATAGGAGATGATTGATAAGGAAACGAAATCGAATCCAAAGTTTGTGTCGCGATCTGGGAAGCGGCCTCCGTCATGCCATAACTTGCCAGCACCGGCCATCCCAGATCACGCGCAGTCCTTCCCGTTTCATTGTCCAAACTCCCGCCACCGACCACCACGGCAACCAATGTTTCCGGCGCGCGAACGCTTCCGGCCACAAGATCATATACCTGGGTGGGGACAAGGGATGTGTGCGTGATTCCGTTTTCCGAAGCCCATTCCGCGAAGCGTTCCGGATTCCATTTTCCATGGAAAACCCGCAGCCCGCATGCGGCTTCAAACGCCCTCGCGATCACCCCGAAACCACCGACATGCGATGCGGGCAGCGCCAACCCCCAGCAGGATGCCTCCGACACATCCAGATGCCTGTTCACCGCGGCAGCGGAAACCAGCAAAGCAGCCTTGGAAAGGGCGATCCATTTCGGTTTTCCCGAGCTGCCCGAAGTCTCGAACAAAACATGGTTGCGGAGTTCGGGTCGATCCGGAATTCCGCCGGGAAAATCTCCCGCAGCGAATGGCTCCGGAGCGGTCCAGAACGCGGGATCTGTTAATACAAGCGGGTCCATGGCAGGGCATCGAGGAAATCATCGAATCCAAGACCGGTCCCGCCCGGCGGATGAAACTCCGGCGTCCACGGCCCGAGCGCTTCCGTGAACTCATCCGGCTCGAACAGGTGGTGCGTCTGAAGCCCGCACACCCCGACCAAACCCGGCAATTGAAGCTCCAATCGCGCCGCCTCCCACGCGGCGAATGCCTGCCCCACCGGGTGATCCATGTAGCTCGTCACCACCACCCGCTGCCCCCGCGAGAACGCGGCTTCCCCTAACAGATACGGTTCGTCCACCGCGGGCTTGATCACCATCACCTGCGCCGCCTCGCGGTGGGGGGCCGCCTCGCGGTCGATGGCCAGTTTCATGCGGGTGGCCCTGCGGAGATCCGCCCAGGTGGATTCGGAAAACGGGCAGGGGTCCTCCACGAAATCGACCGCCGCCACAACTTCCGGCGGCAAGCCTGTTAGAAATTCCGCGGCCTGTCCCGGATCGAGAGATTCATTGAAATCGAGCCTCCATTTCACGGAAGGAAAATCCGCCGCCATCGCGATGAGAAATTCCTTTTCCACCGCAAGATCCCGGCCCGCTTTCAATTTGATCATTGAAAATCCGCTCTCCACCGCAAGCGCCGCCTCCCTCGCATCGGGAGCGACCAGCGTGGCATGGCTCGCCGGAATTTCCATTTCCTCGAACAACGAATCCCCGTTCGCGCGGGCGGCGGCATCGTATTCCGCACAGCGGAGCGCCCGCCTGACAATGGGCCACCGGCGTGCGCCCTGAAGGTCCGCGAGACATTTCTCCAGCGGCGGATCGCCAAGCTCCGGCCACGGCTGGATGCAGCCGAATCCATCCCCTGTGCGGATCAGCACCCCATCAAGTTCCCGGCGGTTGGATGCGGAATTCAGCCGTTTCGCGCTGCGGAGCCGGTAGCGCGAAACCAGTGGTTTGGAGTTGTCGGGAAGCATGATCATCGGAAAACCGCCGCCATGTGGAAAATGATGGCGAAAAGAACGAGCTGGATTCCCGCCATCGCAAGGTAGCGGTTGAAGGCGGGCCCCGGCGGCGTGGTGATCACCCCCCAGATGATCCGCAGCCCGAGCAGCAGCACCGGAACGCTGGCAATGGCGAGCGGCGCGAACCCGAACGCCACCCAGCCCAACCCGGCGAAGGCCGCGAGCTTGATTTCCAGCCAAAGGAACAACGCCGCGAACTTCGGGCCGCTGCGGACGGCGAGCGTCCGTTTCCCGGTGGAAGCATCCTCCTCGCGGTCGCGGAAATTGTTCACCGAGATCAACACCGCCGAGAGCAGGCCGATCTGCCCCCCTAACAGCGCGGCCTCGGGCGGCCACCCCCCCGTCTGCACGAACACGGTTCCCATCACCGCCACGAACCCGAAAAACAAAATCACGAACACCTCCCCCAGCCCGCGGTAGGCGAGCGGGAACGGGCCTCCGGTGTAGCCGTAGGCGAGGAAAAGCGACGGAATGCCGATGGCGAGGATGGGCCAGCCGCGGGCCTGGAACAGGACGAGCCCGCAGAGGGTGGCAACTACGAGAAATCCCGTAGCCCAGCCGAAGACCGCACTGCGGGACATCAGGCCGGAGGCGGTGACCCGTTGCGGACCGAGGCGCTTTTCCGTGTCCGCGCCCTTCGCGTGGTCAATGGCGTCATTGAAAAAGTTCGTGGCGATCTGGATGGCGACGGCTCCGGCAAGCGTGCAGACGGCGAGCCAGAGGTGGAAGGTTCCGGTGAGTTTCCACGCCAGCACGCAACCGGCCCACACGGGAACAACGGCCGCAGGCAGCGTCTTCGGACGGGCGGCGAGGAGGATGGATTTGACCGGCGATGGCGACACGCGCCGGATTCAATATCGGGATGGCTCCCGGGGAAAGAAATTCAAGAGCCTTTTTTTCGCAAACTTCATCTGTATCCGGCTTACATGTGACACCAATCCGTGTGAAGGATCTTTTCGGAATCCACATCCGTGTAAACCACGACATATCGAAAGGGCGGACCTTCATGAACGAAAATGTATAACCTGGATTCCGTGGAAACTTTCTTATCAATATTCACGCCAAGCTTCCCGCTCCAAAAAATGATCTCATCCGCGTCTCCGATGACTTGCTTTGGCTGGCCAAGACGCTGCACGGCCATGGAGAACGGGGTGCCGGGGGAAAGCTCTTGAACAAGAGCGGCGACCTCACGCTGTGAATTGCGCGTCATCAGCTCAATGCCAGCAATGACGCAACCGATGAAAACGGCGGCTGCAACCAATAACCAAGCAAGTATCTTCGCTGATTTTTTCATGAAACGCCGATTGGTTTAAAGGCTAATTCAACCGCCGAACAGATCAACGGATTCGAATTCTTCTTCGATGAGCGACATCAGGCGGCGTGATTCGTCAGCCAGATCGGCCAGCCCACCGAATCCGGCCATCCACAAAGGTGCAACCGAACCATCACCTTGTCTCGCCAGCTTTTCCTCAACCGCCTCTGTCACGAACTGCCGTAGAGGAATGTTTCGCATCGCTGCCCGTGCTTTCGCTTGGCGGAAGGTTTCATCGGGTATCTCAAGAGTGGTTTTCATGGAAGGAGATTCCCATATTTATGGGTCGATTCAAGAAAAACGGTAGCTTCAGTCCAGGATACCGAAGAATGTCTTCAATCGTTCAATGCGGAGAATCAAGGCACGCGCGGAAACTTCGAGAAATCCGGCTGCCGCTTTTCGAGGAAGGCTTGTTTGCCCTCCTTGCCTTCCTCACTCATGTAGTAGAGCAACGTCGCGTTTCCGGCGAGGTCGAGCAGGCCGATTTGGCCGTCGCAGTCGGCGTTGAGGGCGGATTTGAGGCAGCGCAATGCGAGCGGGGAGTGGACGAGCATTTCTCGGCACCACTTGAGGGTTTCCGTTTCGAGATCGGCGAGGGGGACGACGGTGTTGACGAGGCCCATTTCGAGGGCTTGTTGCGCGTCGTACTGGCGGCAGAGATACCAGATTTCGCGGGCTTTTTTCTGGCCGACGATGCGGGCGAGGTAGCTGGAGCCGAGTCCGCCGTCAAAGGAACCGACTTTCGGGCCGGTCTGGCCGAAGCGGGCGTTGTCCGCGGCGATGGTGAGATCGCAGACTACGTGGAGGACGTGGCCGCCGCCGATGGCATAACCGGCGACCATGGCGACGACGGGCTTGGGCAGGGAGCGGATTTTTTTCTGGAGATCGAGGACGTTGAGACGGGGCACGCCGTCCTCGCCGATGTAGCCGGCGTGGCCGCGGACTTTTTGGTCACCGCCGGAGCAGAAGGCGAGATCGCCTTCGCCGGTGAGGATGATGACGCCGACCTTGGGATCTTCGTGGGCGAGATCGAAGGCCTGGAGGAGTTCGCGGACGGTTTTCGGCCGGAAGGCGTTGCGCACTTCGGGGCGGTTGATGGTGATTTTGGCGATGGCGCCGTCATCGGTGGTTTCGTAACGGATGTCTTCAAATTCGCGAACCGGGTTCCACATGGGGCGGACCTTGACCGATCCGTTGGAACGCCGCAACTCCTACGCCTCGCTCCGCAGGAGGAAACGGGAAACCTTTTCCACAAACCACTCCGGATTCTCCCATGGCACGCGGTGTCCCGCACCGGGGGCGATCGCCAGTTCCCCTTGGGGAATCCGTTCCACCGCCCTGCCCGCCAGATCGACGAACTTCGGGTCGTTTTCCCCGGCAATCCACAGCACCGGCACATCGATTTCGCCGAGCGCCGGCCACAAGGGGGATTGCGCCGCCAGCGACCAATCCACGAAAGCGCGGGCGATTTCCCTCCGGTTCCGGACCAGTGCCGCTCCTGCCGCGGGATCTCTCGGCAGCGCGTTTCCGAAGACCGGCTGCGCGTCCCATGCGCCGAGAAATTTCCCCCAATTCCCCATCAGCGCCTTCGTGGCCCAGGACGTGTCGTTCGTCCTGCGCGCGGCGCGCTCCGCATCCGATTCCAGCCCCGCATGCGCGGAGACGATCACCGCCGCCTGCCAGGGATGATCGTTTTCAAGCAATGCATGGAGGGCCAGCCGTCCGCCCATGGAGTAGCCCAGCAGAGCCCGAGCGCCTCCCTGGTCCACTTCTCCGGAGGCCTCCGCGTTCAGTTCTCTGGCGAAATCTTCCGGAGGAAGCGATTCCTCTTCGAGAAACCTCCACAAGTCCACCGCCCGCGTGCCCACCCCGGCGGTGGCCAGCCGTTTCCCGCACTCTCGCCAATCCGCCGCGGCACCCACCGCGCCATGCAGGCACCAGCATTCGAGCGCATTTCCCTCCCTGCGTTCCGCCTCCCGTCGCTCGTCCGCTTGCTTCGAGTGCCTGATCACGATCCCGCGCCTTCAACCTGTTCCGCAAAACCCCGGAGCATCTCCTGAAAATCAGAGCCGCCGCCTTCCATGAACACCATCACAATGAAAATGACGAGGATCGCGAGGAAGGCCAGCAGCACCAGCCAGTAGAGGATCGCGAGAAAAATCCCGACGCCATCCATTTTCTTGTGGAACGCGTAGCCCGTCGGGCAGGCGAAACAACGGTAGCCCACCCACAGGTTGAGGATGGGCACGAAGTTTCCCAAAAACCACCAGCGGCTCATTCCCAGGTTCACCAGGCGGCTCAGGCTGAACCAGATTGCCACGGGCAACGGCAGCAAGGACGCCGCCAGAAACGCCCACTCCCCCACCGGCCCTCCGAACTGGCCCTGGATCAACGGCGTGAAGAGCCCCACGACAAAACCGAACAGCATCGGGAAAACCCAAATGGCGACAAAGTAACCGAGCCTGCCCGTTCCCGGCCAGTTCACTTCCCTGCCCATCAATTCCGCGGCGGAATCCTGCCTCGGCGTGGTGTAAGGCCCCGCATCTTGTGATAAAGTTTCCTGCGCCGGAGGAGGCGCCGCTTTCCGCACGAACAATCCCTCCACTTCCCCCGCCACCGTCCAATCCGCCATTCCCTGCACCCATACCAGATCGAGGCGGGGGTTCAGCCCGCCCCCCTGCGCCAGCGCCTTGAGTTCCTCCAGGCTCACCGGGCCGCTTCTCCGGCCTTCCTTCGAGTAAAACCAAGCCCCCTGCGGCAGTTCGTCCATGGAGGATGGAGCTACCGGAAAGGCGGCACGCTGTCAAACCAGAGGAGGATGGAAAGCGGCGGGCGGAAACCGGAAAGCCGGATCCCCCGCCCCTCCCTCCGTCAACGCGGGGTGATCACCACCGCGTGTTCGTCGAAACGGGCCTTCGCGCCCGCCTGTGTCAGAATGTATTCCAGCACCCCTTTCACCGGCACCGATTTCAGGCGGATGTTGATCTGGGCGCCCGCCAGTTTTCCTCCGGCGTCCTGAATCACGAAGTTTGGCGCGAGATCTCCCTCCGATTCCTTCTCGATCATCTGTGCAAGGGCGTCGATCGCCTCCTGAAGGGAAGCTTCCTCCAACTGGATCAGCGGAATGATGACGGCTCCGAGCTGCGCTTCACGCCCCTTTGCCGCGATGGCGGGCCCGGTGATTTTCAATTGCCCGAGGCGGAATCTGGCGTTCGCATGCTTGGGGTTGATCTGCAAAGCGGCGGTGAATGCCTGCCGGGCGGTGGCGGGGTCTCCGGCTTGTTCCGCCGCCAGCCCCTGGCGGTAGAGCGTTTCGGCTTTCCGGCCGGGAGTCTCGGCGGAGAGCAGGGAAGACAGTCCGCCGACAATCAGGAAGATAAGGGTTTTTTTCATGATTGGTGGACAGTGCCACGTTCCTCCCATCACTTCAACCTCCAATCGCTGCCCTGTCGGCGGGGGTTCAAAACCGGAATCATTGCGGGAGAAAAACCGGATGGGTTTGCGGTGGAGAATTTCCGGGTTGGCTCGATTCGGGAGAAAGGTTTCGCCATTGGGAGGCGCTGAAAAAGCCTCTTGGATTGTCGTCCTCGATGAGCCACCGTTTCGCCGATCCCATGCGATTTCCCACCCTCCGCAATCCAATCCGCTTCCTCCTCGGTCTTATGGCTGGTTCCATCTGCTTTGGTGATGCCCGGGGAGCGGCGTTGTATGGGATCGTCGCTGACGGCGATCCCTTGGCGTCGAAGCGGATCACGGGACTGACTTTCGTGCATGAAGACGGAGCCGTTGGTTCGATTTCCAGCTCTTTGGCGGGTTCCGATCCCGCTGCCGCCGCCGCTTGGATAAGCAGCCTTCCGGAGAATACGAATCGGGACGGTATCATCGAATCCTATATCTTCTCCGAAAGTTTGGGAAACGTGGATACCCGCTATGAGGCGTTGCGCCAAATAGCCGGTGCCTGGCTGTCGCATTCGGGAGACGGTGAACTGTCGCGGGAAATCGTTGCGGGGGATCGCTCCCGCGAAAGCGGTGGAGGCAGAAGGGATAGGATCGAAACGACCGAATGGCGTCCCATTTGTAGCTGCGTGTATGGCACTCCCATCATTATCAGCCTCCCCGTGATCCCGGAACCGTCATCCTCGTTGTTAGCCGGGCTCGGAGGGCTCGCCCTGCTGCGCCGCCGCCGGGCCGCCCCGGCCGCAAGGTCGTGAAGCTTGGCTTTGACCGCCAGCGGGTTTCGGGCTATCCCCCGGCCTCCCGACATGAAGGAGCAAATTTCAGAAATCCAATCCGCCGCGCTGGCAAGGATCGCCGCCGCCGATGGCGAGCGCCCGCTCGATGACGCGCGGGTCGCCATTCTTGGCAAAAAGGGCAGCCTCACCTTGGTCGCCGCGGGCATCAAGGATGTGCCGAAGGAGGAAAAAGCCGCCGTCGGCCAGCTTCTCAACGCGGCCCGCACCGCCATCACCGCTGCGCTGGAGGAGAAGCAGGCCGCCCTGCGGGAAGCGGCGGACCGGGAAGCGGTGGCGGGAATCGACATCACCCTGCCCGCCCGCGCCCTCCACACCGGCTCGCTTCATCCGCTCACCCTGATCCGCGACGAGGCGGTGGGCATTCTCCGCCGGATGGGCTTCGCGCTCGCGGACGGTCCCGAGATCGAGGACGAGTTCCATTGCTTCGATGCGCTCAACACCCCCGCCGACCACCCGGCGCGGAATGAAAAAGACACCTTTTACTTCGATTCCGGAAAACTCCTCCGCACCCACACGTCGAGCGTGCAGATCCGGACGATGGAGACGCAGCGCCCGCCGGTGCGGATCATCGCCCCCGGCTCGGCCTACCGCCGCGACGAGATCGACGCGACGCACCTCTCGGTTTTCAACCAGCTCGAAGGCTTGTATGTGGCGGAGGATGTTTCGCTGCCGGATTTGAAAGGGACCTTGGAGTATTTCCTGCGGGAACTTTTCGGCACCTCCACGGAAGTCCGCTTCCGCCCGCATTTCTTCCCGTTCACCGAGCCGAGCTTCGAGATCGACGTGAAGCTCCAGGTAAAGGGCCAGGCGCCGCGCTGGATCGAAGTCGCCGGTTGCGGAATGGTCGACCCCGCGGTGTTCGGGAGCATCAACGCTTCCCGCAAGGACGACGCGTTCGATCCGGAGAAAGTCACCGGGTTCGCGTTCGGCATGGGTCTCGACCGCCTCGCGATGATCCGCTGGGGCATCAAGGACATCCGCCTGCTGATCGAGAACGACGCGCGTTTTCTCAAGCAGTTCGCATGAGGGAAAAGCACGAAATCTTAAGCACAAAATTCCAAACGAAGAATCCGGAGCATCTCTCTCAGCGTTTTTCTTTGCGACCTTCGCGCCTCCGCGTTTCGATTTATCCACCATCTTCTTCCATGAATATATCTCTCAACTGGCTCGGCGGTCATCTCGATCTCGCCGGGAAATCGATCAAGGAAATCGACGATCTCCTCACCTTCGCCGGTGTCGAGGTGGAGGGCATCGTTTCCAAGGGCATCACCTCGGAGAAAATCGTCGTCGCCGAGATCAAGGAAGCCGTCCAGCACCCGAACGCCGACCGGCTCAAGGTCACGCAGGTCGATGCGGGCGAGGGCTCGCTTAGGCAGATCGTCTGCGGCGCGAAAAATTACAAGGTGGGGGACAAGGTTCCCTGCGCGCTTCCCGGCGCGGAGCTTCCCGGCGGATTCACCATCGGGGAGACGGTCATGCGGAAAGTGGAGTCGCGGGGCATGCTCTGCGCGGCTTCGGAAATCGGCCTGCCCGAGGGCGAGGACGGCCTGCTGATTTTGCCCGCCGATGCGGAGATCGGCCGCCCGGTGAAGGAGCTTTTCGATTCCGACGTGTTGCTGGAGCTGGAGGTCACCCCGAACCGCCCGGACCTCCTCAGCCACCGCGGCATGGCGCGCGAGCTGGCGGCTCTTCTGCAAACCCCGCTCCTCCCGCTGGAGATTTCTGACAGAAAATCGGGAACTCCGCCCGTTCCTTCGATCCGCCTCGAATCCCCCGCCGGCTGCCCGCTTTACACGGCGGTGAAAATCAAGGGCGTGACCGTCCGGGAAAGCCCCGCGTGGTTGAAACAGCGCCTTGAATCCATCGGCCTGCGCCCGATCAACAACATCGTGGATGTGACCAACTTCGTCCTCCACGAACTCGGCCAGCCGCTGCACGCGTTCGATCTCGCGAAACTGCAAGGCGGCATCGTCGTCCGGCAGGCTTCGGAGGGAGAAAAATTTCTCGCTCTGGATGAATCCGAACACGTGCTGACCTCCGGCGATCTGGTGATCTCCGACGGGTCCGGCGCGGCGCTCGCCCTCGCCGGAGTCATGGGCGGCGCGGAAAGCGGCGTGACGGAAGCCACCACGGACATTCTACTGGAATCGGCGTACTTCACTCCCCAAGGAATCCGCCGCACTTCCCGCAGGACCGCGCTTTCCTCCGATTCCTCCTACCGCTTCGAGCGCGGGGTGGATCCGGGAGGAGTGCTTCCCGCCTCCGCGCTCGCGGTGAAGCTGATTCTGGAAACCGCGGGCGGCGTTGCGGAAGGCGTCACGGAGGTGGCGGGCGAAGCGCCCGTCCTCACCGGCCCGGTGGCGCTTGATGCCCGCAAGCTCGATCAACTGATGGGCGGCTCGATCTCTCCGGCCGATGCGGAGGCGATTCTCGCCCGCCTCGGTTTGAGCAAGGGTGGCGACGGGGTGTGGAACGTCCCCTCGTTCCGCGCCGATCTCCAGCGGCACATCGATCTGGTGGAGGAAATCGCGCGGGTTCACGGCCTTGCCAACGTGCCTTCCCGGTTTGCCGGAACCTTCGTGCCAGCCAGCCCGGTGGATGCGGCGTACGATGCGGACATGGTTCTGCGCCGCCGCCTTGCCGCGCTCGGGCTCCACGAGTGCCAGACGATCAAATTGATTTCCGAGGCGCAGCTCCGGGAAGCGCTCCCTCTCCGGCCCTTGCAGGAGGGCGATGTGATCCGTGTGAAACTTCCCCTCAGCGAGGATCATGTGGTGATGCGCCCGAGCATCGTTCCCGGGCTGGTCGTCTCGGCCGTCCGTAACGTCCGCCAGTTGGCGAAATCCCTCCGTTTCTTCGAGATGGGCCGCGTTTTCAGAAATGCCGGCGGAGGAAAGGCCAGGGATCAGGAAAGCGAAACGCTCGCGCTGCTGGTATCCGGCCAGTCGCTTCCGTCCGGCTGGTCGCAGGCCGAGCGCGCGGCGGATGCATATGATCTCAAGGCGATTCTCACCGCTCTAACAGGCGACCGTTCCATCCGATTCATTCCGAAGGACAAGGAGGGCTTCGTGCTCGGTGCGGAGATCAAGGCGGGGGATCAGAACATCGGAATTTTCGCGCGGCTCGCACCCGCCCGGGAGCGCGAATTGGATTTCCCGGTGCCGGTGTATGTCGCCGAGCTGGATCTGGCGAAACTCCGCAAGCTTCTCGCGGGGCCCGCCCACGTCGAGGATCTGCCGTTGTTCCCGGGCTCCTCCCGCGATTCCGCGATGGAACTGCCGCTTTCCACACCGAACGCGAAGATCGAGGATGTGATCGCGAAATGCGCCGAGCCGCTGTTGGTTTCCTCCGGGTGTTTCGACGTGTTCACCGATCCCGGTGGAGAAAAACTGGCCGTCGACAGGAAATCCGTCGCCTACCGTTTCGTCTATCGCGCCGCCGACCGCACGCTGAAAGCCGAGGAAGTCGATGCCGCCCACAAGCGGGTGCTCGACGCGCTCGCACAAGGCGCGGGAGCCACTTTCCGTTAGATCGCAAACCGAAGTTATGGAACTCGCGGAAGTCACCTGTCCGACTTGCTTCGAGGTTTTCGAGGTGGCGGTTCCTCCCCGCGAGGAACTGCCCGCCGAAGTGGATTACGACTGTGAGATCTGCTGCCGGCCGATGACCATCGTGTTCGCCGGGGAGGAAGTTTATGCCCGTGGTTTGGGGGATTGAGGGCCGGGGTTGTCCCGCCCGGTGTTTTCGGTGAAATTGGAAACGGAGTAACGGTCTTAACCTGCAAATTCCCCTTGCAGGTTAAGACCGTTACTCCGTTTCCGCCACAGGCAGGGGCATTTACCCGGGAGGTGGAAATCGTCCCTCCGCTCACATCCTCTCCGGGCAGCGGATGCCCAGAAGCCCGAGTCCCGTCGCAAGCACGCGGGACGTGAGCTCGCACAAGGCGAGGCGGCTGGAACGGACGGGTTCCTCCGCCTTGAGAACCGGGCAGGCCTCGAAAAACGAATGGAAGGCCCGCGCAAGCTCCAGAAGGTAGTTCGCAAGGAGATTCGGGCGGAAATCATCCAGCACCAGCGGCAATGTTTCACCGAAGCGGACCAGCAGGCGGGCGAGGTGAATCTCCGCGTCCTCGTTCAGATGGAGCGTGGCCGCCGCCGCGTCGAACGGCGCGTCCAGCTTCCGGAAAATCGAGCGGATGCGGACATGCGAGTATTGCAGATAGGGAGCCGTGTCTCCCTGAAGCGCCAGCATGCGGTCCCAGGAAAACACGTAGTCGGTGAGCCGGTTCTGCGAAAGCTCCGCAAACTTCACCGCGCCGATGCCCACCATGTTCGCGATTTCCGCGGCTTCCTCCGCAGGCAGATGCCCGGATTTTTCCGCGAGGACCGCGGTGGCGCGGGTGCAGGCTTCGCCGAGCACTTCCACGAGGCCCACGTTTTCCCCGGAACGCGTTTTCATCAGCTTGCGGTCGTCGCCGAGGATCGAGCCGAAAGCGATGTGACGGAAATCCCCCGTTTTCCCCCAGCGGGCGGCGGCCTCGAAGATCTGGCGGAAATGAAGCTGCTGCGGCACGCCGACGACATACCAGATCTGATCGGCGTTCCACTCGCTGATCCGGTAATCGAGCGTGGCGAGATCGGTGGTGGCGTAGAGGAATCCCCCGTCGGCCTTGCGGATGATCGCCGGATTGTCGGTCCAGCCGCCCTCCTTGTGCACCTGGAACGGATCGTCCTCCGGCTTCTTCGTCCCGTCGGAAAAAATGCAGATCGCGCCGTTGCTCTCGCTCGCGAGGCCTTTCTCCCTCAGCTCGGAGACGAGGGGCGCCAGGCGGTCGTTGTAAAAACTCTCCCCGAGCCAATGGTCGAAATGGACGTCGAGGAGATCGTAGATTTTCTGCAAGCCCCGCTTGGAAACGTCGATGCACTGCCGCCAGATGGCGAGGTTTTCGGCGTCGCCCGCCTGGAGTTTCACCAGCTCCGCCTTGCAGGTTTCCCGCAGCGCGGGATCCTCCGCGATGGCGGCGTTCACCTCCCGGTAGATGCGGACCAGCTCGTTGATTGGATCGGTTTCCAGCGCGGCGGGGTCCAGCCGGGTTTTCCATCCGTGGAGGATCATGCCGAACTGCGTGCCCCAGTCGCCGATGTGATTGTCGGTGATCACGCGGTATCCCAGAAACCGCGCGATGCGAGCCAGCGAGTCGCCGATGATCGTGGAGCGGATGTGGCCCACGTGCATCGGCTTGGCCACGTTCGGCGCGGAAAAATCGATCACCACGGTTTCCCCCGCGCCGATGTCCGGCACCCCGAGGCGTTCATCGGCCAGCAGCGCTCCGGCCCGGGCGGCGTACGCGGCGGGAAGGATGCGGAAATTGAGAAACCCGGGACCGGCGATCTCCGCCGTGGCAAGACCCCCGAGGTCCAGGCGATCGATGATTTCCCGGGCGAGCGCGCGGGGATTCGTTTTCCGCTGCTTGGCGAGAACCATCGCGGCGTTCGATTGGTAATCGCCGAAGCGCAGATCCGCCGCGGGCGTCACGGCGGCGGAAACCTCCCCGCCAAGCGTGGCGGAAAGGGCGGCGGAAAGACGGGATTCGAGGTCCTGGAGAAGCGTCATGACAGGTGGAGGCCACCGGCGGCATCATACGCCGGGCGCAGCCACACGGGACGGTTTCGAGCCGAGAATGGCAAGGATTTCATCACACGTTGCGGCAAGGCCGAGCTGGCGGCGGATTTCCCCGTTGGTGAACATCTTCGCGATCGCGGCCAGCGTCCGGAGGTGCAGGTGGTAGTCCCTCCGCGGCACGATGAAGAGAATGATGAAATGGACGGGCAGGCCGTCCAGCGCCTCGAAATCGATGCCCGCCTTCGAGCGCCCGAAGATGGCGACCACCTCGTCCAGCTCGTCGGAAAACGCATGGGGAATGGCGACACCGCAGCCAATCCCGGTGCTGACCTGATCCTCGCGCGCCTTGAGGGCGGTCAGCACCTCTTCCTGCAAACCGCCGGGCAGATGTCTCGTCCCGGTGAGGCGGCCGACGAGTTCCACAATGGCAGGCCAATGTTCACAGGCATCCATATCGGGGATCACCTGGTCCTTGCTGAGCAACTGAGCCAACTTCATGAAAAACCTTATTCCCAACGGGCGCGCATGCCCGCGTGGGGGCGAGGAGTTACTGCCGCAAATGAACCTTGGCAAGCGGATTTCATGACCCGGCGGGAGTCATGAGTCAAGGAGCGTGGGCGTCCCGCCCACTTGAGCCAAGATGTGGGCGGGACGCCCACGCTCCTTGAATTTTCTCTCCTCGAAACGTGATCGCACAAAAAGCGGCCACGGCTTTTCACGAAATGCTGCAAAAAGGATCAGAGTTCCTTGATCCAGATGTTGGAGAAATCGACGGCCTGCCCATGGTGCTGGAGGCCGATGGCTCCTTTTTCCGGAACGCCGGGAAGGGCGGCATCCGTGATGACGGTCTGGCCGTTGAGGGTGACGGTGAGGCGATCCCCCCGGAGAGTGATCATCATGCGGTTCCATTCGCCGAGCGGGCTGTCCGCCTTGACCTTGGGGGTGACTCCGGCGCGGATCTCGGGCGGGTGGGCGGTGTTGACGCGGTATCCGTAGACTTCGCCGGAGCCGACGGTCCAGTTCCAGAGATTGACCTGGCTGGCGGTGTGGCCGCGCAGGAAGACGCCGCTGTCGAGTTCCTCGATGAGGGCGGTTTCAGGGTTTCCGTCGGCGTCGGTTTTTTGGTTTCCGTCGGGCAGGATCACGGGCTGCCGGGTGGGAACGCCGCGACCGCTCCAGCGCCAGTCGAAGAGGAGGGTGAAGTCGGCGAATTCCTTTTCGGTCCAGAGATCGTTGATTTGGCTCTTGGTTCCGTCGTGCTTGATGATGCCGTTGTGGGCGATCCAGTTTTTGGCTTCGGGGTCGTGTTTCCAGCCCTGGAGGGAGTCGTTCAGGATGAGCGGGGTGAATCCGGCGGCGCTGGCGCCTTCCACGTTCGCGAGCGGGGGAATCTCGATGATGTTGATGTTGCGGAAGGCGACGGCATCGCCGTGGCCGAGGAAGCCGATGTGGCCGGAGCGGCGTTTGGCCCCCGCGTGGTCGGGATGGGCGCGGGTGATGTCGTCGAGGTTTGCGCGGAGGATGACCTCGCCGTTCAGCTCGACCCGGATGGCGGGGCCGATGACGGTGACGGTCTGGCGGTTCCACTCGCCCACGGGCTTGAGCGGCGCGTTGCGGTCCGCGGCGGCGAGGGTGTAGAGGGAGCCGTGGAACTGGTAGTCCTTGAGGTCCTTGTATTGGTCCGCGGTGTTGTCGAGGATTTGCAGTTCCATGCCGGATTCGGAGGGCGGGCCTTCGCCGGGGTAGTGGATTCCGAGGCCGTTGTTGCCGCCGGGGGGGAGCTTGAATTCAAACTCAAGCTCGTAGTTGGCGAAGGTGGTCTCCGTCATGAGGTTCGTGCCTTTGGGAGTGCAGACGATGGCGCCGTCCTCGACGAGGTAGCCCTCGCCCGTCCAGCCGGTGAGGTCGGTGCCGTTGAAAAGGGAGAGGGGTGCGGGTTTTTCCGCGGAATGGGCGTGCGCCGAAATCACGATGGCGGCGAGTGGAGTGAGGATGGATTTCATGAGGAATGGGAAGTTGGTTTCTGATTTTCCGATGGCGGAAATTCCAAACATGGAAACTACGCCCCGCTCAATCCGATTCTCCCGGAAAGAGCGGAGGTTTTGCGGGGAAGGTTCTCAGAGGTCGATGGTGCGGCCGGTGCGGAAGCTTTCGTCCGCGGCGAGGACGATGCGCATGGAAGAAAGGGCGTCCTCCATGTGGTCGGTGAGATCGAGATCCTCGCGGATGGCCTTGAGGAAGAATTCCTGTTCGCGGTGGCAGAGTTCGTCGTGATCGGGTTCGTCGTCGAGGCGGAGGGTTTCGTTTTCGCGGAGGAAGGTTCCGTCCGGGCCGAGCCCGGCGTGGTGGACGCGGAGGGCCTGGGTCTGGGAGTGGGCGTTCACGTTCGCGCTCTGGCCGGCGGCGGCCGCGGTTTCCGCGACGATGGAGACGCAGCCTTGCGGTCCCACGACATCCTTCACGAAGAAGGCGACCTCGCTCATCATCGGGCCCCAGCCGGCCTCGTACCAGCCGACGGAACCGTCTTCAAAGGTGACCTGGAGCTGGCCGTAGTTGATTTTCCCTTCCGGCAGCTCGTTGGTGAGGCGGGCTCCGATGCCGGAAACGCGGACGGGTTTCGAGCGGGTCATCTGGCACATGACATCCACGTAGTGCACGCCGCAATCGACGATGGGCGAGATGGAGGACATGAGGTTTTTGTGCGTTTCCCAGTTCGGCCCGGAGGATTGCTGGTTGAGGTTCATCCGCATG
>CAZVSA010000031.1:0-518 GCA_964629955.1 uncultured Luteolibacter sp.
CAACGCCATCACCGTTCAGGTCGGCCGCACCGGCGTGCTCACCCCCGTCGCCGAACTCACCCCCGTCCTCATCTCCGGCTCCACCGTCTCCCGCGCCACCCTCCACAATCAGGACGAAATCACCAAAAAGGACATCCGCATCGGAGCCACCGTCCTCATCGAAAAAGCCGGGGAAATCATCCCCGCCGTCGTCAAGGTCATCCGCCACGCCGAAGGCTCCCTCCCCTTTTCCCTCCACGACCACGTCGGCGGAAAATGCCCCTCCTGCTCCGGCCCCATCGCTCAGGAAGAAGGCTTCGTCGCCTGGCGCTGCACCAACTTCCAATGCCCCGCCCAGGCCGTCACCCGCATCAAACATTTCGCCTCGCGCAAAGCCCTCGACCTCGCCGGCCTCGGCGAATCCGTCGCCGTCAAACTCGTCGAAACCGGCCTCGCCCGCACCCCGCTCGATCTCTTCAGACTCAACCGCTCCGACCTCGCCGATCTTCTGCTCGACCCCGCCAAATCCGCCGACGGCC
>CAZVSA010000031.1:528-7502 GCA_964629955.1 uncultured Luteolibacter sp.
CTTCGCCATGGGCATCCGCCACGTCGGCGAATCCGCCGCCAGGGAACTCTCCCGCCTCCACCCCACCCTTCGCGCCGTCACCGAAAGCGAAATCCTCCGCTCGGTGGTCGAAATTTCCCGCCTCGAAGAAGAACGCAAACGGATCTCTCCCCGCAACAAAGAGAACCCGCCCAAAGACGAAGCGGAGAAAACCGCCCGCAAGGAACAACACGATGACCTCAAAAACCGCATCGACGCTCTCGCGGCAAGCCTCGCCCCCTACGCCATCACCGGCGACGCCGGCCCCGCCGTGGCCGAGAGCTTCCTCACCTTCTTCCAATCCGAAGCCGGTCGTCACATCCTCGACCGCCTCGCCGATCTCAGCATCGACCCCATCTCCGACAACCACCTCCCTGTCGCCGCCGAAGCTGACCTCTCCTCCCTCCCCCTTGCCGGAAAAACCTTCGTCATCACCGGCACCCTCAGCCTCGACCGCGACGAATTCAAAACCCTCATCGAATCCAAAGGCGGCAAAGTCACCGGCTCTGTCTCCAAAAACACCCACTACCTCCTCTCCGGCGAAGGCGGCGGCTCCAAGCGCGACAAAGCCGAAAAACTCGGCGTCCCCATCATCACCGAGGACGACCTCCGCGCGATGCTTCCGTAGCGGCGATCACCGGTCGCCGCCGGACTCGCCGTTGACCTACGACAGCAGTTTGTTCCAGATTGTCCGGGTGAAAATCGCGGTGATCGGAATCGGAGGCAGTGGTTCCGCGGCCTTGCGTTTCCTCGCCTCGGCGGGACATGAGGCGACCGGCTTCGAGCAATTCGGGATCGGCCACGCGATGGGCAGTTCGCACGGCCACAGCAGGCTGATCCGCAGAACCTATCCCGATCCCTTCCACACCCGGCGGATGGACCTCGCCTACCGGTTGTGGGCCAAGCTCGAAGAGGAACATGGTTCTGAACTCTTTGTCCGTTGCGGCGGCATCACCTTCGGCCCGCCGGGGGATGGGACGTTGGAAAACACCCGCCGCTCTCTCGTTGAAGCAGGAATCGCTCACGAAATCCTGTCGCGGGAGGAAACGGCGGAGCGTTTCCCGGCGATCGACATCGGTGAAGGGGCGGTGGCGGTTTTCCAGAGGGATTCCGGCTTCCTGCGCGCCGACCGTTGCGTTTCCGCTCAGACGGAACTCGCCCGCACGCATGGCGCGGAAATCCGCGAACGCTCGCCGGTGCTCGCCGTCGAGGAAAAGGCGGGCCGCGTTTTCGTTTCGACCGCTGGGGAAACCGAAGCCTTCGATGCGGCGGTGGTCACCGCCGGCCCCTGGATCGGACGCCTGCTGGCTCCGCTGCGGCTGCCTTTGCGGACGGCGCTCCGGCAGGTCGTTTACCTGGGAATCGCGCGGCGGCCGGAATCCTTCGCCCCCGGTTCGCTGCCGGTCTGGATCGAGCATCCTTCCGATCACTATGGTTTCCCGGCCGATGGCATGGTGGATGGAGTCAAAATCGCGTCGCACGACGCCGGCATCGACTTCGATCCCTCGCGACCGGACCGGCCGGTGATGGAGGAGGCGCTTTCGCGGGTGAGGGATCACGCGATGAAGCGTTTTCCCGATCTTTCCGGCGAAATCGTTTCATCGCAATCCTGCCTCTACACGATCACTCCCGACGAGCGGTTCATCGTCGATTACGCGCCGGGTTCGCGGCGGATCGTGATCTGCTCGGGATGCAGCGGCCACGGATTCAAATTCACCGTGCTGCTCGGAAAAATCGCCGCGGAAATGGCCACGGGAGTCAACCGGGAAGAAAATTCCACCCACTGGGGATTGGATCGGTTCACGGGCTGACCGGTTGACTGTCTCCAGCGCGGCGGTCATTCCACCTTGACGCCCGCCAAAAACATCACAAATTTGTGACGTTATGAAAACCGCCACTGTCCGTGACCTCCGCTACGATTTCCCCAAAATCGAAGCCTGGCTTGCCAGCGGCGAGGAAATCCTCATCACCAAGCATTCCAAGCCCATCGGCCGTTTCACCCCTGAAACCTCCGCCGAAAAACCGCTTCCCCCGCTGCCCGACTTTGAAGCCCGCGCGAAAAAAACCTGGGGTGATCGCTTTTTCACCCAGGAGGAAGTGGATGAAATGCGCGCGTTCGAAACCGGCGAGCCATGATCCACTACGCCGATACCAGTTTCCTCTGCTCGCTTTATCGGGTGCAGGTTCATTCCGCGGCGGCGAACGCGGAGCGTGGACGGATGGATGAGCCGCTCCATTTCACCAATCTTCTGGAATTCGAATTCCTCCAAGCCATCGAGTTGCAGGTCTGGCTCCACTCGCGGGACAAAACGAAAGGCTACCCGCGCCGGGAAGCGAACCGCATGATCGCCGACTGGGAATCCGATCTCGCCACCGGCATCAACCGCCTCGTCCCCTTCGACATGGATGCCGTCCTGCGACTCTCCAAGGTTCTTTCCGGCCAAGCCACCGCAAAAAACGGCCACCGCACCCTCGATATCTTCCACGTCGCCACCGCCGTTCATCTCGGAGCGAAGAAGTTCCTCACCTTCGATTCCCGCCAGCGCGCCCTCGCCCTCCACGCCGGTCTGGAAGTTCTCTGAAAATCCGTCGATAAATCCGGAGGATGTTTGGGGTGGTTGCGGGGAGGAGGAAACGGCGCCAACCCCTTGGTAGACCGTTCCGCAGGATGCGCTTTCCCCGCCTTGCCATCCGCCGCCCGCCCGGCATCCTCGTTTCATGAAACCCATCCACATTGGAATCATCGGAGGCGGCCTCATGGGTCGCGAGATTGCCAGCGCCTTCTCCCGTTGGTGCGCGCTGGAAAACATGCCGGTCCGGCCCGTGCTCAGGGGAATCGCCGATCTCAATCCCGCCACGCACGCATGGTTTGAACGCATCCCGGGCTGCGACCTGCGCGTCACCGATTACCACGAACTGCTCGCCGACCCCGCCATCGACGTGGTGTACGTCGCCGTCCCCCACGACCTGCACGAGAAAATCTATCTGGATGTCCTGGCGGCGGGAAAGGACCTGCTGGCCGAGAAGCCGTTCGGCATCGATCTCCCCGCCGCGCGGCGCATTCTCGATGCGGTGCGCTCCAGCGGGCGCTTCGTGCGTTGCAGCTCGGAGATGCCCTTTTTCCCCGGCGGACAACGCGCCTTCGAGCTTGCCCGCGACGGCAATCTCGGCCGCGTGCTGGAAGTGGTTTCCGGCTTCCACCACAGCAGCGATCTCGATCCTGACAAACCGGCCAACTGGAAACGCCTTTCCAAAACCTGCGGCGAAGGCGGCGTCCTCAACGATCTCGGCATGCACGCATGCCACCTGCCCCTCCGTCTCGGCTGGATGCCCTCCCTCGTTTTCGCCCAGCTCCAGAAAGGCTACCCCGAGCGCCCGGACGGCAAAGGCGGCTCCACCGCCTGCGACACCTGGGACAACGCCCTTCTCCACACCTGGACCCGGATCGGCGGGCACGACACCCCCCTCCGCCTGGAGATGAAACGCCTCGCCCCGGGAGCGACGAACACCTGGTTCATCGAAATCCTCGGCACCGATGGCGGCGTCCGCTATTCCACCGCCGAACCGAAGACCCTCTGGCAGTTCGAGCGAGGAAAGGAACAATGGTGGAAACGAACCGAACTCGGCTTCTCCACCGCCTTCAAAACCGTCACCGGAGGCATCTTCGAGCCCGGCTTCCCCGACGTCATCCAGCAGATGTGGGCCTCCTACCTCCTCGAACGCGAGGGATTGCTGGACGGACGCTTCGGCTGCGCCACCCCGGAAGAAGCCGTAGCCTCCCACCAGATCTTCGCCGCCGCTCTCGCCTCCCGGAAAACCCAGCAAGCCGTCACCCCATGAACTCCCGCAACGGCATCCTCGCCGCAGGAAATTTCATCGTCGATCGCATCAAGCGCATCGACGCCTATCCTGCGGAAAACATGCTCGCCAACATCGAAGGCGAATCCCGCTCGAACGGCGGCGGCCCCTACAACATCCTCAAAGACCTCGCCGCGATGGGCGTCGCCTACCCTCTGGCCGCCGCCGGAAGGATCGGAGCGGACGAGGACGGCCAGTGGATTTTCGATGATTGCCTCAACCACGGCATCGATGTCTCCGGGCTCGTCACCGATGAGGAATCGCCCACTTCCTACACCGATGTCATGACCGCCCGGGAAACCGGCCGCCGCACCTTTTTCCACCGCCGCGGAGCGAACGCCCGTTTCGACGGCTCGCAGATCGACTTCCACGGCAACAGGGCGCGCATCTTCCATCTCGCCTACCTCATGCTCCTCGACGAACTCGACACCTTCACCCCCGGAGGCAGGACGCGGGCATCCCTTTTGCTGGAAAAAGCCGCCGCCGCCGGGCTCGTCACCAGCATCGACATCGTCAGCGCCGAAAACCCCCGCTTCAGGGAAATCGTTCTCAGCGCCCTTCCCTTCACCGATCACCTGCTCATCAACGAAGTCGAGGCATCCCGCGTTCTGGGTCGTCCCATCGACCCCGCGGACACGGAAATTCTGCTGGAAGCCGCCTCCGAGCTGCTCTCCTTCGGGATTCGTTCCGCCGTGGTCCTTCACACCGAACACGGCGCGGCCACCGTGCGCGGCGATGGAACCGCTCTCACCCAGGGCGCGGTCCGCGTGCCTCCGGGCTACATCCGTGGAGCCAATGGCGCGGGTGATGCCTTCGCCGCCGGCTATCTTCACGCCGTTCACGAAAACCTGCCGCCCGCCGCCGCGCTGGAACTCGCCGTTTGCACCGCAGCCGCCTGTCTCGCCGATCCCAGCCCCTCCGCCGGGCTTCTAACAGCGGACGCCTGCCTCGCCCTTGGCCGCTCCCTCGGTTTCCACCCGTAGCGGCGATCACCCGTGGCGGCGATCACCGGTCGCCGTCTTTCAAAGTAGCGGCGATCACCGGTCGCCGCCCTCTTCCCCTCCGGAAACAAACCACCCCGCCACCGCGCGCGCCGCCCGCTCATGCGCTCCCGGCGGTCCCAGCCTGGCGGTGGTTTCCGCCAGTTTCGCACACAAGGCCGATCGTTTCTCCGGATGCTCCAGAAATTCCCGCAAAGCCCCCGCCACCGTTGCCGCGTCCGCATCCGCCTGAATGAACTCCTCCACCACCAATTCCCCCGCCAGAATGTTCACCAGCCCGATGTGCTCGATCTTCACCAAAAGCCTCCCCAGCACATACGTCGGCCACGCAACCGCATAAACCAGACAGTAGGGCAGCCCGAAATACGCCGCCTCCAAAGTCGCCGTTCCACTCGCCACCACCGCGCAGCAGGCGCGCTGCATCAGCTCGTGGCTTCCCCCCTCCGTCACCAGAATCCGTTCCTCCGCCCCCGCCGCACGGATCAATCCGCGAATCGTCTCCGCCAACCGCGGCGATGCCGCCGGAACCTCGAATTTCAAACCGGGATCCCAAGCCGCCAGCCGCGCCGAGGCCTCGATCATCATCGGAAACAACCGCGCCACCTCCCTCTCCCGGCTGCCGGGGAACAAACCGACCAGCTTTTCCTCCCGCACCGATTCCGCCAGCCGGTCCTCCGCCAGCAAATCCACGAGAGGATGTCCCACGAAAGTCGTCTTCAATCCCGCCTCCTGGAAAATCGGCTGCTCAAACGGAAAAAGGCACAGCATCTCATCGAGCAGGCGCACCATTTTCGGGATTCTCCCCTTGTTCCACGCCCACACCTGCGGGCTGATGTAATAAACGATCCGCGTCTCCGGGCACTCCCTCCGCACCGCCTCCGCAAACCTCAGATTGAAACCCGGATAATCAATCAGCAACAACACCTCCGGCCGGAACTCCTTCACCTCCTCCAGCATCTCCCCGAAGCGCTTTTTGAACCAGCCATAGTGCTTCAACACCTCCCAAACCCCCATCACCGCCGCCTGCTCCACCCAGTTATTCAACCTCCCACCCGCCACTTCCGCCATCCGCGGACCGCCCGCTCCGGCAACCTCCAGATCCGGTGCCATTTCCCGCAACGATCGCAAAAGCCCCGCACCATGCGAATCCCCGCTCACCTCCCCCGCCACCACATACAATCTGCTCGCCATCGGCGCCGATCCTACCCGTCCCCGCTCCGCCCGCGCCATGAAAATTCCGCACCCATCCCCACCGAAAACAGGAAACTTCTGACTTCCGGGTTGATTTCGCCGCGCACACCGCTTTGATCGCGCTTCCGCCGCCAATCTCCTCCATGTCCGCATCTCTCTCCAACTCTCCCAAACCCTCGGGCGACTCCACCGGCCCCCTCGGGGAAATTTCGCAAGGCCCCGGCCGGTTCGAGCTTTTCCTCGACCGCAACCAACGCTCCCTCTTCGCCCTTGCCGTCCTGCTGGTCATCGCCGCCATCGGCCTGGTCATCTACCGCGGCGTATCCGAAGGACGCCAGAAATCAGCAGGAGCGGCCCTCAGCAAAGCGGAGGATCTCCCCTCCCTCCAAGGAGTTCTGAAAAATCACGAAAACACAATCGCCGCGGGCAGCGCCGCCGTTCTTCTCGCGGACCACCAATGGGCCGATGGCGATCAGGACGCCGCCATCCAAACCCTGCAGAACCTCATCTCCTCCCACCCGGGACACGCCGCCATCCCCTCCGCACGCGCCAGCCTCGCCTCCAAACTCTCCTCCCAGGGGAAAAACGAAGAAGCCCGCGCCCAGTTCCAGGCCATCCTCGATGACTCATCCGCCCGTTTCCTCGCCCCCTACGCCCTCATTTACCTCGGGGATCTGGAAAGAGCCGCAAACGACACCTCCGCCGCCCGCTCCTTCTACGACCGCGCCCGGATCGAATTCCCTGACAGCAACTTCGCCGAAACCGCGAACCGCCGCCTCGCGCTCCTCAACGCCGCCGCCCCCGTCGAGATCGATCCTCCCCCCGCCCCCGAGGAAGCCGCCCCTCCGATCAGCGTTCCTCCCATGCTTGCCCCTCCCTCCCTCCGGCCCGGGCTCCAATCCGCCG
>CAZVSA010000031.1:7512-20840 GCA_964629955.1 uncultured Luteolibacter sp.
GCATCGGAGTTCTTCCCCGAGGAATCCGCCGAAGAAACCCCCGAATCCGCTGAAATTCCCGAGGCCCCACCCGGCGTATCCGAAGAACCTTCCCCCGAAGAAGAACCCGCTCCGCCATCCTCTTCCGAGCCCTGAAACGGCAAAACCATTTGACAATCCAATCACCCCAACCATTCCTATCATCGTGTTCAAAAAAGTCATAGGCCAAGACGTCAGCGAGGCCCCTCGCCCCGCACCTCCCCTTCCGGAAATCCAGCGCCATCCGGATCCTGTTTCCGCAGCCGCACCGCCCGTGCAACCCTCCTACGGCACGCAGGCAGCCGTAGCGCCCGCCCGCTCCTCACCCGCCGCCACACGCAATGTCCTCTCCACCGACGTTGACATCAAAGGCACCGTCAAATTCACCAACGACCTCGTCGTGGACGGCAAGATCGAAGGGGAAATCTCCTCCGACGGCAATCTCACCGTCGGCGAAAACGCGCGCCTCAAGGCCGAAATCAAAACGGCCACCGTCGTCGTTTACGGGAAAGTCCACGGCAACCTCACCGCCACCGACCGCATCGAGCTGAAAGCCAGCTCCGAAGTCATCGGCGACATCAAGGCGAAAACCGTCTCCATCGAAGCTGGAGCCATTTTCGTCGGCAAATCCACGGTCGGCACCCCCTCTTTGGCTCCAGGCGGCGAAACGGGAGGCAAATCCCCGCAATCGCAAGGCAAGGACACACCAAAACAAGGCACGCTCGCAGGCACCGCTTCCTGATGCCAGGTCATGGCCGATGAGCCACAGCGCCACCGCATCGATGTGACATGCCCGGAGTGCGGACACCTGCAGGTGGAACCCGCGCTCGTGGTATCGACCCAATGCCGCTCCTGCCGCGCGAACTATCAGGTTCGCGACGGCAAGGGCATTCCGCGCAACCGGCCTGCCACACGCCTCGCAAAACCCGGGAAGGACCCCTCCCCGGAAAGCCCGCCCCCTCCCCCGAAACTCTCCTACTCTTCCCCCTCCCTCCTTCCCCGGCCCGCTCCTCCGCCCAGACCTTTTCTCGTCCGCCTTTTCACGAGAATCAGGCCGCCGCGGCAGATTTCCTGCTTCGGCTGCGGCCACCCGTTCACCGCCGTCGCCGAGGCCCAATCCAGCCAATGCCCGCGCTGCGGCGGCTACGTCAGCCTCCGCGATTACGAAATCACCGAACCCTGGAACCGCGCCATCCAGACCAGCGGTGACGTCCTCATCACCAAAACCGGCATCGTTTCCGGCATCACCATCCGCTGCCACAACCTCACCGTCCTCGGCGAACTCGCCGGCTCGGTCGAATGCTCCGGGGATCTCATCATCCGCAGCCACGGCAAAATCCTCGGAAAAGTCCGCTGCCGCCAGCTCAGGGTCGAGCGCGGGGCGAGGGTTGAATTCCTCAACCCCGTCACCGCCGAAAGTGCCTTCATCGACGGCAACGTCCGCGGCCAGATTTCCTGCAGCGGACCCATCGTCCTCGAAAAACGCACCCACCTTCAGGGCTTGGTCCGGGCCACCTCCCTCGTCGTCAAACCCGGCGCAAAGCACACCGGCACCATCGAAATGGTCCGCACCCCCACCCCCGCCCCCTGAGAAAAGTGGCGCGGGGAGGCGGCAATGTGGCGGCGATCATTGGTCGCCGCTTGTCATGGCTCCCCCCCGGCTTCGGACAGGCTGGCAAGGCCAATCCCGAACAAGACACCGGGATTCGCGGCGACCGGTGATCGCCGCCACATCACACACGGAACAACCCGCCCCGTTTTCCTCCGAGCACCGCAGCGCCCATGATGGCGACGGAGAGGAAAACCATCGCCCATACTCCAAGAGCGGCGGCAAGCTCGGTGCCATTTCCAAGGGTGCTCAACAGGGTGTAGATCGCCTTGGTGATGGGATAGTGCTGCGCCTGCTGGGCAAGGATGAGGCTGTCGCTCACCTCCAGCATGGCGAAGGCGAAGGCGAGGATGGAACCAGCCGCCAGATTCGCCCCGATGAGAGGAAGGGCGATCCTGCGAAGCATCCGGGCGGGCGTGGCGCCGAGTGAACGGGCGGCCTCCTCCAGGGCGGGATTGCTCTGCTGGAGTCCGGCGACGGCGGAGCGCACGACGTAGGGGAGCCGCCGGATGGCATAAGCGATGACCAGCAACAGGAAGGGATTTCCTCCGGGGCCGACAAGAAAGTGAAACGCTTTTCCTTCCTGTGAAAGGGCGAGGAAACCGAAAGCCATCACCAGACCCGGAACCGCGAGAGGAAGCATGACCAGCGCATCGAGCATGCCGCGGAATTTCAGATCGGAACGGACGACCACCCACGCCACCCCGAGGCCGATGGCAAGAGCAACAAGCGTGGCGCAGCCCGCATAGAGCAGGGAATTCTGAATCGATGGGACGACAAGCCCATTCCCCAAAGCCTCGTCGTAATGCCGGAGGGTGAATTCATCCGGAATGATCGTCCCATACCAGCGGCCCGCCAGAGACAGCAGAAGAACCCCCAAATGGGGAACACAGGCGATCAGAAAGGTGCCCGCGAAAAGCGCGCAAGCGGCGGTGGAACGCCAGCCGCGGAGCCGGAGGGAATTCGTGCGGCCTTTGGGACGCGGCGCGGTGCCCAACGGTGAACGCCCGATCACCCTTTTCGCAACGGCGAACACCGAAGCCGCCACAACGAGAAGAATCGCGGTGAGGGCGTATGGGATGGGATTTTTGTCCAGCCCTTTGATCCCATCGAAAATCTGCACCGGAGCAACCCGGGCGTAATCGAAAACCAGAGGAACCCCCAGTTCCGTAAAAGACCAGATGAACACGATGGACGACCCGGCGAACACCCCGGGCATCGCCAGCGGCAACGTGATGCGCAGGAAGCGTTTCCACGGAGGACATCCCAGATTCTCCGCGGCCTGCTCCATGGCGGGATCGAGATTCGCGAGCGCGGCGGCGATGTTGATATACAAAATCGGATAGAGATGGAGGGCGTTCATCAGCACGATTCCCCCGAAGCGCCCGTGCGCCAGCCAATCGAACGGCACAGCCGGGTCCATCAGGTTCCAATCGATCAGAAAGGCGTTGAATGCCCCGTTGACGCCCATCATTTGCTTCACCCCGACGGCTCCCACGAACGGAGGAAGAATGAGCGGGGCAAGGACAAGAACCCCCAGCGCCTTTTTCCCGAAGAAATCGAAGCGGTGCCCCACCAGCGCCAGCGGAAAGGCGATGGCCACGGTGGCGAGCGTGCTGCAAATCCCGAGCGCGAACGCATTCCACAACCCCTCCCGGTAAATCGGATCCTGGAAAACCGCTGCCACGAAAGCGAAGGTCCAGCGGGTGCTCCCGTCGGGCATCGTGGCGAGGAACGCCTGCTTCACCACAAGACCCGCGGGATACAAAAAGAACACCGCGAGCAACAGGGTGATCGCGCAGGTGAGAAATAGAGCGGGCCCTCGTTTCATCGTTGGCTGGCAGGGTTGGCACGGCTGCGCGCGATCGCCTCGGCAGCCTGATAATTGGAGCGGAACCACGCGCCAAGCTCCGCGGATCGTTCGGAAATCCGGAGCGCGTCACCCCGGTCCAGCACGGGATCCCCCTGCCCTCCGAGGGAATAAGGCATGATGGATACATCGGAAAACACGGCCATCGCCTCCTCCGGCATGCCCGCATCCCGCATCGCGAGCCATGCCTCCTTCATTTCCTGATGGGAATCGATGCACATGATTTTCACCAGATGGCGCAGGGTGTTGAAGGCACTCCCGGTCAGCTCGCGGCGGTAGATGAAATTCGCCGGATCCTCGTAGGGACGGGCTTCCGGCATGGAGGAATTTTCCAGACGGCCGGGCGTGTAAAGATCCTTGCGGATCGGCGCGCGATGAAGCGACCGCGCCTGCGGCCCTCCGGGCGTGCCGGGTTTTCCGAACCAAAGATTCTGCGCGCCCGGGCTGAGACAGAACTCCACGAACGCCTGCGCGAGCTGCGGGCTGGGCGCACCCTTCAGCACCGCGATCGGGTCGCCGCTCAGAGTCGTCCCTCCCTGCGGCGCGATCCAGACAAAGCGCGGGCTGCCGTCGCGGGTCGTGAGTTCCTCGGCGTACGACCTGCCATAGAAGTCGATGCACATGCCCGCCGCCGCATTCCCCTGGCCGACGTCATGGGGAATCTTCGACGCGCTGTCGGTAAAGTAACGGGCATTCGCGGACATGCGCTGGATCAGCCGCAAACCCGCCGCCCAGCCTTCTTCCAATGCTTTTCCCGGATCGGCTCCGGGAGCGGACAACGCGCGCTGGATCTCCCCCTGCACCAGAAGCTCGAAAGTCCGCGCCACCGAACCGCTCTTCGTCGGATCCACCAAAGCAATCGCCCCCGCATAACGGGGATCGCCGAGATCATTCCACGAAACCGGCGGAGGAACCTTCAGACGGGCGAGGACGTCCGGATTGTAACAGATTCCAAACTGCGAAACGGCGGCCGCCACCCAAACGTGATCATCCGGATAATACCTCTCCCCGGTGAAAATCTGGGGAATCCCCCCCTCCTCTCCGAAAAGTTCCGGCTGTTTTCCGAACACTTCCAGCGGGACCAGTCGCCCCTGCCTCGCCTGGGATGCGAAATCCGGCTCCCCTCCCCCGAAGAACAAATCGACGCCGATCCCCTCGCGGCCCGTTTCCTCCGCCGCTTTGTATCCCGCATCGATCACCATACGGATCTCCGAGGTTCCTCCGGGAGTCCGCCAGTCCACATAGATCGAACGACCGGTGGTCTCCTTCCAATGCGTGGCGAAGGCTTCCCCGAACTCCTGCCGGATCGACTCATTGTGCGGGGTCAGGATCACGAGCCGGTCGTCCGCGTTGCGGGCGGATGCCGTGGCGGTTTCGCGGCGGAGCACCATCGGCAATGCGATGATGAATGCCAGCAGGCCGATGATGATCCAGGCGCGTCTTTTCACAGGGAGAAATCAGAGTTTGAGAACCACCACGTCCTCGGGCCGGGCGTGGAGAAGAACGGAGTCTCCGGGAGCATGGATGCGGTGGGGGTTCATCTCCACCACCTGCTGCCGCCCGGCGGGAGTCTCCATCCAATACTGGATGCGCTGGCCGAGATACGTGCGGTCGGAAATTTCCCCGCGGAGAGGATTGTCCCCCGCCTCCTGATGGAGCCGCCAAGCCTCGGGCCGGATCGAGAGCCGGGCGGGCTCCCCCGCGGCCGGTTTCCACGAAGGATCGCTGATGCGTCCGATGATGAGTCCCCCGGAAATTTTCACCGCGGCGAAATCCTGCCGGATCTCCACCACCTCCCCCTCGATCAAATTGGTTTCCCCGATGAAAGCCGCCACATGAGCGCTCATCGGAGCCCGATACACCTCCTCCGGAGTCCCCACTTGCGCGATCTTTCCCAGATGAAGCACCGCCATCCGGTCCGCCATCGCCAGCGCCTCCTCCTGATCGTGGGTCACATAAATGCCCGTGAGGCCGCCCTCTTTCACGATCCGGCGGATCTCACGGCGCATCTCCACCCGGAGCTGGGCGTCCAGATTGGAAAGCGGCTCATCCAGAAGCAGGCAGCGGGGCCGCACCACCAGCGCCCTCGCGAGGGAAACCCGCTGCTGCTGGCCGCCGGACATCTGGTCGATGCCCCGTGATCCGAACCCCGGCAGCCGGACCATTTCCAGCGCCTCCTCCACCCGGCGTTTGATTTCCGGCTTCGGGATCTTCCTCTCCTCCAGCCCGAAGGCGATGTTCTGTCCCACGGTTAGATGCGGCCACAACGCGTAGCTCTGGAAAACCATCGCCGCCTCGCGCTTGTGGGGCGGCGTGCGGGTCACATCGGTATCGCCGAACCGGATGACCCCGCTGGTGGGGGTCTCCAATCCCGCGATGCACCGCAGCAGGGTGGTTTTTCCGCATCCGGACGCGCCGAGCAGGAAAAACAATTCGCCCGGCTCCACGTTCAAATCGATGCCATCAAGCGCGCGGACGCTGCCAAAGGACTTCACAACTGCTTCTGCTCGGATGGCTTCCATGATGAAAAGGAACGGCCCATGCTTCCTCCGGGACCACAGGAAGCAAGCCGTAACGATGCCAAAAAAGACACGGAATTTTCTCAAAGATTCTCTTGCAAACCCCGTTCCCGGCCCGTAACAAGTGCGCCCACCCAACCCGAAATGCTCGGATGGCGGAATTGGTAGACGCGCTAGACTAAGGATCTAGTGGGGTAACCCGTGGAGGTTCGAGTCCTCTTTCGAGCACCATCCGTTGGAAATGAACAAATTAGGAGGCTTACAAAGCCTCCTTTTTTGTGCCCCGAAAGGGGGCTTCTAAAGGTCTTCCGGCAGTTTTCCGGCAGTTTTGAACTCCACCCCCCGCGCCGATAGGCTTTCACTGGCAGTCGAATGCATCCGTGGTCACCGGACGCGTTCTCTCCCGGATTGAAGACCGGAGAATCACCGAAGAAGGGCGTTCAGATGGGACAGCCGGAATCGGAATACTCCCCGGCGTCCGCTTAGGTTTCAGCTTTCCTGCCTTCACCCAACGATGCAGGGTAGCGATTGAGATTCCGAGATGGTGGCACGCATCGTAGGAATTGATCCACGGCTCCTCTGGATTTGCGGCTGGCACATTCACGGGGTGGTTTGGCGAAGTGCCTGGTGATTGCATGTGATCAGCCTACCACATCTCCGCCTGTCACCCGTTCCCGTTCGGGTGCGAAACCCGTTCGCCTCAATGGACAAGAGCTTCCTAATCGCACTTTTTCCCAGTCACCCTTGGAAATCAAAGGACGTCCACCCGCCCTCACTCCATTTCGACCACCTTTTCGAGATCTAAGTGCTCAACGAAGGTGGTCAGGACAGTGGTCAAAATCGGTCCCACTGCTGGATCAATCCGATCTCGCGATTGACTGCTATCCCGCCCTATCCCTACACATTGTTTCTCAGCCGTTCGCCCGGACTCATTCGTCACTATGGGACGATTTTTCGTGCCTTTTCGCTTCATTCCGCCAAGGATTTCAACGCAACGCCAACCAATCTGGGCAGCGCACCAAAAGACACTATTCCATTCTACATAAACCACTTGCCACCAATGGCAGCACGAACTCGGGCATCAGAACCAAAAACGACGGAACAGGCACTTGCTGCCGAGGAACAGATCGTCGAACTCTCGAAGCGAATTGAATTCTACCTCACGGAGTACACCGTGGAGTTGCTCGCCAGTAAAATGAGGGGCGGGGAATTCGTCGTCCCTGCTTATCAACGGGCATTCACTTGGGAGGAAGATCGGAAATCCCGGTTCATTGAATCTCTTATTATCGGCTTGCCAATTCCCTTCCTCTTCTTCTGGGAAATGCCGGACGGTCGCTTGGAAGTCGTTGACGGGTCGCAACGGTTGAGAACTCTTGAAGAATTCGTTCTGGGCAATCTTCGTTTAGGTGAACTTGCGAGCCTCACTCACGTCAGCGGATTTACTTTCTCGGAGCTTCCTGAGTCGCGTCAGCGGAAAATAAAAAACCGATCTATTCGGGGAATCGTCTTGAACGAGCATGCAGACGAACAAGCCAGATTTGATCTCTTCGATCGGATCAATACAGGAAGCAAGATCGCCAATCCTTCGGAGGTTCGACGAGGTGCCCTCACTGGCCCTTTCATGGGCCTCATCACCCGTCTTGCTACTACGCCGACATTTACCGATCTGGCTCCTGTTTCTCAAAAAGAAGAGAAAGAAAGGGCAAGAGAAGAATTGATTACCCGCTTCTTCGGCTACAGCGACGGTTTGGATCAATACAAAGACCGGCCTTCGGAATTTCTTTTTAACTACGTCAAGGCGATGAACGAGAAGGCCCTTGCGGAACCGGAAACTATTCCAGCCTATGAAATCGAGTTCAACCGAACTATGGACTTCATAACAAAGACGTTCCCCTATGGATTCCGCCGAAATGCTAGAGGGAAAGCAACTCCGAAAGCACGTTTTGAAGCCATCGCTATTGGTTCACGCCTTGCATTGGCCGCTAAGCCAGAACTGGAAACCACGCCTCCACCTCCCGTTGATGACTGGCTGAGCAGTGATGATTTTTCGCGCGTAACAGGCTCTGATGGGGCTAACGCGATCGCTCGGCTTCGCCTGAGAATTAATTTCGTAAAAGACAAGCTTCTTGAGTAAGGCATGCGAGACCTCAGGTTATTTTTCGATGAGCGAGTAGTCGAAGCGGAAGCATACTTGGACTTGCTTTCAGCGCTGGAGCGACAAGCCCGCGAAGGCCCCCCTCGCCTGAATATTGAAGGTGGCGATTACCTAATTTCCTCAACTCAACAAAAAGTTCTCTATTCCACTGTCTACGTGCAGCTTTACAATTTAGTGGAATCCACGATTAGCGCCTGTATCGAAGCCGTTAGTGACGCTTCGACCGGGCGAGAGCCTCTTCACCTAAGAGAAGAAATTCAGAAAGAGTGGATCAGACAGGTCGCACGCACCCATGTCGAACTCACCTATGAGAACAGGCTGAAAGCTGCATGTGGTTTCTTTGCGAAGTCAGCAGTTCCTGTAGAACCATTTTCAATAGAAAAAGGAGGCGGAGGAAATTGGGATGACGGCACGATAGAATCCATTGTCAAGCGTCTTGGATTTCAGGTCCAAGTAGAGGAGGAAATATATTCGCTAATAAAGCGAAAAATAAAAAATGATCTCGGACCTCTCGGTGTTGTTAAGGATTACCGAAATAAACTCGCCCACGGAGAGGTTTCGTTTAGCGAATGCACTCAAGGTGTAACGGTATCTGAATTAGCGGCTATCAAGGACGCTACAGTTCGTTACATGCGAGGCGTCGTTGAAAATTTCGTGGATTACATTCAGGGATTCCAATTTTTGAAAGAACAGCACCGTACTACTTGAGTCATGCCTAGTGCTCTTTCATCCAAGAAACGAAAAATAAAGATCCAAGCTGTTGACCTCTTTTGCGGGGTCGGGGGACTTACGCATGGAATGATTCGTGCGGGCATTAAAGTGCGAGCAGGCGTTGATATTGATTGCCACTGCAAGTTTTCCTTCGAAGCGAATAATGATGCGAAGTTCATTGAAGCCGATGTAGCCAAATTGCAGGCAGAGGTAGTCCAACGACTATTTCGAGGGGAACGGCTAACACTCCTCGCTGGGTGTGCCCCATGCCAGCCATTTTCGACTTACAGTCGAAGCGGGCGGAATCAGAATTATGAATCACAGTGGCCTCTCCTCCGACAGTTTGGGCGACTTGTCTCGGAAGTGCAACCGACCTTCATCACGATGGAGAACGTCCCTCAGCTTGTTGACCACGAAGTATTCCAATCTTTTTTAGTAGCGTTGAATGGTTACTCACTTTGGTGGAAAGTTATAGATTGTACAGCATTTGGAATTCCACAGACTCGAAAGCGCCTTGTCTTGCTTGGCTCGAAGTTAGGACCTGAGAAACTAGAGCTTGCCGAGACATTTAATTCGGTCGTTACAGTTCGAGAAACTCTTGCGCACTTACAACCTGTTTCCGCTGGCGAAAGCGATCCTAATGACCCACTCCACGTTGCTCCCTCGCTCAGTGCCGTGAATCTTGAGCGGATACGGGCATCGGCCCCAGGAGGAACTTGGAGAGATTGGCCTCCTCGTTTACGAGCCAAGTGTCATCTTAAGGCAACCGGTCAGACCTATCCAAGCGTTTACGGTAGGATGGAGTGGGACAAACCAAGTCCAACCATCACCACTCAATGCTTCGGATTTGGCAATGGTCGCTTCGGGCACCCCGAGCAAGATAGGGCAATTACCCTTCGTGAAGCCGCTATGCTTCAGACCTTCCCTGAGAACTATCAGTTCGTCGCATCAGCAACGGAGGTTCGATTCAATCGGCTAGGAAGGCTAATCGGCAATGCAGTACCGGTAACCCTTGGGGAAGAGATCGCCAATGCACTCATCAAACACGCAAATCACTATCACCTCTGCTGATTGATTCCTAGCCCTGCTTTCGACCGCACCCTCCGCCAGCAGAGCGTAACTATCTGTAAGAGTCCCCTGATCCGGAACAGATCGTAAATGGAGTTTCGGGCTGCTACAAAGCAACTGAAACGATGAAAAAGAGCAAATTCACGGAGAGCCAGATCGTGGCGATCCTCAAGGAAACAGACGCGGGGATGAAGGTGGCGGAAGTCTGCCGCAAGCACGGCATCAGCCAGCCAACCTACTACAACTGGAAGAGCAAATACGGGGGCCTAAGTGTCTCCGATCTCAAGCGCACCAAGGAGCTGGAAGCTGAACTTTCCAAGCTCAAACGCATGTATGCCGATCTCGCCATGGAGAACGATGCCATCAAATCCCTGCTCGAAAAAAAGCTCTGACGCCAGTCGAGCGCCACGAGGCGGTCGGCTGGCTGATCGAAGAGGAAAACCTCCCCGCTACCCGCGCTTGCGGGATCATGGGACTGAGCCGTTCGGGCTGGTATCGCGGCCCGTCCGACAGCTCCGGACGCGATGCGCCCGTGATCGCCAGGCTCAACGAAGTGGTTGGCAAACACGGGCGCTGGGGCTTCCGCAAATGCTATCATTGGCTGCGCCAGCACGGCGAGGGCTGGAACCACAAGCGCGTCCTGCGCGTCTACCGATCCATGGGACTCAACCTCCCGCGCCGGACAAAACGCAGGCTGCCGGCTCGCGTGCGCGAACCCCTTGATGCTCCGGCCGAGGCGGGCCGTATGTGGTCGATGGACTTCATGCACGACACCCTTTATTGCGGCAAACGCTTCCGCACCCTCAACATTATCGACGAAGGTGTGCGCGAGGCACTTGCCATCGAGGTGGACACGTCGCTGCCTGCGATGCGTGTCATCCGCGTTCTCGAACAACTCAAGGACAGCCATCCGCTGCCCGAACAGATCCGCGTCGACAACGGACCGGAACTCATCTCCTCGAAACTCGTGGCCTGGTGCGAAATGAACGGAGTCCGTCTCCACCACATCCAGCCGGGCAAACCCACACAAAACGCCTACATCGAGCGATTCAACCGCAGTATGCGCCGGGAGGTGCTCGACGCGCATCTCTTCGCCAACCTCACCGAAGTCCGCGAAATCCTTCACAAATGGATGATCTCCTACAACGAGGAGCGCCCCCACGCATCGCTCAGGAACCTCCCTCCGACGATCTTCAAACAACAGCTAACCAACCAAAACAAAACAACCAAAGCGGCCTGAAAACCCTACTTTTGAAATGTCCCATTGACGGGGACTCTTACACGAGCGCTTCATCAAGACCTTCAAGGAGGAGCTGTGCTGGACGCGCCGCTTCGCCTCCATCGCCCATGCCCGCCTCGCCGTGCGGGCATGGATCGACCACTACAACACACGGCGGCCCCATCAATCCCTCAGCTACCTCACCCCAACCCAATACCACCAACAACAATGCAATCAGGCAGCATGAATAACACTATCGGCTGTCCAATTTCCAAGGGAGCACTACAGTCAATCGCAGCATCTTCCAGTGGCCGCTGGTGCGTATCCAACTCCCAAGCCCTCGCTTGCCCATACCGATGCCAACCCCACCCCCGGTGGACTCCAAGGGAAAAAGTGGCCGCCGGGGAGTCCCTTCCCCGGCGGCCGTAATCGTCTTGACCACCACCCACACCCATGGGATCCGGCAGACAACTGTGCTGTTACACCCTTACAAAAGGCGCTATTTCTAACGCTTTCACAGGAATCAGACCTTCAAGGTTTGCAAACGTTCAAATGTTCTCAAAAAAATCCCGGTTTTCCCGCGGGCTTCTTGTTCCCCCGGGATCATCCTGCAACCGGCCTCTTTCCTGCTGATTTCCACGCCTCCCGCATCCACCGCCCGGTTCCGATCGCGCACCCTCCCCAACTTGACACTTGGAAACCATTCCCCCATTCCCGATTCTCCCCCCATGCCTCAGAGCCACATCGATGTCCGCTACGTCGCCAATCTCTCCCGCCTCGAACTGAGCGAACAGGAAATCGCCACCTTCCAGCCGCAGCTCGAATCCATTCTCAGCCACGTCGCCACTCTTTCCCGGCTGGATGTCGAGGGCATCGAGCCGACCGCGCATCCCGCCGCCATCTTCGGAAAAATGCGCGAGGACATCCCTCATGAAAGCCTCCCCCCGGAAGCCGTTCTCCAAAACGCCCCGGACCAATCCCAGGGCCAGATCCGCGTGCCCAAAGTCGTTGCCGACGCTTGAAACCCTTTTCCGTGAATTTCCCGTCCAATTCCATGACCCTCGTCGATCTTCGCCGCCGCCTTCTCGCCGGAGAAACCACCCCCGCCGCCATCCTCGGCGATCTCGCCGGAGAAATCTCCGCCCGCGACGGCCAAACCGGTGCATTCCTCTCCCACGATCTCGAAGCCGCCCTGAAGGAAGCGGAATCCGCCGATCTCTCCCTCCCCCTCGGCGGCATCCCCATCGCCATCAAGGACAACATCAACGTCCTCGGCCACCCCTGCACCTGCGCCTCGCGCTTTCTCTCGGAAAACTACACCTCCCCCTACGACGCCACCGTCATCCGCAAGCTCCGCGCCGCCGGAGCCATCCCCTTCGGCCGCACGAACCTCGACGAGTTCGCGATGGGCTCCACCACGAAGAACTCCGCCCTTCAGATCACCCGCAATCCTCACGATCCGGACCGCATCCCGGGCGGTTCCTCCGGTGGTTCCGCCGCAGCCGTGGCCGATCACACCGCCATCGCCGCCCTCGGGTCCGACACCGGCGGGTCCATCCGGCAGCCCGCCTCCCACTGCGGGGTCGTCGGATTGAAGCCTTCCTACGGACTCGTCTCCCGCTACGGGCTCGTCGCATTCGCCTCCTCCCTCGATCAGATCGGCCCGCTCACGCAAACGGTCGAGGACGCCGCTCACATCCTGCAGGCGATCTCCGGCCACGATCCGCTGGACTCCACCAGCCTCGATCTGCCGGTGCCGGATTATCTCAGCGGCCTCAACGACGGGGTGAAAGGCCTCAAGCTCGGCGTCCCGAAAGAATACTTCGGCGAGGGCATCGACCCCGGCGTGCGCCGCCAGGTGGAAGCCTCCATCCAACGCCTCGCGGCCCAAGGCGCGGAAATCGTGGACATTTCCCTCCCTCACACCGAATACGCCGTGGCCACCTATTACGTCATCGCATCCGCCGAGGTCTCTTCCAATCTCTCCCGCTTTGATGGCATCCGCTATGGCCGCCGGGCCGCGAATCCCGCCGACATCCCCGATCTCTATCAGAAATCGCGCGAGCAGGGATTCGGCCCCGAGGTGAAACGCCGCATCATGCTCGGCACCTACGTTCTCTCCTCCGGCTATTACGACGCCTACTACGGGCGGGCGCAGA